>JAIPDR010000002.1 GCA_021737615.1 Desulfohalobiaceae bacterium | reverse complement strand
CGGACTCTTAGACTCTGCTATAAACTTTGATGCTGCCTGAACGAGAATCTTCAGCAGTCTTATGGTTTAAAGCCGTAGGCGCGGTCCGGTTTCCCCCATTTCGCGAGCCTAAGAAAACCTGAGAACCTCTAAGCGAGGTAGCGCAAGAAAACCCTGTTGCCTGATTCGCAACGAGGTGCCAATGCTCAAAACTGGAGTTTCTTATCATTGATCAAACCGGCAGCAATCGAAATCAACAACATAAGTTAAAAGTCTAGCAGTTATTTTCATAAATATTCAATAGTTACATGTCAGGCCTGCCAGAGGCAGGGCTCATATGAAACCCGACACCCGACACCTGTCTCACTCCACCCCGGAATCGATCCGCCATTTCTTGAAAGCCAGCAGCAGCTTGTCCCGCCACAGCCGGCTCCTGGGAATATTTCCCTCTATCCGCTTGTCCCGGACCTCTTCTTCGGCGTTTTGGATCGCCTCCCGGCTCCAGGGCTGGGGGTCGCTCCGGCTGCGGGCCACCGAGAGATAGAGCGGGGAGAGCCGCTCGGCGTATTCCCTGATGCCCTTCGGGGAATTGAGGTCAATGGTCTGAAAGGGGCCCATGAAGGACCAGCGCATACCCAGTCCGTCCCTGACCGTCTTGTCGATATCCGCCGCACTGGCATACCCTTCCTGGTAGAGCCACCAGGCCTCGTTCAAGAGGGCCCCCTGGAGGCGGTTCAGGATGAAGCCTTCCACCTCCGCTCTGACCAGGATCGGGGCTTGGCCGCAGTCCTTCATCAGCCCGAAGGTGAAATCCACGGCGGACTGGTCCGTCCAGGGCGCGGGAACGATTTCCACCAGGGGTATGAGGTGGGGAGGGTTGACCGGGTGGGCGACCAGACAGCCCTGGCGGTTGGTCAGGGATTCCGTGAAACAGGAGGCCGGTATCCCTGAGGACGAACTCCCGACCACGCTTCCCGGCCGCAGCAGCTGGTCCATCCGGGCAAAGACCTCGCGTTTTACCTCCAGCTGTTCGAACACGGCTTCCTGGATGTAGGCCTTGTCCCGAACCGCTTCCTGCAGGTCGGCGGTGAAGGTGATCCGCTGCCCGACCTTCTCCGCATCGACGATCATGCCCAGTCCGGCCAGGCTGTCGAGGTTCTCCCTGATGTATGCGCGTGAGGCCTCGAATTTCTCCGGGTCCTGGTCGAAGACCGCCACCTCGCAGCCGGCCCGGGCAAAGACGATGGCCCAGGACGAACCGATAAGACCCGATCCGATAATTCCTGTCTTGTGCATGGTGACTCCTTATCCGGTTTTCTTTCCGGACTTCCAGTCCGGAGAGAAAACCGGATAACTGAAATTGTATTTTGAATACGAAGGGGACAAACCCCGGCAAGCCAAACAACTCCAGCATCTCATTATTCATAAAAATACTAAGTTTATATCCTGAATCCAGCCGTATTGTCCGCAGTCCGGCTGGATTCAGGATTTGTAGCGGCGTACCCTGAGGTCGGCCTGGGCTTTATGCCCTGAAAAACGCTCCACCTCGCAGAGGCGGGAGCAGTACTCCCCGATGATCAGGCTGGCTTCCGGGGTGCACTCCTGATAGGTGACCGTCTTGATGAATTTCCCCACCCAGAGCCCGCCGGTGTACCTGGCTCCCTTCTTCGTGGGCAGGGTATGGTTCGTGCCGATGACCTTGTCGCCGTAAGCCACGTTGGTGGTCGGTCCCAGGAACAGGGAGCCGTAGTTCGTCAAATCATCCAGGAACCGGCGGGGTCTTTCAGTCAAGACCTCCACGTGCTCCGCTGCGATCTCGTCGGCCAGGGCCAGCATCTCCTCTTCATCTGCCACCAGGATGATCTCCCCGTAATCAGCCCAGGACTGTCCGGCCACATCTGCGGTGGGCAGGGTCTTGAGCTGCCTGTCCACCTCCTCCAGGGCGGCCCTGGCCAGGGGTTCGGAAGTGGTCACCAGGATCGCCGGCGAGGTCGGACCGTGTTCGGCCTGACCCAGCAGGTCGGTGGCCACCATTTCGGCATCCGCCGAATGGTCAGCCAGGACCAGGATCTCGGTCGGCCCGGCCAGAAGATCGATGCCGACCCGCCCGAAGAGCTGGCGTTTGGCTTCGGCCACGTAGGCGTTGCCCGGTCCGACGATCATGTCCACCGCAGCGATCTCCCGGGTGCCAACGGCCATGGCCGCCAGGGCCTGGACCCCGCCCAGGGCGTAAATCTCATCCGCTCCGCCCAGGGACATGGCCGCTATCGTGGCCGGGTGCACCCTGCCCTGTGTCGGCGGGGTGCAGGCCACGATCCGTTTGACGCCCGCGACCCTGGCCGTGACCACGCTCATGTGGGCCGAGGCCACCATCGGATACCTGCCGGCCGGCACATAGCAGCCGACGCTGTTGACAGGGATGTTTTTGTGTCCCAGGGTCACGCCGGGCAGGGTCTCGATCTCCAAATCTTTGAGGCAGTCTTTCTGAGCCCGGGCAAAGCGGCGGACCTGCTCCTGGGCAAAGAGGATGTCCTGCCTGGTCCGCTCGTCCAGGGACTGCACGCAGGCTTCGATCTCCGACTCGGAAAGGCGGAAGGCCTCCGGGTCCCAGCTGTCCAGCTTCCGGGAATACTCCCGTACGGCCTGATCGCCCCGTTCTTCGATGTCTGCAATCATCTCGCGGACCGTGTTGCGGACCGACTCTTCGGCCTGCCTGACGGCGCTGCGCTCCATCCCTTTTTTGATATACTGCTGCATACGAAACCTCCTTTCGGGCCGATTGAACCATATTCCCTGAAAACACGCAATGACCCCGTCACAAGGCATCTTTGCAGCAAAGCCGGGAACAGGGACCAAGGCTTTTGCATCCTGGTCCTTGTGGCCTTTTCCATTTCTGTGTAAGCTAATTGGACATGCATAAGGAACAACACAATTGAGCGTTTGCCTTTTCTTGTCATTCTGAGCGAGTCCGCGAGCGAAGAATCCCTTTTCTTCAGCAGGCTTGTCTGTTTTTTTTGAACAATAAAATGTCCAAAAATTCATACAAATTTCAGCTCACTGGAAAGAGCTCTGAAAATATCGGGAGTCTGAGGATTCTCACATTGAGATGATGAAATGTATGAACAAAAAGACTCAGGAATTGAGCTCTATTCGCAAACAGACAAGCTGACCATTCCTGCCGCTACAGGAACCACCATCCTCCGGGCCACTCTCGAAGCGGGCATCAACCACACCCATGTCTGCGGGGGCAATGCCAGATGCACGACCTGCAGGGTCTTAATCCTGGAGGGCCTGGAAAATTGCCTGCCCAGAAACGAAAAAGAGCTTCGCTTAGCCCGGCAACTGGGCTTCCCAGATCATATCCGCCTGGCCTGTCAGACAAAAATCACCGGGCCGGTCACCTTCAAACGCAGCGTGGTCGATGAGCTGGACATCAACATCATCATGAAACAGATAGGAGACGAATCCGGGACCAGACTGGGGAAAGAGGTCGAACTCGCGGTCCTTTTCCTGGATATCGAAAACTACACCCGGTTTGCCGAAGCCTATCCGGCCTATGATGTCGTCCACGTCCTCAATCGCTACTATCAGACCATGAACCGTATCATAGAGCAGCATCAGGGGGTCATCAGCGATGTGGCCGGAGACGGGATCCTGGCCCTGTTCGGTGTTCTCCGGGAAACTCCCAACCCGGTACTGGATGCTGTCCTGGCTGTTAAGGCAATGAACCAGGCCTTGATTGGCTTTAATCGATATCTCGAACAGATGTTCGACCGTTCTTTCGGAATAAGGGCCGGAATCAACTACGGCCGGGCCGTCATCGGCAGCTTCGATACCGGCCTGATGAGTAAAATTTCCGCCATCGGGGATGCGGTCAACCTGGCCGGCCGGATAGAAGAAGCCAACAAGGATCTGGGAACCAGACTGCTTCTCTCCGAATCCGCCTTCAAGCGCATCAAAGAACGGGTCGCGTCTTCCAGAGCCTACCAGGCGGAACTCAAGGGAAAATCAGGCCGCCACACCCTCTACCAGGTTGAACTAAAGGACTGAGAAAAGTCTGGTTAGTCAAGTAGTTGACGATCCGGGCCAGAGCCTACCAGCCTGTCCCTGTCTGCAGGATAAGACCGCAGATCACGGGAACGGCCAAATTGTCGTTGATTCCTGTCAAAAAAAGTTCCAGGGCCCCGGTCAGGAAGGCGGCGGTCAGGGCCATGGCGAACCCGGTCTTTGGGAACAGGGTCCAGAACAGCAGGCAGGCCGCTACACAGGCCGCCGTGCCTTCCAGGGATTTCCCTGAAGATAGGCGGATCTTCCCGAAGTGCATGCCGACAAGAGCCGCGGCCGCATCGCCGACGATCATGAAGGCGGTCACGGTATAGGCGATGGGCCTGTCGAAGAGCAGAATACAGAGCAGACCGGCAATCAAAAAATAGGTCGCCCCGGTGAGCTGAGTTTTCTCCTCCGGACGCAGGAATGCCTTGAATATTTTAAGAAAGTACTTCTGAAGAAAAGTCCATTTTTTCCGGAGAATTTCTGAGGCGACCAGGAGAACGGTCGCCGGGACCAAAACGGACACAGCCACATGCCAGGGGAGATAGGCTATGCCAAAAGGGATGCAAAGCGCAAGGAGATGGAGACCTTTCCGAAAGACTTCGGCTCTGTTCATGAATCGCCCCCTTTGGCGCCAGGCTTTGGCTGCGGGTTTGCCGACCGCTCAGTTCCTTGGCCGATCTCTTCAAAAAAGACAGCTTGACAGCCTCTTGACCGCCTCCAGGAGCCTGTCCCCGTCTGGATAGGAAAAATTAAGCCGCATGTGGTTGTATTCCGGGCTCTGTCCATAGCAGGCCTCACCTGGAACAAAAGCCACCTTGAAATCAAGGGCTTTCTGAAACAGCTTGCCGGTGTTCACTTCGGCCGGGCAGGTCACCCAGACGAACAGCCCGCCGTCCGGCCTGGTCCAGGTCACCCCGCTTCCCTTCGGGAAATACTTCTCCATGGCCTCCAGGAAGAGATCGAGTTTTTGTTTGTAATAGAGGCTGCAGCCCTTAAAATAGGTATCCAGGTCCATTTCGGTCAAAAAGGAGCTGCACATGTCCTGATTATACTTGGGCGTATTCAGGGTATTGCCCTCCTTGATATTGGTCAGCCTCCCGATTACCTCCGCCGGACCCGCCAGGAAGCCGACCCGCATCCCCGGGCAGAAAATCTTGGAAAAAGTGTGCACGCCTATGACCCTCTGGCCGCCTTTTTCCTGGTCGAGCCGGAAGAGGGAGGGCAGATCAGAGCCACGGTAGCGCAGGGTGCGATAGGGACTGTCTTCAACAATCGGCAGATCAAAGCGGCTGCAGAGATCAAGAAGGGCCTGACGCTTCTCCATTCCCAGGGTGATCCCGGAAGGGTTCTGGAAATCCGGCACCACATAGACGAATTTTGGGGAGCTTCCTTCGGCCCGGCAGCGGACGAGGACTTCCTCCAGACTGTCCATATCCAGGCCGTCGGCCTCGAGATCGATGCCCAGAAAGACCGGTCGCTGCATTCTGAAGGCGGACAGTGCTCCGGCAAAAGTCGGGCGCTCCACGACAACCCGGTCCCCGGGGTCGAGAAACAGCCGGCCGACCAGATCCAGACCTTGCTGTCCCGAGGAGGTGATGAGCACGTTTTCCGGACCGACCCTGACCTCCTCCCGCCGCAGATAGGCGATCACGGCCGCGATGAGGTCCGGCTCCCCAGGTATGGCCGAGTACTGCATGATCTTCTCGCAGTCCCGGGGCAGTCGTTCCCGGCTGAAGCGAAGGAACTCCGTCCGGGGAAAGGTGTCCGGGGAAGGCAGCCCTCCGGCCAGGGAGATGATGTCCGGATCATTGATCATGGCCAGCTGTTTGCCGATGGAATACCCGGCGAAGTTTCGCATGTTGGCGGCGTATCGTGTCGTCCAGTCTTCCATAGTTCTTCCTGATAACCAAGCCATCCTGGCAGGGGTTGTTTCAAATAATAAAACAGAGGACTACAAGGTGCGCGGCCTCTGAATACTTCAACCGCGGCTCATTGTCCACCTCTAACCCCGACCAGGCGCCGTGTGTCCAGGCGCCCCGCAAAGCCGCCTCTGCGCACGGAAGGAGATGATGCCCGGATTTCAGGCGATTGGCAAAGCAAAAGACATCGCCTAGCCGCCCTTTTTCCTTTCGTCTTGAAAGCGCTTTCCTGAAAACCGCAAACGGCCGGGGCGAGGGCAAGGTCCGCACTTGCCGTTTTTCCAAACATGTGTATAATGATCTGTTTTAACGATATATACTGATTCGGTTTTGGTTTTTACTCGCCAGGGAATCCCTGTCTTCTGCCTCCAGCTGCTTTTTTCTAAGAGTCGGGCTGGATCGGCCCGGCAGGGCATCTTCAAGCCCAGGAGCATTTAGTCTATGAAAATTACTTTCTTATCCACCCTGTTTTTCTTTTTTTGGACAATCTTTTTGCTGCAGCCGGCCTTTGGCGCATCCCTGGCCCCGCTTCACCTTGACGCCCATATGAGCACCAGATACAGCGACGACCTACCCGGACTCTTGGAAAAACGCTACATTCGCGTCTTGGTTACCGTGAACCGAACCAATTTCTTCATCTCCCAGGGACGGCTGGCCGGCTACGAATACGAATTGCTCAAGGGATATGAAAATTTCCTGAACAAACAGATCAACGACAATCACCTGAACGTCGTTCTGGAATTCATTCCCGTCTCCAGGGAAGAATTGCTCCCCAAGCTGGTGCAGGGGTACGGCGACATCGCGGCAGCCGGACTGACCATCACCCCGGAGCGTAAGGAAAAGGTGGCCTTTACCATGCCTTATCTTACCGGAATAAATGAAATAATTGTCAGTAAAAAGGGAAAATATGGATTCCAGGATGTTTTTGATCTATCCGGGGAAACGGTCTTTGTCCGGAAAAGCAGCAGCTACTACCAAAGCCTTGTCGCCCTGAATTCAAAGCTCCAAAACCAGGGAAGGAAACCGGTTAGCATCCTGCTGGCCCCGGAAACCTTTGAGACTGAAACCATTCTGGAACTCGTGGATATCGGGGGGGTGGACATCACCGTGGCCGACAGCCACATTGCCGAAGTCTGGGCCAAGGTTCTTGAAGACATTGAACTCCATGAGGAAATCGTCCTGCGCAGAGGATCCGAGATCGCCTGGATGGTCCGCAAGGGCAATCCCAAGCTCCTCTCGAGTCTCAATGAATTCTTAAAGACTCATAAAAAGGGGACCCTGCTCGGCAATATCTATTTCGAGCGCTACTACAATAATCACCGCAAACTGGAGAACGCGGATGACCTGGAAAACTGGCCCAAACTGAAACAATGCCGGGACGTCATAAAAAAATATGCAGAACAGTACGATTTCAGCTGGTTGCTCATCCTGGCCCTGGCTTTTCAGGAATCCGGGCTTGATCACGACACAAAGAGCCCGGCCGGGGCGGTCGGCCTGCTGCAGGTCCTGCCCTCCACGGCCACTGACAAGCGAATCAACATCGACCGCATCGACAAGCTGAAAAACAACGTCCAGGCCGGGGTCAAGTATCTGGCCCTGCTTAGGGATGAATACTTCAGTGAACCGGACATACTGCCGCCGGATCGGGTCCGGCTGGCCCTGGCCGCTTACAACGCGGGTCCCTCCAAGATAGAGCGGGCCCGGAAACTGGCTGAAGAAATGGGCCTGAACCCCAACTGCTGGTTCCGCAATGTCGAGCTCGCGGTCCTTAGATTGACCGGTCAAGAGACGGTCCGCTATGTGAACAACATCAACAAGTACTACTTCCTCTACAACTCCCTTTTGGACTAGATCCGACAATTGACAAATACAGGCCGGCATGGGAAAAATCGGAAAAAGCCACCAACCTTCTTGAGGTAAGAACTCATTGAATTCGAATCTAGACCTGACCGGCTTCTTTGGGCCGAATCCAAAGGCGGTCCCCCGAGGTTTCAACTGGAAGATCATTCTGCTTCTGTTCGGCCTGCTCTTTGTCTGGTCCTGCAGGCCCGAGGTCAAACCTGGTCCGGGCTTTTCAGCCCTCACTGCAGAAGAGGTCGACTCCATCCTGCAGAGGCTTGATCCGGCAGCCCAGGGCCTTGACTCCTGGCTGGAACTCCGGGTTCCTCTCAAGCGGAGCCTGGAGTATGTAAAGACGAGACCCCAAAACCGACCTGCGACCACGGCTTACGGCCTGGTTGCGACCTGGCTCGATCTTCGCACCAGCCTGGAGCGCCTGCTGGCCCTCTTGCCGGAACTGGACCGGAATCCAAAACTTCTCCGTGAAGAGTTCCACTGGCTTGAACTTAAGCCCCGATCACTGCTGACCGGATACTACGAACCCCTGATCGAGGCCTCGCTCACCCCGGAACCGGACTACCCCTATCCGGTCTACGGCCTGCCCCGGGACTTGAAGATCGCGGACCTGGGCCGCTTCCATCCGCGGTGGCAGGGCCAGAGGCTGGTTTACCGGATAAACGAAAACAGCATAGAACCCTACCCGGACCGGCGGGCCATTGAAGAGGATGGGTCCCTGCAGGAAAAAGCGGAGATCATCGCCTGGGCCAAGGACCTGGTGGATGTCTTCTTCCTGCAGATTCAAGGTTCGGGCCGGCTCCTGCTCCCGGACGGTTCAGTGCAGCCAATCGGCTATGCCGGGAAGAACGGCAGGCCTTACCGCTCTCTCGGCCGGCATATGGCCGAGAAGGGGCTGCTCGCGCCGCACGGGGTCAGCATGCGCTCCATCCGGGACCACCTGCAGCAAAACCCGGAACTGGTGCCGGAGATCCTGTACTCGAATCCCAGCTATGTCTTTTTCCGGCTCAGAGGGTCCGGCCCCTACGGGGCCATGAACCAGGAACTGACCTCCCTGGTCAGCCTGGCCGTGGATACTGATATCCTGGCCCTCGGCTCCGTGCTCATGTTCCAGGCCGACTTGCCGGATCCCGGGGGGGAAGGTAAGATCCCCCTGTGCGGCCCGGGTCTGGCCCAGGATATCGGCGGGGCCATCCAGAACCACCACCTGGACCTCTTCTGCGGATTCGGGCAAAAGGGGGGAGCCCTGGCCGGAGGGCTGAAAGAAAAGGCCAGGGTCTGGCTGCTTCTGGCCAAGGATTAACCCTACAACGATATTTATTCAAAAATATAGATAATTACGAGAAGAATAAATTGCAAGGTTGCTGAAAATCAGAGCATCGACTACCAGGATTTCCGAAAATTAAGAACCTCAATTTATGACGAGCGTAAGTATAAATCTTCAATCCTCAAAGGTAGCCCATGTCCAGATTCGAACCGGTCATCGGACTGGAGGTCCATGCCCAGCTAAAGACCCGGTCCAAACTCTTCTGCTCCTGCCCCACGGACTTCGGGAAAAGGCCCAACGCCAACACCTGCCCGGTTTGCGCGGGCATGCCCGGCGCCCTCCCGGTGGTCAACAGAAAAGCGGTGGAATACGCGGTCAAGCTGGCCCTGGCTGTTCAGTGCAGCATCAACCGGCAGTCTGTTTTCGCCCGAAAGAACTACTTCTATCCGGACCTGCCCAAGGGCTATCAGATCTCCCAGTACGAGGAGCCCCTGGCTGAAAACGGCCGCTTGAACATCATAAGCGGGGAGTCGGACAATAGCATCGGCATCACCCGGATCCACATGGAGGACGACGCCGGAAAATCGATGCATTCCTCGCTCGAGAACCAGAGCTATGTCGATCTGAACCGAACCGGCGTACCTCTGATAGAAATCGTCAGCGAACCGGACATCCGGTCCCCTGAAGAGGCGGTTGCCTATCTGAGGGGCCTGCGCTCCATCCTGATCTATCTCGGAATCTGCGAGGCCAACATGGAAGAGGGCAACTTCCGCTGCGACGCCAATGTCTCTCTGCGCCCGGTGGGGCAGGACCCCTTCGGCACCAGAACAGAACTAAAGAACATGAATTCCTTCAGGCACGTGCAGAAGGCCTTGGAGTTCGAGATCAGGAGGCAGGAGGATCTTCTTCTTGACGGCCAGGCCGTCGTTCAGGAGACCCGCCTCTTTGACGAGACCAGGGGGCTGACCAAATCGATGCGGGGCAAAGAGGAGGCCCACGACTACAGATACTTCCCGGATCCCGACCTGGTTTCCATCAAACTGGCGGAAGACGATATCAGGCAATGGGAGGCGGACCTGCCCGAGCTGCCCCGAACCAAAATGGAGCGCTTTCAGCGCCAGTACTCACTGCCGGAATACGACGCGGCCATCCTGACCGCGGAAAGGGATCTGGCCGATTATTTTGAGGAAACCATCAAGCTTGGCCCCTCATCCCCCAAGACGGTCAGCAACTGGATCATGACCGATGTCCTGCGCGAATTGCGGGATAAGAACATATCCCTTTCCGGGTCTGGCTTCGGTCCTTCCCGGTTTGCTTCCTTGCTTAAACTCATCGACTCGGGTAAAATCAGCCCCAAGACGGGCAAACAGATCTTCCCCGAACTCTTTGCCAAGGGCCTGGATCCTGAAGAATATGTTGAGGAAAAGGGCTTTGTCCAGATTTCGGACGACAGGGAACTGAACCGGATCGTGGAAGAAGTCCTTACCGAAAATCCCAATGAACTGAAAGCCTACAAAGAGGGCAAAACCAAACTGATGAGCTTTTTCATGGGGCAGGTCATGAAGAAAACCAAAGGCCAGGCCAATCCCAAGCTGGTCACCGAAAAACTCAAAGAAGTCTTGAAATGAAAAATCATATCCGGTTTTCAGAAAGCGAACAGGCCCTCTTCCTTCTGGATCAGAGACTGCTGCCTGATAAGGAGAAATGGTTCGTCTGCCGCCGGGTCAGAGACGTGGTCGAGGCCATTCAGACCCTGGTCATCAGGGGCGCTCCGGCCCTGGGGGTTGTCGCCGCCTATGGCTGCTGTCTGGCCGCGGCCTCTCAGGACCATCAGGATCCGGAATGGCAGAAAATCATGAACGACAAGCTGAATCAACTGGCAAAGGCCAGGCCCACAGCTGTGAACCTGAGCTATATCGTGGCCCGCATGCGTGGCTACTGGAAGGCCGACGCCGATATCGGACTCAAGGACCTGTACTGGATGTGGCTCCAGCTGGCCAAGGATATCCATCTCGAAGACATTTCAGCAAATAAGGCCATGGGACGAATCGGGGAAAAACTCCTGGCAAACGGGCAGACGGTCATGACCCACTGCAATGCCGGGGCCCTGGCCACCGGCGGATACGGCACCGCCCTGGGAGTGATTCGGGCCGCCAAATCCAGCGGGAAAAAAATCACCGTGATCGCCAATGAAACCAGGCCTTTTTTGCAGGGATCGCGCTTGACTGCCTACGAACTGCACAAAGACGAGATTCCGGTCAAGATAGCCTGCGACAACGCGGCCGGACTGCTCATGGCCAAAGGGCTGGTGGATTCGGTCCTCGTGGGGGCCGACCGCATTGCGGCCAATGGAGACACCGCCAACAAGATCGGCACCTATTCCCTGGCTCTGCTGGCCCGGGAGCATTCCATTCCTTTTTACGTGGCCGCACCCAGCTCCACCTTTGACCCGGAAACCAGAACCGGAGAAGACATCCCCATCGAAGCCCGGCCGGACTCGGAAGTCACCTGTTTTGCCGGGCAGCGGATCACCCCGGCCGGAGTCCCTGTCTACAATTTCGCCTTCGACGTTACCCCGCACCGTCTGATCAGCCGCATCATCACGGAAAAAGGACTGCTCAAGCCACCTTACAAACAAAGCATTGCCGAAATAACGGCCAAACGCTACAACTGACATCCGGCCCTTAGACCTTTGGTCCGGGGCTCAAACCGGAGAGCCAAGGGCTTTCCTTTTTAATATTTTGCAACATAACAAACATGCCCCCTTTACTTGCCTTACTCGGTCGAACCAATGTGGGCAAATCCACACTGTTCAACAGGATGATCCGCCAAAACAAGGCCCTGACCCATGACCGCCCGGGAGTGACCAGAGATCGTATCTACGGGGAATTCAAAATCGAAGGCAGGCCCTTTGCCGTGGTGGACACCGGAGGGATAGACCCGGCAGGTAAGGGCTATCCTGAACAGGATGTCTTTGCCCAGGGCAGGGAGGCCATGCAAGAGGCCGACCTGATCCTGCTGGTGGTCGACGGAAAGACCGGTCTGAACCCTGTTGACGAACAGCTTCTGGCCTTTATCAGACGTTCGCAGAAACCGGTCCACCTGGTGGTCAACAAAGTGGACGGGCCTGAACAGGAGGAACAGTGCCGGTTCGAGTTTCTTTCCCTAGGCCTGGAGATGAGCCCGATTTCCGCGGCCCATGGCTACGGGTATTTTTCCCTGCTTGAAAAAATCGCAGCGCTCCTGCCGCCCCCGGCCGCTGAATCCGCAGAAACCCGGCCAAAGCGGATCGGGCTTGAACTGGCCCTGCTCGGCCGCCCCAATGTGGGCAAGTCTTCGCTGATCAACACCCTGCTCGGAGAAAAGCGCTTGATCGTCAGCCCTGAAGCAGGAACCACCAGAGACAGTGTCGATGTGGACCTGTACAAAGACGGCCGCAGGTACAGGTTCCTGGATACGGCCGGAATCCGGAGAAAAACCAAAATCAGCGACTCTCTGGAGCACTTCAGCATCCTCCGGGCCTTGAGGACCAGCAAGCGGGCCCAGGTCAGCGTCCTTGTTCTGGACGCCCTGCAGCCCCTCTCCTTTCAGGACAAAAAGCTTTTGACCCATCTGGATCGGGAAAAAACCCCGATGATCATCGCGGTGAACAAGATCGACCTCATCAGCCGAGCCGACCTCCCCAAGCTCAAGAACTACTTCGAACATGAGCTCCGGTTCTGCTCCCATGTTCCCAGGATATACACCTCCAGCGTGACCAGGGCCGGCCTCGGCGGCCTGCTCCCCCTTGCTGAAAAAATCTGGGCCGAATGCAACCAGCGGGTGGGTACCGGAGAACTGAACCGGATCCTGAAAGCCGTGACCGCAAAGCACCAGCCGGCCGTGATCAAAGGACGGCGGGCCAAGTTCTACTATTTGACCCAGGCCAAGACCACGCCCCCGACCTTTGTCTTTTTCCTGAACGACCGCCGCCTGGTACAAGACAATTATTTGAAATACCTGGAAAAACAAATAAGAAAAAACTTCGGCTTCAGCATGGCCCCTATTCAGCTGGTCCTTCGCACCAGTCAGGGATGATGGCGTTTAAGTGTTAAGCTTTAAGATAGAAGATTGCTGATTCAAGATTCCAACAACAGGAGCGTGTCCCATGATGCAAAAGACTGAAAAGATCTGGTTCAACGGACAATTCGTCCCCTGGGAGGAGGCCAATGTCCATGTCCTGACCCACACTCTCCACTACGGCCTGGGCGTCTTCGAAGGGATCCGCTGTTACAAGTGCAGCGACGGTGCATCGGCCGTCTTCCGCCTGGAGGAACATGTGGCCAGGCTCTTTGATTCCGCTCAGATAGCCTGCCTGGATATCCCCTTTACCCGTCAGGAAATTTTTGAAGCCATCTTGAACACCATCCGGGTCAACAACCTCGAAAAGGGCTACATCCGTCCCATGGCCTTTCTCGGGACCGGGGCCATGGGTCTCTTCCCCGGGGACAACCCGGTCAACCTGATCATCGCGGTCTGGCCCTGGGGGGCTTACCTCGGAGACGAGGCCCTGGACAAGGGCGTTGCCGTAAAGACCTCCAGCTTCACCAGGCATCATGTGAACTGCATGATGACCAAGGCCAAAATCAACGGCAATTACGTCAACTCCATCCTGGCCAAGCGAGAGGCCCTAAACGACGGCTATGACGAGGCCCTGATGCTGGACAACGAGGGCTATTGCGCCGAAGCCACCGGAGAGAACATCTTCTGCATCAAGAACAGCGTACTCAAGACGCCCCCCCTGGACTCGGTCCTGCCCGGCATCACCCGGGACTGTCTCATGACCATGGCCCGGGACATGGATTACCAGGTCCTTGAGCAGCGCTTCACCAGGGATGAACTCTACGTCGCCGACGAGGCCTTCTTCTGCGGGACAGCCGCGGAGCTGACCCCTGTCCGGGAAGTGGACAGGAGAACCATCGGGGCCGGAGAAGCCGGTCCGGTGACCAAGCTTCTGCAGCAGGAATTTTTCAGTGTTGTTTGCGGCGACAATCTGAAGTACGCCGGCTGGCTGACCCAGGTCTAGCCTTTATCCTGAGCCTCCCGGCCGGGATCCGTGAGCTAAAGACTGCGGTCGGAAGAATCGATCCCTTTTCCCGCGTTTGACTTTGCTTGTCATTGTCTGTCATTCTGAAGGGGCGCTTCGCTGCCCGCTTTAGGCCAAGCACATTGAACCGGGACCAGTCAAGAATCCCGGTTCGGGCGGGCATGACCTTACTCTATGACGATCGAAAACATGAGAATCCATGGCTGAACGACACCTGACGGCAACCTATCGTCCCCAGACCTTTGCCCGGGTCGTGGGACAGGATCAGCTCAAGAAGATCCTCTCCCGGAGCGCCGCCGAGGAGAAAATCGCTCCGGCCTACATGTTCAGCGGCACCCGGGGCGTGGGCAAGACCACCCTGGCCAGAATCCTGGCCAAGGCCCTGAATTGCAGCCGCTACCCCGCTCCCGAGCCCTGCAACCAGTGCGAATTCTGCAGCCAGATCACCAACGGATCCTCCATGGACGTGGCTGAAATCGACGGTGCCTCGCACACCGGCGTGGATCACATCCGCAAGCTCAACGAAGAAATCGGCTACTCGCCTCTGGAATGCCGCTACAAGGTGATCATCATCGATGAAGCCCACATGCTTTCCAAGAGTGCCTTCAACGCCCTGCTGAAAACCCTGGAAGAGCCGCCCAGGCACGCGATATTTATCCTGGCCACCACAGAGCCGCACAAGTTCCCCCAGACCATCATCAGCCGCTGCCAGCATTATAATTTCAAGAGGATCAGGCAAAAGGACATGGAGCAGTACCTGGCCTTTATCCTCGAACAGGAGTCTGTGGCCTATGACGAACAGGCCTTGAAGATCATCGTCCGCAAAGGGGGCGGCAGCGTCAGGGACTGCCTCTCGGCCCTGTCCCAGATCCTGGCCCTTGGCCGGGACAGGCTCGAGCTTCAGGAAGTCAGGGACATCCTGGGAGTTGCCGGCCAGGAGATGATGCTCACTCTTGTCCAGGCCTTGATTGCCCGGGATTGTCTGAAGATCATGGGCCTTGCCGGAGACCTTCTGGACACGGGATTGGACCTGGGCTTTTTTCTCCAGGACCTGACCACCCTCTGGCGCAACCTCTTTCTCCTCAAGCAGACCGGGGAGCAGGGGGCCGACTTTCTGGAAATGCCCGCGGAAGAATCAGCCGAGCTCAAAAATCTGGCCGAAGGCATCACCCTGACCCGAATCCACGCCTCCTGGCAGCTGACCCTGGAGGGGCAGCGGAGGGTCCTGACCAGTGCCGACCCCGGGCTGGCCCTGGAGCTCCTCCTTTTGAACCTGGCCTACCTGCCCGAACTCATGCCGCTGCAAGAGCTGAAGGCGGAAAGCGGCCCTTTCGAACAAAAACCGCCCCCCCGGGGCAATGCCGGCGGCCAAGGCCCCGCCCCGGCAGGGGACAACAGGGGCGAGGAGTCCTCTTTTTCACGGATCCAGGAGGCCCAGACAGGCTGGGAAGGCACCACCCCCGGAGACTGGCAGGGCTTTCTGACCTATTTCAAATCCAGGCAGAACGGCACTTTCCTGCCGAGTCTGACCCGGGTCAAAGGCGAACTCAAAGGGGACACCCTGACCCTGACCTGCCCCTCCTTTCTGGGAGAACGGCTGCAGGAGAAAGACAAACTGGCCACTCTGAACAGGATCGCCAACGAATATTTCAAAAGGGAAATAACCATTCGGCTGAACTCCGATCAGACACAGTCCAAACCAGACCCAGGCGACCTAAAAAAAAAGATCATGGAAAACCCGAAGGTGAAAAACATGCTGACCCGGTTCCAGGCCAGGGTCATTGAAGTGGGCCCGGGATCCAAATCAGACACCGAAACAAGGTAATTATCGGCTCTTCAGGCTCCGGACCGGCCCGAAGGCCCAAGAGCTAAGCGATGAGAACAAACAAACACGAGGAGTGACTGTAATGGGTATGCAGGAAATGATGCGCCAGGCGCAGCAGATGCAGAAAAAGATCGCCGAGATGCAGAACGAACTGAAGGACAAGACCGTCGAGGCCTCGTCAGGCGGGGGCATGGTCACGGTCAAGGCCACGGGTTCGCAGGAGATCAGGGAGATCAACATCGATCCCGCGGTCGTGGATCCTGAAGAAATGGAGATGCTTCAGGACCTCATCCTGACCGCGACCAACGAGGCCCTAAAAAAGGCCAAAGAGATGATGGAAAGCGAGATGTCCAAGATAACCGGGGGCTTGAAAATCCCCGGGATTGTTTAAAGGTGAAACCGCGTGGAAAAACTGCCTCATGCCTTACGTGCCGTTGTCGACCAGTTCTCCCGGCTGCCGGGACTCGGTCCGAAATCCGCCCTGCGCATCGCCCTGATCCTGCTCCAGCAGCCTGAAGACAGAACCCGGAACCTGGGAACGGCCATCCTCAGGCTCCGGGAATCGCTCACCCTGTGCAGTCAATGCGGCAGCATCAGCGAAATCGACCCCTGCGTCATCTGCAGCGATCCCCGCAGAACGGACGACCGCCTCTGTCTGGTCGCCGACTGGGACGCCCTTTTGACCATAGACGAGGCCGGCTTCTACCAGGGCAAGTTCCTGGTCCTGGGCGGTCTCCTCTCGCCCCTGGACGGGGTCCAGCCCGGGCAGCTGGCCACGGACCTTTTGCAGAAAAGACTCGATTCCGGCCTCATCAGGGAAGTCATTCTGGCCCTGGGGACCACCAGAGACAGCGAAGCCACGGAGTCTTACATCCGCAACCTGATCCGGGAGCGGTACCCCGATCTCCGGATCACCCGGCTGGCCCAGGGGATCCCCATCGGCTCGCAGCTCAAACACATGGATCGGGAGACCCTGAAGCAGTCCCTGAACTACCGGCAGGAGCTCTAGGTGGGTGGCTCTGAATTTGCCGCCTTTCATGATGAACAACAGCTTGCTCATATAGCCGGTTCTTGTTGGACAAGGTTCCAGGTTCACGGTTGCAGAAGAAACCGAATACGGAGGATTGGACTCCCCACTTCAGACTTGGTACCTTTTTCCCTCAAGCGGTAGTTAACTGCTTAAAATGATTGATTCGATTTCAAAATTGGACATTTGATGGTTTCAGGTTTTCTTAGGCTCGCGAAACAGGGGAAACCGGACCGCGTCTGGGCTTCAAACCATAAGTCAGCTGAAAGTTTTTGCCCATGCAACATCGAAAACTTCCTTCAGTCCTGAACCTCATCATCTTGACCCCCTCTTTTCCTGGTTTTAACCGTGAACCGTGAACCGTGAACCTGGAACCATTTCGGCCCTGCCGGATAAGGATGTGTCCGTGAACCCTGAAAGAGGAGACCAGGCCGAGTCCATTGCCACCCTGAAGGGTGAAGTCGCCACGGTTGTCTATCACAATCCCGAGAGCCAGTACCTGGTGGCCAGGCTGAAATCCCCCCGGGAGCCGGGTCAGGTCACTGTGGTCGGCAACCTTGGCCGGATAGTGCCCGGGGAGACCGTCGAACTCAGCGGGACCTGGCAGGAGCACCCCAAGTTCGGACGACAGTTCCAGGCCGTATCCTGCGTGCAGACCCTGCCGGCCACCCTGAACGGGATCAGGCGCTATCTGGCCTCGGGGATGATGCGTGGGGTCGGCCCGGCCCTGGCCGAGCGGCTGGTCCAGGCCTTCGGAGCCGCTGTCCTCGATCATCTGGACAACGATCCGGAAAAGCTCCTGGAGATCGAAGGCATCGGCCTGAAGAAGCTGGAAACCATCAAGGCTTCCTGGCAGGAGCAGCGCGAAATCCGCTCTTTGATTCTCTTTCTGCAGTCTCACGACGTCCCTCCAACCTACGCCGGCAGGATCTTCAAACGCTACGGGGCCAATTCTCTGGAAAAACTCCGGGAAAACCCCTATGACCTGGTCTACGAAATCAAGGGGATCGGCTTCAAGACGGCAGACAACATGGCCTTGAAGCTCGGCTTCCCTCCGGACAGCCCCTATCGCCTGGAGGCCCTTATCCTCTACACCCTGTTTCAGTTCAGCGAGCAGGGACACCTGTTCTGCCCCAGAGAGGAGCTTCTGGCCAGGGCCGCAAAGACCCTGGAAGATGTGGATCCCGCCGGCCTGGAACAGGCCCTGCGTGTCCTCGAAGAAAGGAAGCGGGTCCGGATCCTTGACCTGCCGGCCCAGGAGATCAGCCAGGCGGTCTTCCCCAGTCATTTCTACAGCTGGGAAAGCGAAATCGCCACCAGGCTGGTCAATCTACATGAGCATCCCGCCCCCCTGGCCAAAGACAGGATAGAGAAACTGCTGCCCGGGCTGGAGCGTGAGCTGAACATGCAGCTCTCTGATGAACAGCGGCAGGCGGTGTCCGGGGCCCTGAAGCACAAGGTCATGGTCATCACCGGCGGCCCCGGGACCGGAAAAACGACCATCACCAGGATCATCATCCAGGCCCTGAAGCGGTTCGGATTGAAGATCAAGCTGGCCGCGCCCACCGGCCGGGCCGCCAAGCGCCTGGCTGAAGCCACCGGCTTCCAGGCCTGCACCGTGCATCGTCTCCTGGGCTTCGGCCAGGGCGGAGAATTTTCCCACAACGAGGAAAGCAAACTCAAGGCGGGCCTGCTTCTGGTTGATGAGGCTTCGATGCTCGACTGCCACCTCTTTGTAAACCTCCTGCGGGCCCTGCCCCTGACCTGCCGCCTGATCCTGGTGGGAGACGTGAACCAGCTGCCCTCGGTCGGTCCGGGCAACATCCTGGCCGATCTTTTGAACAGCCGGACCCTGCCCAGTTACTGGCTCTACCGCATCTTCCGCCAGGCCAAACAGAGCATGATCGTGGTCAATGCCCACCGCATCAACAACGGCGAACTCCCGCTTCCTTCGCCTGACGAACCGCCCCGGGCCGATTTTTTCTGGACAAAATTGGAAGATTCCCAAAAGGTCCAAGACATGATCCTGAAGACGGTCAGCCGGCGCATCCCCGAGGTCTACGGACTGGATCCGGTCCGGGACGTCCAGGTCCTGACCCCGATGCATAAGGGCCTGGTCGGGACCAATGAGCTGAATCGGCTCCTGCAGGACCTGCTCAACCCCCGGGGCAGGGAATTCAAGTTCGGGATGCGGGTCTTCAGGACCGGGGACCGGGTCCTGCAGACCAGAAACGACTATGAAAAAGAGGTCTTTAACGGGGATCTGGGCTGGGTGAAAAAAGTGGACCAGGAAGAGGGAAAAGTCCTGGTGGATTTCGAAGGCCATGGGGTCCAATACGAGCAGTCCGAACTGGACGAACTCAGCCTGGCCTACGCCATCAGCGTCCACAAATCCCAGGGCAGCGAGTACCCGGCCGTGGTCATGCCCCTTCTGACCCAGCATTATATTTTGCTGCAGCGCAACCTGATCTACACCGGCCTGACCAGGGCCAGGCGACTGGCCGTCATCTTCGGCAGCCACAAGGCCCTCTCCATCGGGATCAAGAACGTGGGCGGAACCAGGCGCTACACCAACCTCAAGTACCGGCTGCGGGAGGCCTTTTCCTCGCCTGTTTGAGCCCGCTGACAAAGCTCCGGCAGGATTTATCCGGACACGAGCAGGTTTATTCTGGAAAGATTTTGTTTTATTGACAACTCTTCCGGCCGAAGATAGTTTCACCTGCAGGCGAGAGTGGCGGAATTGGCAGACGCACTGGACTTAGGATCCAGCGGTATATCCGTGGGAGTTCGAATCTCCCCTCTCGCACCATTTTTAAAGAATCAAGAAGGCAGGCCTCGATCTGCCCTGTTTTTTTCGCCGCAACCATCAACTCCTCTCTAGCTGCCGCACCTGTTTCACGGATCTGACCAAAGGACATGGACGATGCGAACCAAGCCGTACACCAGACAGATCAAGACCAGAATCCGGGAACTTGGCGCCGATTTAGCCGGCGTTGCCGATATCGAACCCCTGCAGGCCCTGGAGACCAACCCGACCGACCTGCTGCAGGGCTTTACCCGGGCCGTATCCATCGCGGTCCATCTGCCGGCGGCCGTGTTCGAGACCATCTCGGACAAACCCAACCCCTTGTACAATGCCACCTATCAGACCGCGAACCGAATGCTGGACGAACTCGCCCTGCGAACGGCCAACAGCCTGGAAAAAGACGGTTACAGCTCCCTTCCCGTCCCGGCCTCCCAGATCCTGGACCAGGAGAAGTGGCTGGCCGCCATCAGCCACAAGGCCGTGGCCCGAATGGCCGGCCTGGGCTGGCAGGGAAAAAACCTGCTGCTCATAACCCCTGAGTACGGTTCCCGGGTCCGCCTGGTCACCGTTTTGACCGAGGCCCCCCTGGCCGTTGACGGCCCGGTCAAGAACCGTTGCGGAACCTGCACCCAGTGCCGCGATGCCTGTCCGGCCCGGGCCATCAAAGGCGCCAGCACCACGGATCATTACCAGGACCGGGAGGAGGCCCTGCATTTCAGCCGCTGCGCCGAAAAACTCTCGGCTGAATTCGCCCGGATGACTGATATTGGAAACTATATCTGCGGGGTGTGCATAAAAGCCTGCCCCTTCGGCCGGAGCACCGCCTCGAGGTGACTTTTTCCATTTCCCTGCTGATTCCGGCAGGCCGTGCTGAATCCGCAAGCATAGAATATGTCTTTAATGAAAGATTAAAATTATAAGAGGTGATACATGGCAGGAAAGGCATACAACATCGCTGTTCTCCCGGGGGACGGCACCGGTCCGGAAGTCGTGGCCGAAGGCATAAAGGTCTTGCAGGCCGCAGGCAGGTCGGAGAACGTCTCCCTCGATTTTCAGCACTACGACCTGGGCGGGGAGCGCTACCTAAAGACCGGAGAGATCCTTCCGGACAGCGTCCTGGAGGAGCTGAAGGGCTATGACGCCATTTATCTCGGAGCCATCGGGCATCCCCAGGTCAAGCCCGGCATTCTGGAGAAGCAACTCCTCCTTCGGATCCGCTTTGCACTGGATCAGTACATCAACCTCCGGCCGGTCAAGCTCTACCCCGGGGTCGAGACCCCGATCAAGGACAAGGGACCGCAAGAGATCGACTACGTGGTGGTCAGGGAAAATTCCGGCGGGATATACACCGGGATCGGGGGCATCACCCAGAAGGACACCCCCCACGAGGTCGCGGTCCAGTCCATGGTCTACAACCGCCATCAGGTGGAGCGCTGCCTGCGCTTCGCCTTCGAGTACACCAGGAAACGCTCCAAGAAGATGACCCTGGGCCTGGTGGGCAAGACCAATGTCCTGACCTATGTCTACGACCTCTGGGAACGGGCCTTCCAGGAGATCGGGGAGCGGGACTATCCCGAAATCAAACGGGACTACTACCACGTGGACGCGGCCTGCATGTGGATGATCAAGAGCCCGGAGTGGTTCGACGTCCTGGTCACCGGGAACATGTTCGGCGACATCATCACCGATATCGGGGCCATCACCCAGGGCGGCCTGGGCATCGCCGCAGGGGGCAACATCAACCCGGAAGGGGTGTCCATGTTCGAACCCATCGGCGGCTCGGCCCCCAAATACACCGGCAAGAACCTCATCAATCCCCTGGCGGCCATCAGCGCGGCCCAGATGATGATGGAGACCCTGGAGGCGACCCGGGTCGCCGCCAGAATCGAAAGGGGGGTCCGCCGGGTCCTTGAAAACGATATCCGCTCCCTGGCCTCCGGCCGGATGGGATTGAGCACCAGCGAGGTGGGGGACAAGGCTGCTGCCTACGCCGCCGCGTAATATCAGCGCGGCCTCCAGCCGCGCTGATATTGCAAAAAATCCATTAGCCGTGTGATCCGCGGGCCTTACTCTTAGAATTCTTGCGGTTTATCCTGGTCAGGAGAAGATCTCTTCGATTTTCTCCGGGCTGTTCCACACCAGATCTGTCTCGGCATAGAGTTCTTTCAGGTTCCGCTCTATATCCGACCGTTTGTTTTCAAATTCTTCTCTGGAGAGCCTGCGGGGCACTTTGACCGGCTCTGCAAATCTGAGCACGATCCTGGAAAAGGGTTTGGGCACCATGAACCGGTCCCAGCTGTTGAAGACCCAGGCCTTTTCTGCGGAAATGGCCACCGGAACGATGGGAATACCCGTGGCCTGGGCCATGCCGATGAGCCCTGGCTTGACGCACCCGAACGGACCTCTGGGGCCGTCGACAATGTGGCCGACCTTATACCCCTGTCCAACCAGCCGTTTCAACTCCCGCAGAGCCGAGGAGCCTCCCCGGGACGAGGACCCCCGTACGGCCCGCCAACCGAGAATTTCAGAGATTTTTGCGATGTACTCTCCGTCCCGGCTTTGGCTGACAATGATCGCGATGGGCTTTTTTTTCGAAAACAGGGTGATCCCCGCGAAAAAACGCTGGTGCCAGGAGGCGTAGATAAGACCCTTGAACTCTTTCAGAGCGTTGGCTTCATGCTCCGGAGCCACGACTCTCACCCGGTAGGTCAGGGAAACGGCCCTTACCAGGATCAGGCCGCCATAGGGCAGGACGAATCGGTAGAAGAACCTCGTGAACGTTTTTTTGGACATCAAAGGCTCGTCTCACCGCTGATCCGCGAGGGAGCGGACCATATCCCGGCGCAAGCGATAGGCCAGGCCTGTTTCATCAAGTTCTACATCGTCAAAGGTCAGGACCTGGTCCCTGGAGACCGCCTTTTTCACCCGGGCCCCCTTGGTCAGGCCCATGGGCAGGCCTCCTTTCGAGACACTGTCCCTGGCCTGCATCAAGCGCCCATAGACCGTATAGCCCCCTTCCCCGTCCAGTTCTTCACCCGGACGCAAGTCCCGCTTGGCCGCGGCGGCCACGTCGGACAGGAAAAAACGGGTCGATCCGGTTGGTTCCCGGCGCAGCCCCACCGAGGCCACACTGATGCCCAGCTCCAGGCCGATCAGATGGGAGGGGCGATACAGGGCGGCGTACCGGCCCGAGGAATCGGTAGCCAAGCCGTACTCCTGGAAGCAGCGCCGGGCATATTCCGTGGGTGCCCGGAAGACGACGTACACCCCCCAGCGCAGATCGTCCTCCACCGGGATTTCATCCCGGTCTTCCGAAGCCACCACTTCAACGGTACCGCTCTCGGTCAAGATGCCCCCGTCCTGAACCGGTTTGAGCACCTCGGCCAGCCGGGCCGTGCCCACCGGGGGGAAAAGCAGGCCTTCAGCCTGAGGTTTCAGGCCGGTGGCATTGCTCAGCGCGCACATCTCGACAGCGGATTTGGTCCCGTCCAGAAAGGAGTTGAACATCTGGGGATTAAAGTCGCCCCCGGCCACCTGTTCCTCGCTGAATCCGTAATAGCCCCAGACCGTCTCCGGAGTGCTGTAGTGATAGGCCGGCTGGTAGCGGGTGCCTTTCCCGGCGCAGACCACCTCCATACCCACCGCCCTGGCCCAGTCCACCTGCTCACTGATCAGGGCCGGCTGATCGCCGTAGGCCATGGACATGATCCTGCCCTCCTGGTCCGCCTTCTTGCGAAGGGCCGGGCCGACCAGGCAATCGGCCTCCACATTGACCAGGACCACGTCCTTCTGCTCTTCAAAGGCCAGCCAGGCATGCTCGGCCCCGGCTTCCGGCACCCCGGTGATCTCCAGGATGACGTCAACCTCGGCCCTGATCACGGCCTCGGCGTCGTCGGTCACGGCCAGCCTCCCCTTTTTAGCCGCCGCGTTGATGCCTGCGGAACCGGACTCCAGGCTCAGGCCTGATTCTTCCCAGCCCGTCCTGAGCAGGGCCGCTTTGGCCCGCTCAGGCGAGAGATCGGCCAGGCCGACCACCTGCATCCCCGGGGTCAGCCTGGCCTGGGCCAGGAACATGGAAGCGAATTTCCCGGCCCCGATGACCCCGACCCGGATGGGCCGCTGTTCGGCCTCTCGTTGCAAAAGCATCTGATGCAGATTCATGATTTTCCCCTGTTTTTCTATTTTTATGCCAGGATCCTGCTTTTCTGAAGTCTTCCACGAATACTTTGAGAATTGCTTATAAAAAAAATCAAGAAAAATTCGTGGAGATTAGTGGACAAAAAACTTCTTGACTTAAAACATTCCCTTCAGCTAAGAAACTTGCCGCTTTCAAAGTATAAGCGGTTGAGGACCTGATTTTTCCCTTGCAAACATCTTGTCCGCAGGGGAAAACCGATACTAAATCATGAAGGCCCCGCCGCAGACATCCAGGGCCACGCCCGTGACAAACGGCGAATCCAGCAGGTATTCAAAGGCCCGGACCACATCCCGGACCCGGCCGAGTTCGGGAACTACGATCTTGTCCTTCAGCCCCTCCCGCCGCTCTTCGGACCAGCCGGCGAATATCCCGGCATCTCTTATAAAAGCCGGATTGATGGCGTTGACCGTGATCCCATAAGGTCCCAGTTCCCTGGCCGCATAGCGCGTCAATCCAAGCAGTCCGGCCTTGGAGGCGGCATAGTGGGGTCCGACCACCCCGCCACCTCTGGCCGCCAGGGAGGCGATATTCACGATACGCCCGAAATTTTCGGCCTTCATGCCCTGCACCGTCTTCCGAGACCAGGAATAGGCGCTGCTCAAATTGACCCGCAGGGTTTCGTCCCAGGTCTCCCGGGTGATGTCTTCAAAGGTCCGGGGCGGCATGATCCCGGCGTTGTTGACCAGGACATTCACGGTCCCGAAGGTGTTTCTGACCGCTTCATGCTGATCGGCCACCACCTGCTCATCAGCGACGTCCCCCTGAAGGACCAGGACATCCGCCTCAACCCCGGCGGATTGCAGAAGCAGCTCTTTGGCCTGTTTTGCGGCCCGGGTATCCCGGTTATAGGTCACGGCCACCGCCGCTCCCCGCTTGACCAGGGCTTCGGCCACACCCAGCCCGATCCCCCGGGTCCCTCCGCTGACCACTGCAATCAACCTGTCCATGGCAGCCTCCTTCGTCTACACCGACTGCAAATATACATTAAATACCCACGAAAAGGTTTCCTGTTTCCCCTGAGCAGACCGCGTCCTTTATAGCCGAAGATTCCCAAAGGGTAACCCATTTGTCAACCAATATCCGGTTTGAGCTGTCGACTTGGTCGGAGAGGTCAAACCGGAACGCATCCACAATATGAAATGACTATATTAACGCTCTCAGGCTTGAAAACATGATCGTCGAAGAACAAAGATAATAAGGGAGGAGGTACCTGGCGTGAAGAAACTTTCTTAGAACCGAACCTTACTGCTCACACTTTTGATCCTCAATAACGATAAGGTACCGACCAGCGGAAATACCGAGAAAAGACCGAATGTATGTGTATATGACCCGACGAAATGATACAAAAATGCAAATAATGTTGGCCCAAGCACTACACCTGAAAATGTAAAAAACAGGGAAGTACCGGTTACTGAGCTCACATCCTCGTGACGGCTGAGGCGGGCAACTTCAGCCAGGTAGACACCATTCCATCCTATGGTGCACATTCCAAAAACACAGAGGAGAACAACCACCCCCCACAAAGGCCAGCTGGTATCGACTGCAGCTGTCAACAAAACAGATATGACAGATAGGATGCCGATGATAATCAATATTGGCAAGCCGGTTCGTAATCGATCAGCCAATATCCCCCAGAAGATTCGACCGGAAGCACCTACCCCTTGCATGAGTGAGGCTATGGATCCCGCAATCACGAGTTGTTGCGATAAATCTTCCACCATCATCGTGACGGTAAACGTCATTAAGGTAAGTTGCATGGCGGAATAACAAAAAGCCATGACAGATAACCGCAATAATACTGGATTATTATAGACGACCCGTATCCCATTGATCATGGACTGCTTAAGTGGACTCCTGGGCTTTCTGTCGGCGTCCAAACCCGAGCGGAAGGGTACAATGGACAGAATGATCATGATTATCAATACACAGCTTACTAAAAAAGCACCTTGCCATCCGATAAACGAAGTGAGGACAGGCAGCATCAATCCGGCAATGATCCCACCCAAAGGCACAGCTGTTTGCTTTATGGAAAACAGCAGGTTTCGATGGTTGATAGGAGTTATCTTGATCAAAAGATGCGATGCGGCTGGATTGGTCAATCCATATCCCGCCCCTATGAAAAGAGATCCAAGGATAAGGATAATTATATTGCCTACAGCCAATCCACAAATTCCAAGTAAGCACAATATCATTGCGAACTGGCTGACAATTGCCGCACCCCAGCGTTGGACCAATGTCCCGGAGAGAAGTGATATAATCGCGGCAATCACATAGATTATACTGACTTGATATCCAACATATTGTGCACCAAGATGAAAACTCTTGGAAGCAACAGGTGCAACCGTGGATAGGGCCAAGACCGCGAGAGTGGCCAAAGCTTGTACGCACATGATAATGCTGAATACGACAACATTACTACCAGGCATGCGTGAATACTGTACTATATCATGTGCTATATTCTATCTCACACATTAACCTAAATCATTTATAATACATTGTATCTATTACAATACAATCTTTTATGCAACTGATTTTAATGAAATGCAAGCCAAGCCCAAACAATGACAGCTACTTCTACGCAGATCATAGAAAGCGCCTCATTTTTTTCCTACAATTTTTCTTCACTATACAAAGACCCAATGCGCGGATGGGCACGGCCGGAATCGGAAACAACAACGGCAATTACGATTTCATCATCCATCGGGGCATCGGTTATTCGAACTTCAAATGACATATGATGAGATCGAATTTTTGGATCCATCTTGTTCTTAATGGCTAAATCAAGTGATGCCCCAGCAGGCCCCCTTTTTTCAGCAGACGGCAGGAGGCTTTTCGCATTGTCGCATATTTTCCGGAATGGATTGCCAAAGGTCAATGTATGGATAATGCCAGATCCGTGTTCAATCTCACCATGCAACCCGACAAGAGCCCCTTTCCCGTAGGCTTCGACCTCGGAACCTGTTATACCCAAAGCATCTATTGCTTTCTGCGGAAGCAACCTCCCCAACTTATCTGAATACGTGTCGATGAGGGGCTGGAGGTTCGATACATATTCTCCGGCAAATGGATTCTTTATCACGGCCATGGAAGCGGCAATTCGCACCGGCTTACTGATTTCCTTGAAACCCTCGATGTACGTCTCATCAATAATGGTCACGATCTTACGTATCTCGTCTTTCATACGCGTGCCTCTTTCGTTCATGTTTTCAACTCCACCTCAAGCCATTCCTCGTATAACCTGACAATTTCAGTATGGTCGTATAGCCGGTTCCCTTTTTCATTGGCGAGGTTCCACAACTGGGTTACTATTCCCGGCAAAAAGGCTGGACATTTCAAAGCATTGATCATATCTAGCGCTATAGAGATATCCTTACACATTAAGTCCATAGAAAAATTCGAATCAAATCTCCTATTTAGAATAAAATTCGGTATCTTATATTCACTGGACAGGTTTCTTCCTGTACTTTTATTTATCACTTTCAATATCTTATCGGGATTGATATCCATTTTCAACCCGGCGGCCAATATTTCAATCGTGGCCAGCAAATGCGTGGCAGAGAGCATGTTATTCAACACCTTTATTGAATGGCCGCTACCCAGTGGCCCTACATGTTCAATATAGGATCCCATAGCCTTGAGCACAGGAACGATTTGATTATATGCGCGCTCGTCACCGCCTGCCATAATCGTCAAATTTCCAGTTTCAGCCTTACCGACACCCCCGCTCACCGGTGCATCTATCAGAGTAGACCCATGTCTTTCTATTTTTGCACCAAGTTTTTTGGTTATTAATGGATTTGAAGTTGACATATCGATTATCGTCGACCCAATCTGCAACGTCGCCAGCAATCCCTGTTCACCCTCTATGACATTTTTAACTGTTTGGCTGTTGGGAAGCATAAGAATTATGCACTTTATGTGCTTGGACAACATGGAAACTGATTCTGCAGGTACGGCCCCATAATTCTGCATAATCGCCATCTGCGTGGCAGATGTATCGTACACGATCAGATCATACCCGGCATCTTGTATTCTCTTGGCCATAGGAATTCCCATATTTCCCAGTCCAATGAACCCAATTTTCATTAATCGCTCCTCTACTTATCCATCAGACCCTTGTACAACCCTGCCACCTCTTCTGAGTATACTTGCTCTGTAGACTTTCAATACAATGTTGGAAAGATAAATCCTATCAACCATGCTTGATAGAGTCGCAGATCCTGTCAATCTCATCGTCCGGAACGTCGAAGACAGTACTCAGTTCTGGCAGTTCCCTTTCGGTGAACGCCTCATTGAACCTATTGTCAAATTTTGTAAATCCTGCTCGGCTGTTAAATTCATATTCGATTTGCATCATTTCCTGATACATATTGTTCAACCACTCTAAATCCTTATCCCAGCCGAATCGGGCATTGATGAGTTCCAGAACAAGGTCAGGGTGGGGAGCTACTGCCCCTATGCAGAACAGGCACAACCCGGTGCAGTCGAACATGGCGATGAGTTTTTGCATCTTCAGTGAAAGATCAGCCTGGTCCTTGGCCGAAGCGTGATCCACCTCAGCCCTCGCAGTGGGACCGGCCGTATGATCGGCCCCCATGGCGGTGGTGAGATAGGTGACGCCCATCCCCTTTATAGCCCGTGGATCATAGCCCGGCATGCCCTGATTTTTGACCACAGGCACATTGATCACCCCAAAGACCTCGCCGGTAATGCCGGAACCGTTGCCAAGAACTCGCCCCAGGGGAGTGCCCTCACGGACCTTTTCAAGTAGATCGAGCGCAGCTTTGGCGTCTCCAAAGGAGGCCAGGTTCGCTTCCATGGCTACACCTAAAGCTGCCCCCATTTCAATAGTGTCCACGCCGATGTCATTACAGTGCCAGTTGAGTCTGGCGATGTCGTCCAGATCCCCAATTCCCAGGTTGGATCCAAGGAGGACTATACTCTCATACTCTAATGGCGCGACCATGGTTTTGCCATTTTCGTCTACGTAGACATTGGAGCATTGAATGAGACAGCCGGGCATACACGCGTGGGACTGCTTGCCCTCACCCCCTCTCTCCAAGATCTTGTCAACCAGAGCCCGGGCATTGATGTCATCGGCTTTTTCAAACACCCCTTGTGAAAAATTCCTGGTGGGGAGCCCACAAAGAGAGTTGACCCGCTCCAGCATGGCCGCAGTACCTAACTCCTTATAGGCCTTGGTACTGGGCGCGTCTTTGAGAGTTTGGGAAAAGCGCTTGGTTGCAACCTTGAAATCTTCTTCATTGATCACTCGACTCTTCCCCTTTTGGGGGATGACAATCCCTTTGAGCCCCTTGGCTCCCATCACTGCTCCCAATCCACCGCGACCGCAGTAGCGGCTGGGACAGCCATCCTTATCGGTGATAGCGACACCGGCTGCATTGTATAAGCGCTCACCGGCCGGCCCGATACAAGCTACCGAAGCATCAGGGAATCGCTCCTGCATGGAGTCCGCAAAGGCATACACCCCCATCTCTTTGTAAGTATCAGACGGAATGAGCTTACTTCCCTGGGGTTCGACCACCAGGATGGAAAGGGAATTGTTTTCAGGCAGTCCTTCTATGATGAGGGCCTTTATGCTCATCTGAGCCAAACGCGCCGCCAGGGTTCCACCGGAATTACTTTCCTTGATGCCCTTGGTCAGCGGGCTTTTAGCCCCGATGGACAGCCTCCCGGAACTGGAAACCGGCGTTCCGGCCAACAAGCCAGTGGCAAATATGAGCTTATTGTGTTTCCCTAAAGGCTCGCATGTGGGTTTTACTTCATCAAGGAGGATCCTGGCGGTCAAGATGCGCCCGCCCAGCGGCTGGTAGACTTCAGGTACAGGCTCGTAGACAACCCGCTTGGATGCAACATCGACTCGCAATAGGTATTCCATCGCTGATGTCTCCTTCTATAATTAAATTCTTAATCTTAAAAAGCGAAAGATTGAAATTTTCTTTATCCGGCCAACAATCCCTTCAGGCATGAACAAGATAATAATGATCAAGGTAATTCCTAGGATGAAACCCCAGTATTCAGTATAGGAGGATATGATATCTTCTAATATCTTCATGACGAAAGCCCCGACTAAAGGGCCAATAAAAGTATTCACTCCACCCAGGATGGAAACAAGGACAATTTCTGCTGATTTTGCCCAGTGAGATAATTCAGGTGAAACAAAACATTCGAAGGGTGTTAAAATGGCACCAGCCAGTCCGGTGAAGGTAGCAGAAATGACAAAACTGGTGAGGTGAAATATACGCACGTTTTGTCCCATGAATCTACTTCGCTCTGGATTGTCCCTTACGGCTCGCAAGGTTATTCCTAAAGGAGAATTGACGATTCGATACAAAATCCATACAGAAAAACCTACTAGAACCAGTGCAAGGTAATAAAATTGCACCGGATCGAATAAATCCAGGGTATAAAATCCTAAATTTAGCTTCGTGCTCGGTATACCGGTCATGCCGTTGTCGCCTCCGGTCACACTGGTCCACTTAAAAGCGATTGTATAAATAATTTGTCCAAAGGCTAGAGTAAGCATTGCGAAAAATATGACAGCCGCCTTTTCTGCTACCTTTATACAGATTAAACCAAATAAAAAACCAATAACTGCGCAAATGGACATGGAGACAAGAAAAGCAAGCAAGACGTTTGGATAGACATTCTTCAGAATCAAAGCACAAGTATAGGCTCCAATGGCAAAAAAACCGGCATGACCAAATGACAGGATACCTGTATAACCAAGAAGAAGATTCAAGCTGCAGGCCGAAAGGGCTAGGATGAAAATGGATATTGTGAGAAAAATGTAGTAATATCCCAAGAAGTGTGGAAGGATAATGAGAAAAATGATGAACAATGTCAAAAAAGCATTAATAAAGGGGAAATTATTTGGTCTTTTTATTGGTTGCATCTAATATTCTCCAATTTTTTTGCCGAACAAACCAGATGGCTTGAATAAAATGACCACCAAAAGCAGGACATAGACAAAGACCATGGATAGCTCCTCGAAAAACATGATTCCGAAGACTTCCAGTTGCCCGATGAGCAAGGCGGCGATAAATGCCCCTTGAACACTGCCAAACCCTCCGATGATCACGACAATGAAACATTGGACAACCACTTCAACCCCCATGCCGGGGTATGCGGCCCTGACAGGTGAGGCAAGGACGCCTCCTATGCCCGCCAAAAATGATCCAAACCCAAAGATGAGGGAATAGATGATATTAACATTGATTCCAAGTGCCCCGACCATATTTCTGTTGGTGGCAGAAGCTCTGATGATGCTTCCCCAGGGGCTTTTTTCCAAAAACCACCAGAGAAAGGCGGCAACGATAAATCCTGAACATATCACAAACATATAGTAGACTGGAAAGGCCTGACCCAAAAAATAAAAAGTGCCGTCAAGCAATTCCGGTGTGGAAACAGATTTGACAAACTCTTGACCATGGCCGCTCCATTTCATCCTTACGGCGTCGCCAAAAACCAAGACCAAGCCATACGTAAGAAGCAATTGCAAGATATGGCCACCTTTATATACATGCCTGAGTAGAAATCGTTCAAGCAATATACCGATCAATCCTACCCCAATAGGGGCAAGGAGTAATGCCAGATAAAAATTCAAACCAATTTCATTTATCAAACTGTACATAAAGAAGGCGCCAAGCATATACAGGGAGCCATGGGCAAAATTGACAACGTCGATCACTCCGAGAATCAGAGTGAGCCCTGAAGCAATGAGATAGAGAAACATTGCAAATGTAAGGCCGTTCAAGACTTGAATGAATAGAGTGGATAGTTCAAGCACGACTGACTCTCCTATAAACAGGGCGGCTGCCGCCGCCCTGTTGTGTTAAGCCCTCCGGCGATATAGATTTATTTACTTATTTTTTTCATAGTTTTCCAGTATTTGTCTCACTTCATCCGGCGTCCGGCAGATCTGCTCCGCTTGTATGGATGCTACATTTTTAAGAATCGCAAAACCGTATTCGTCACTATACGTAGTTTCCCCCCAAACAACGTCCTCCACGACTTGATGGTCTTTTCCCATAATTTTCCAGCCTTCAGGCGTCTCCCAAGCTAAAGGTGATTGTTCAACTGCCTTGATCACCGCTTCAGTCTCAGTGGTGCCGGCCCGCTCACAGGCGGCTTTCAAGAAATACAAGGCGGCGTAAGTCTCTTCAGCCATATAACTTGGGTATTCGTCGTAGCGGTCATGATACGCCTTGACAAAAGCACGATTGAGGGGTGAATCGGGCTGGGTGAAAAAGTATCTTGCTGACATGTAAATATCTTCCGGCATGTCCTTTCCCAAGGGTGTCAGCACTTCCTGAGAAGCCCCGACAGGGAAGAAAAATTTTACCTTCTCAAAGAGATCGAATTTTATAGCTTGCTTGATAAATGTTACGGCATCCCCTCCCCAAAGCGAAGACCAGACAGCATCAGGTTTTTCCTGCAGGATTTTATTGATATATGGAGTGAAGTCATTGGTCATTAGCTTTGGATAAAGTTCATCCTTAAACTCGCTATCCGGGCGAAGCTCTTTCATCTTTTCCTTGAACATTTCCATTGAGGAGTGGCCGTAGCTATAATCCGGATTGAGCCCCATCCATGTCTTGTAAGGCATATTAGCAGCATAATAGGCTCCGGAACGTGAGTGCAAGACTGTGTTACTCAAGATACTAAACACATAGGGATGAAATTTTTCACCCGTCATGACGTCAGTAGCTGATTGGGTGTTCAAGTGAATTGTCTTGTATCGCTTACACACGTCGGATACAGCAAGACCAACGCTGCTTGCTGTAGGACCCAGAATAAAATCTACCTTATCACGGAGAATGTACTTTTTCGCAATTCGCATGCCATTTTCAGGCTTGACATTTGTATCTTCCACTGTGGCCTCTAACTGTCTGCTTAGAATACCTCCATTGGCATTGATTTCATCTATAGCCAGTTGGGCCGCCTGCCAACCGCTCTTGCCATAACCTCCCAATTTACCGGTCATGACAAACAGGGATCCGATTTTGATCGGGTCTTTTGCTGCAAAAGCAGGACTCGCGACAAACGCAAAGCAACCGACAACAATAACCAATGGGATAATAATTTTTTTAAGCATCTTTTCCTCCTGGTATTACATGTTGTGAATTACAATTCCTCCATGCCAATTACCACTTTAAACTGAATGTTTCATCCATAAACATATACCTCCTCAAGTTTAAACATTAAAACACCATTCAAAAAAATTCTATTCTGTATAACTGGAGCCAATTTAAATAAATTAAGCAGCGCTGACTGTTAAATATTTGCGAATGTTTTCATTTTCCTTTAGTTCAGAAACTGAGCCTTGATGCTGTATAGTTCCTTTATCGATGACATAGCCATATTCTGAAATAGTCATAGCGAATTTGATGTTCTGCTCGGCCATAAGTATTGTGCAGCCGGAATTACAAATTTCTACAATCATCCTGCCTAGGCTTTTCACCACGACAGGGGCCAAGCCTTCACAGGGTTCGTCGAGTAAGAGAAAGTCAGGGCAGGTCATGAGGGTCCTGGCAATGGTCAGCATCTGTTGTTCCCCGCCACTCAAATATCCCCCTTTCTGATTCTTCAATTCTTTCAAGCTGGGAAATATCTCCCATATGTCCTTAATCTCCCATTGATATCTTACTTTTGATTTTTTCTGGAGAACACGAGTACCCATCTCTAAATTTTCCTGGACAGTTAGTGAAGGAAAAATTTCTCGTTCTTCAGGGACATAGCCAATACCGAGACGGACTTTTTCATGAGGCGGCGTTGTCTTGATTTCCTGGTCTTTAAATATAATTGAACCTTTTTTTGGAGCAACAAGCCCCATGATGCTCTGCAGCGTGGTGCTTTTCCCGGCCCCGTTTCTTCCCAGGAGGCAAACGAGTGTTCCTTCTTCAATTTTTAGTGATATCCCAAAGAGAATATGACTAGCCCCATAGTAACTATGTAAATCAGAGACTTCAAAAAATGTCATTATTCTTCACCTCCCATATAGGCCTCGGTGACTTCCTTGTTTTGGGCAATTTCTTCTGGTTTTCCATAGGCAATCAGTGCCCCCTGGTGCATGACACAGATGTTTTGTGAGAGGGTGAAAACTAAATCCATGTCATGTTCTATGATGAGGATGGTAATTTGATTTTCCTGATTGAGCTTCGAAATAAACTCTATCGTGCTCTTAGTTTCTTCCGGCCCCATACCCGCTGTCGGTTCGTCAAGGAGTAACAGTTCAGGATTATTTGCCATTGCGATGCCGATCTCCAAGCGTCTCTGATCGCCATAAGGGAGTTCAGTACTTAAAAAATCTTTTTTATCCTGAAGACCTATATTTTCGAGAGTTTCATTTGTGGCCGCCTCTATTTCTTTGTACTTTTTAAGGGCCCTGAACCAGGCAAAAGACTTGCCTTGATTTTTAACAACAGCTGCCTGGATATTCTCAAAAGCAGTCATTTTTGGAAAAATATTCGTGATTTGGAAGGTACGGCCTATTCCGAGGGCAGGGAGCTTATGAGGCGGAATGCCGGTGATGTCTTGGCCTTTGAAGAAAACCTGTCCTTCATCGGCTAAAAATCGGTTGGAAAGCAAGTTGAACAAAGTCGTTTTTCCGGCTCCATTCGGTCCGATGATTGAACAAACTTCCTTTTCTTGGATGTCGAGATCGAAATGATCAACGGCTTTCACCCCTCCAAATCTCTTCACTAATCCTTTGGCTTCAAGTATGTGCATAGTTTTTTACCCATCCATCGATGAAAATAAATTCTTTTCTAACGCTAAAAGGAACGTTCAAATATTTTTGCAACATCATCTAAGGTCAATTTAACAGGGGTGTTTCCAAGAAGACGTTGTTCTCCATGAGCAGCTTGCGCCCATTCCTGAACCTTGGACTTATCGGCCTTGATATCACTTAGAGCCGTTGGGAGTTTGACTCGGTTAGCCAGTTGTACCATTCCATCGATGGCCGCATCTGCCGCCGGTAAAGGGGAAAGGTGTTCGATTTTCAATCCCATTGCCAGGCCAATATTTTTTAGTTTTGGAAAATTGGAAACAGCTATTTCGCGAAGCGATTCTGCGAATATCGGCATCAATGCTTTTCCATGTGAGAGATGATATTCAGCTCCAATAGGGTAAGCCAGGGCGTGAATAACTCCGGCCCCGGCATTATTTAAAACGATTCCCCCCATAAGCGAACCAAGGGACATATTGTACCGGGCTTCTCTATCCTTTCCGGCAAAAGCAGGGCCGAGTGATCCAGATATGAGGCGAATAGCTTCAAGGGCAATAGTGTCGGTTACTGGGTTGGAATTAACTGCAATATAGCCCTCCAAGGCGTGAATAAAGGCATCTATTCCTGTGGCAGCTGTGACGTGGGGAGGTAAACTTTCAGTTAATTCAGGATCGACAATGGCTACATCGCATAGTATATTTTGAGCACTGACCACTTTTTTTAAATTGGCTTTCTTGTCGGTGAAGACAGCCATTCGGCTGACTTCAGAACCTGTTCCTGAGGTTGTCGTTATCATCATTGTTGGAAGGCCTCTTTTCTTTACATTGTCTACACCGAAAAAATCTTGAAGCCTCCCGTCATTCGTCATCAGAGCAGAAACCATTTTTGTGGTGTCCATGGAACTGCCCCCGCCAAGACCTATGAACAAATCGCATTTGTTTTCTTTAGCTATCTTTGAGGCTTCCTGTAAGGTCTGCAGGGAAGGTTCCGGCTCAACCTGGTCAAAAACACTGTATTCTAAGCCTCCGCTTTCTAAAGGATCAGTCACCCTGGTCAATAACCCTGAGTTTACAATGCCTTGATCGGTAATGATCATGACATGTTTTCCACCGAGACGTTTCGCTTCAGTTGCAACCTTACTGACACTGCCCATCCCAAAATGAATCCAGCTTGGAGTTCGTAAACAAAGCGTTTTAAACATAGAAGGACCCCTTTTCTATTTGATATATTGTAAAAGACACCAATTCGTTCAAACGCCCTATTCTGGAGGTTTCCCCAGCAGTATTCTGAGCAGAGAGGGTCCAGGCAAGGGCAAAATGATCAATAGGCCTGCCTGAATACAGCCTCCAGATCATCGGCTGTCATTTTACGCGGATTGCTTCTTAAGAGCCGGGTCACCCCCAAGGTTGCTTCTGCCATGGGTCGAATACTTTCTTCTTTAATTCCAATATCCCGCATTTTTGAGGGCAGACCAATGTCCTGTATGAGTTGCTGGATAGAATTGATCGTTTTAAAGGCAGCTTCCCTTTCCGACAATCCGTTGATGTTTTCACCCAGCCACCGAGCGGTTCGAGCCAATTGAGGCGCACAGACAGGGAGATTGTATTCAAGGACATGCGGCAAAAGAAGGCCGTTAACCAGGCCATGCGGCGCGTGACTGTATGCTCCAAGTGGGTAAGCCATGGCATGTACTGCCGTCACCCCGGCGTTTGAGAAGGCCATGCCTGCTAAAATGTTGGCCAAAGCCATATTCGTTCTGGCTTCGATGTTCAGCCCCTGGTTAACGGCGAGCCGAAGATTGTTCCCTACCAGCCTGATAGCCTGCTGAGCCAAAGTGTCACCCATGGGATTTGAACCGTGATACAGGGCAGTTTTCTCTTCTTCTTGTCCTAAGGCCAGGTATTGAAATGAAATAGCGGTATAGGCCTCAATTGCATGAGCTAAGACGTCAATGCCTGTACATGCTGTGAGAAATGGAGGGCAACTCACAGTGAGCAAAGGATCGACCAATGCCAAAGAAGGCCGGAGGCGATTGTCGGAGATTCCTTTTTTTAGATTGGCTTTGCTGTCAGTGAGAACAGAAGCGGGCGAGACTGAAGAACCAGTTCCTGAGGTCGTGGGTATAGCTATGATGGGTTTAGGGTTGCCAGGTAATTTTCCTTCCCCAAAATATTGATCAATTGGTCCGCCAAAAGAAAGCATCACCGACAGAGCCTTGGCTAAGTCGATGACACTCCCTCCCCCAAGGCCAATGAGCACGTCATGCTTCTTTTCTTTTGACCAACTATAGGCTTCATTGACGATTTCGATGCTGGGTTCAGGCTGGCCATGCTCAAAGATTTCATATTTGATATTCGATGATTGCAAGGAACCTAGGGCCCGTTCAAGCAAACCGGCCTGGCTTACACCGGGATCAGTGAAAACGAGTGCTGAGTCGAAGTTATTTTTTTTAATTTTTTCACCAAGGCGAAGAACAGCGTTGGATCCAAAAACCACTTCTCCAGCTATGCTGAATCCCCATTGTTCACGCATCATTTCCTCCTTTGGGGTCATAGATTTATTTCTGCAAACACATTCCCTTCTTGAATCCTATCTATTGGTAAATTGTAAACAGTTTTCTGTCAGCACATCCTAAAAAAATACCGGTGTTACAGAAACGGATTTTCCCCAGGGATCATCTATGCATACAGGATGCTCTTAAAGCTACGACACAAGACCTGAATTAGAAATACTCGCCCAAGCTTGATACCTAAATCCGTGACCGAACATATGAACCAAATCCGATAACGAGAGTTCCTGGCAGCCTTGGCCGATTCAGTCAGTCCACAATGCCTGAAGATTTCAGTCCTGTGATTTTATCCTGCGTGTAGCCGAGCTCCCTCAATATTTCCTTGGTATGCTCGCCGAGTTCTGGGGCCGGACACCTGGTCCGCGCGGGAGTTTCAGAAAGCTTTACCGGGTTGTTGACGAGCCGGATCTTCCCGTAGCGGGGATGATCAAAGTCCTCGAAGAAATGATTTGCCTCGGCCTGTTCATCGCCGGTGACCTCCAAGGGGGTGGTCACCTGTGACCAGACGAGCCGCTCCCGGCCCAGTATTTCGATCCATTCCCGGTAATCCCTGCTTTGAAAAACCTCGGTGATGAGGGTTACCAGCTCAGCTGAGCGGGAGGCCCGGGCCTCATAATCGGCAAATCTTGAATCTTCTTCCCATTCAGGGTGACCCACCGCCCTGCAGAAAGCCGGCCAGTAATGCTGGGCATTGGTCATGCCCAGCATAATCCATCTGCCGTCCCTGGTGGGGTATACGTTGCGGATGGGATTGGCCATGGTCTGTCTCTGAGGGCGCACAGAGTCTTCGCCGGAGACCAAGCACCCGGTGATATCTGCAGAGAGGGCCCAGACCGCCGTCTGGTAGAGCGATACCTCTACTTTTTGCCCCGTCCCCGTCCGCTCCCTCGAATAGAGAGCGGCCATGATCCCTGAGAGAAAGGCGAGGGTCGTAATATGATCCCCGTATGCCGGGCGTGAGATGTTGGGAGCGCTGTCTGCGTCGTGCATGAGATCCATGACTCCGCTGCGTGCCCAGAAAGCCACGGAATCGTAACCACCGGTATTTTTTTCAGGACCCTCGCAGCCGTAACCGGTAAGGTTGGCGTAGATGAGGCGGGGATTGACCTCACTGAGGGTTTCATAGGCAAGGTGAAACTTATCCATTTCATAGGGCCTGAGATTGTTCAAAAACACATCCGCCCCGGCCAGGAGCTTATGGAGCACCTCCCGGCCCTCAGATGAGCCAAGGTTCAAGGCCAGGCTTTTCTTGTTGCGGTCGGTCATCTCCCACAGGTAATTGACTTCATGGGGCTTGGCCCACCCGGCCATGCCCTGAGCCACCAAATGACGGCAATTGTCCCCTTTTCCCGGTGGTTCGACGTGGATCACCTCGGCTCCCCAGCTGCCCATCAGCATCCCGGCCGCAGGCATTGCAAACGCTCCTCCCACTTCTACGACTTTGATCCCTTCAAGACTGTGTTCCATCTGTTCTCCTTATGAATCTTTAGGGTCGGCATTACCAGCCTTGAAAACACCCGTTTTGTCTTCAGGCCGGAGAATATTCATAACCGCGTCTAGAGCATCATTGGTATTCAGGGAACGGACCGTGTCCACGATCGCTGTTCTGGTTTTCAGATCATAGACTGGGACGGTCAAATCATGGAACTTCTCCGCGAGTTCACTCCAGGTCAGCGGGTTTTCCGGATCACCCTTGGGATAATCGATCCACGTGGAATAGGTCTCCCCCTTTTTGGTGACAAGCTTGACACTGGCCGGCCATTTTTTCGGAAATTCCTTATCCAGGGCTGGATTCTTTTCACTGGTAACCAGTTTCATAAGATCCTGAATGACCGGCATTTGTATGACCTCTTCTGCATATTGATCCAAACCGGCTTTGCCAAAGTGCATGGCCGCAGCTGCCCCGAAGGGCATGCTGAATTGAGCGTCGACCACTCTTTGGGGGTCTCTCTTTGCTTCCAGGGGCTCGGCAACCAGGGCATATCCGGCATCAAGCACGCCTGTCGTGACAGCAGACACGTCTTCAGCCTGGAGATGGTGGTCCTGCATGATCTTAATGATGCCGTCGATGGGGCCCTGCTTGTAACGGCAGCAGGCATGGGCCTTGATGCTGGTCCGCATCAAGGCAAAAGAAGTGCCCCAGGAATCCAGGAGAGGCTCCAGGCTGGACTCAAGGGAATAGGCGTGCAAAAACCCATGCTTCCCTTCAAGAATGGTTGTAGGGCCGGTGAATCCCTCCTTGGCCATAAAGGCTGCAATCAGGCCGGAATGAGCGGCCCAGCCTGCATGAAACCGTTTGGTATAGGCCCCGTCGGATAAAAATTCCAGAGAACCCGCTGCCTGGCTCCCGGCTATCCCTAAGGCATTGGCTAACTGGTCTTCATTCAGTTTCAGTATCTTCCCTGCGGCCACTGCCGCTCCCAGAGCTCCGCAGGTGCCTGTGGGGTGAAAGCCGCGCTTATAATGGGCTGCGGGATTGAGGGCGATCCCCAGCCGAGTCATGACCTCATATCCGGTGACGATGGCTTCGAAGGCTTCTCCGGCTGAAGCGTGGACAAATTCGCCCGCCGCCAGGACTGCCGGCATGATGACGACTCCTGGATGAAGAGAAGCCTCATTCACAACATCATCCAGCTCAAGGGAGTGCGCCCCTGTTCCATTGACCAGGGCCGCCATGGTCGGATCGGCCCGACGGGAGGACCCGAAGATGGTGGTGCCCCGGGGGTTCGAATTCGGCTGCAGCTTTTGTATGCTCTGTTGTGTAAAGAAGCTTGATTCGGTCTGGGCGCCTCTGACAGCGCATCCAATAAAATCAAGGAGAAAATATTTCACTTTGTCTATAATGTCGTCGGTGAAATTTTCCAGGCTTATGCCCATGCATTTTTGTATGAATTGACGCGATTCGTGCATATTTCCTCCTAAATCGTGGATTCCGAACGGATTATGTCTGTCAATGCTCGTCCATTTTGCAATTTTTCCAGGTCTTGAATGTGCTTGATCAAGTTCTCAATACCGTTTTCTGAAATGGAGATTTTGGCTGTATCCCGAAATTTTTTTTCAGTCTCTTGGAAGGTCAAGGGATTTTCCGGACTCCCCTTTGGTGAAGTTCTGTCTCTTTGGAATACGGTGCTGTCTTTCATCGTCACTTTCACTCTGGCTCCCAGTTTCAATTCCGTTACCAATTCAGCATTGACCTTTGCACGCAGTCTTTCGATGACCGGATCTCTCACTTTTTCATTTGTAAACTTATCCAGCCGGATATCTCCCTCGGCCAAGGCAAGTGCAGACAGAAACCAGAGGCTGAATTTCCCTTCGACCCCTATGTTCGGCTTTTTGATTCCGGCTGAAGTAAAGGCCACGGGCCCGGTCTCGACTTTGATTTCGACTACCTCTTCCGGGTCAAGGCGTTGTTCGTTCCTGATCTCCTCCAGGAGACCTATGGCTGAATGGGTTCAGGCACAGGTCGGATATGGCTTCAGGCTGATATCCAAGATATGGTATTTTTCTCCAAGACCTTCCAAGATACGATCCGGAAAAGGAGTTTCAGTCATGACCGTGAGGATGCCGAGTTCGCCTTCCAATATTTCAGTTGAGCAGGTGAATCCCTTTTCGGCCAGAAAAACCGACATAACCCCGTCCATAGCCGGTTTGCCTGCATTGAACGGCTTTCCCATGGTCCCGAAGACCTGTCTCAGACCTGCATTTTGTGTTCCGCACAATCCAAATGCATGGCGCAGCTGTTTCTCCTGAAGCCCCACAAGCTTTCCAACTGCAGCAGTAGCTCCGAATCTCCCGGCGGTAGAAGTGGTATGCCAGCCGAGTTCATAGTGGTAGGTTCCTAACCCCAACCCAATGCGGGTGCTGATTTCGATCCCCAGTACCAGCGCCGTTAGAATATCCTTTCCTGAGAGATTCCTTTCTTCTACAACAGATAAAATGGCCGGCAAACAGGCAGCTGTTCCGTGAGTAATGGTCTCCCCATGATAATCGTCGAAATCTAAGGCATGAGCTATGATTCCATTGGCTAGAGCAGCATGGGCCGGATCTGTCTTTGTACTCATACCGAAAATCGTTGACTGTCCTCTGCCGGCATAGTCCTTCGTATATTCATGTATCACTTGCGAACAGTCATCGACTATCCCGCCGGCTGCGCAACCCATACAATCCAAGATACAGATCTTGGCTTTATTCAGAACCTCATCCGGGATCTTTTCAAAATGAAAATCCTGTATAAACTCACAGAGCTGTTTTGTTACTTCCATATATTCACCTTATGTAAAGCGTTCCTTGATGATAGGGACTGTCTCATCCCAACGAGACCTCTTGAATATGTTGTAATACATCACCGACCGCTTTTTCCCCCTGTTCGGACAGCTTTTTCTGAGGCGCCAGGGGGGCACCAACGGGAAATCCCTGCATTTCCAGGCCCGCCTTGACGCAGGCGGCCAGGGTATATTTTTGAAAAGCCACATTCAACGGCCACAATTGTTTCTGCATTTCCAGTGCTTGCTCCCATTTTTTCAGGCGGCAGAGTTCAAACAGGGCAATGCTCTGCCTTGGAATGAGACAGGCAGGGCCGGCCATCCAGCCCACACCGCCGAGCATGAAAACGAATACCGGCACATGAGCGGTGGCGCTGAAAATCTTGAGCCGCGTCCCAAGAGTGGTGGTAATAGACATGAGTTTGCCGATATTGCCAGAGGCGTCTTTGAGGTAGCCGATGTTGTCTTCCCGGCAAAGCTCCTGCAGCGTTTCCACGGAAAAGTCCCAGGCGGCGAATTTCGGGTTGGTATAGAGGCTTATCGAACAGGCCACTGCCCGGGCCACCTGTCGAAAATGATCAAGGACCTGTTGCTGGTCAGGGAGAGGAAAATACGTGGGCAGGACAGCCAGTATGCCATCAACTCCCAAGTCTTCAGTCTGAGCCGCTTCCCGAACCGCCCCGGGGGTGGTCAGATTGGTTACCCCGGCAACGACCGGAACACGGCCCGCCGTTTCCTCAACCACGATCTGAATGACCCGCTTTTTGGTGGGCCAGTCGAGGTAGGCCCCCTCGCCGGTGCTGCCAAGAGGGGTCAGCCCGTGAACCCCTGCGGCGATGAGGTGGTTGACCAGGTCTCGAAGCACCTGTTCTCTGAGGCGTCCCTCTTGGTCGAGCGGCGTGACCAGATAGGGAAAAATCCCTGTAAGGTCGTGTTTCATATTTGATTCCTTATAGGATTCCTTCCTTGCCCAAGGCCAGGAAATGGGCCACGTCGATGTCTTTGGGGCAGACGAACGAGCAGGCCCTGGCGGTGTGACATCTGGCCAGGCCGTTCTCGGCAAAGAGAATGTCCAGCCGTTCATCTTTTGATCGTTCTTTGGGATCAAACAAACGCACGATATTGGCCATCATGGCATTTGGACCCAAAAAACTCTTGTGGCTGCTGATGCAGGCCTGGGCGCAGCAAAAGCAATTGATACATCTGGTGGCCTCGACGTAGCGCTCCATGACTTGAGGCTGGATCCTGAGTTCATCCCCTTCCACGGGTGGTCCGGTCGGTTCGATAATGTAGGGTTTGGCCTTGTGTACTCGCTCATAGGCCTGGGGAAGATCCACGATCAAGTCACGAAGCACCGGGGCGATGGTCAGCGGCTTGAGGACAAAGGTGGTGGTTTTAAAGCGCTCGATCGCGTCTTTGACCAGAAGCTCGCATAATAGCAGAGGCTTTCCGTTGATGACCGCGCTGCAGCTCCCGCACTGGGCATGTTCGCAGGACGAGGTCCAGGCCAGCCCCGGATCCTGTTCCTGGTTGATCTTCCGGAGGACATCAGTGAAGCGCAGCATGCCGCTGACTTCCAGCTGATGATCCTGGACCCAGGACCGCTTGGCTTCCGGATCAAACCGATGGATATGCAGGGTTATCGAATAGGGTGTATTCATGGAAGATCCCTTGATCCGTTTTGCTCCCTTTGGCTTAAAAGCCAAAGGGAGCAAAACGGATGTTAGTATTTTCTCTCCAGCAGCCCAAAATGCCGGGCATGTTCGTCCTCCTGGCGGTAGAGGCTCATGTCGATATCGCGCTGGCCGAGCCTGACGCCTCCGTCTTCCTGTCTGTAGGCCAGGGTATGGTATTGAAAGGCATCACTCCTTTGGGGATAGTCTTCTCTCGAATGCGCCCCTCTCGATTCCTTTCTGGCTAAAGCCCCGACAGCTACGGTCATGGCCACGGTCAACAGGTTATCCAGCTCGAAGCGATCGACGAGTTCCTGATTCATGATCAGCGAAGAACTTGTCAGGCGGATATGTTCGGTTCGTTCCCGGAGTTCCTTGATGGTCTCTATGGCTTCAGTAATCTCTTGTTCATTGCGAAATACCCCGCATTTTTCAGTCATAACCGTCCTCAAAGCTTCGCGTATGGTCCAGAGATTGTCCGAACCGCGGGCCTCCAGATACCCCGAGAAAAGGGCTGAAGTCTTCTCAGCGCATTGGCGGGGTTTATCCCCGGGTTCAGGGGCCTTATGGAGGTAGTCCGCGATCCGGTCCCCGACTGTTTTGCCCATGGTGAACAGCTCCAGGAGCGAGTTGGTGGCCAATCTGTTGAAACCGTGGAAACTGGCGCAGGCCGACTCCCCGACCGAGTACAGACCATCCATGATCCGCTCCTGATCCTGCTGGACTTCTCCGAAGGCATTCACCGGTATGCCCCCCATCTGATAGTGGACCGTGGGCCGAACCGGGCAAAGGTCCCTTCTGGGGTCGATGCCGATAAATTTCGAGAAGAAGCTGGTAATTTCAGGGAGCTTGACAGTATGCACATATTCAGAGAGGTGTCTAATGTCCAGCCAGACATGGGGCAGGTTGAGATCCGGATTGACAACCCCTCTGCCTTCCCTGATTTCGGTTTCAATGGACCGGGCCACGAGGTCCCGCGGGGCGAGATCCTTCATCTTGGGGGCGTATTTCTCCATGAAGGGTTCATGGTCCTTGTTCAGGAGAATGCCGCCTTCTCCTCTCAGGGCTTCGCTGGCCAGGATGCCGGGGCCGACGATGCCGGTGGGATGAAACTGGACGGCTTCCAGATCCATGACCGGCAACCCTTCCCGCAAGACCAGGGCCAGGCCGTCTCCAGTATTCTGACGACAGTTGGTGGTGATCTTAAAGACCTGTCCGAGCCCGCCACTGCTGATCAGGGTGGCCTTGGCCAAGACCACCGTAAAGCTTCCTTTGGGGGCTTCAAAGAGGACTGCCCCTATGCAGCGGCCGTCCTTGAAGAGGAGTTCCGTGGCCAGGCTCTGGTTGAAAAACAAGACATTGCCTTTCAGGCTTTCGGCCCAGACCGTGTCCATGATACCTTTGCCGGTGCGATCGGCCTCGAAAATGGCCCGAAAGGCGCTGGGGCCTCCGAAGTCGAGGGTGTGCCCGCCGAAGGTCCGTTTGCTGAAACGGCCTTCTTCGTTCCGGGTGAAATGGAGGCCATGGGCGTCCAGCCACAGAATCTGTTCCCAGGCCGAATCAACGATGTTTTTGATCACGTTCTGATCGGCACTGCAATCCGACCCTTTCCAGGTATCGAACATGTGGTAGACGGGCCGATCCAGCTTGTCGGCCGGATCGACCGCGGCCACGCCTCCCTGGGCCGTGGTGGTGTGGGATTTCTGCGGGCTGGAGACTTTGGTCACCGCGGCAATAGAAGTTTCCGGCCTGCGGCTGAGTATCTGGACCGCTGTCCGCAAGCCTGCCCCTCCAGCCCCGATGACCAGAACATCCTTGTTGACAACTGTATGTGCTTGAATGACTTGGGACATGATAAAACCCTCTTCAGGCCAGAAAAAAAGTCAGTCTGAGACCGAGAAACAGCAAGTAGACGGTGAACAGGAGCAGAACGGCGATCAATCCTAATCTCAGCAACTGTTTCCCAACATAATCCTGGATGATGGAATAGAGGCCATAGGAGGCGTGGTAGATCACCCCCAGGACAGTGAGCAGATACAAGAATTGCAGGAAAGGAAGCTGGATTCGGGCAAGAATGGTCTCTGCTTGATGTCCCAGGGTTGGGTTGAGATGCATAAACAGCATATGGCCGGGCAGAACAACGAGCAGGAAAGCGGCTGTCAGGCGCTGGACTTTCCACAAGGCGGCGTTTTGGGTCCACCATATTTTCTGAAAGGCATACCCGGACACAATCAGTCCACCGGCCAGAACCACCATCCCGAAAAGGAGGGCAGAAACGGCCTGGCCGCCCAATCCCATCAACAGGCCCAGCAGCAGGAGATAGATCAGCCCTAGGCTGCCCAGCCAGTGAAGCATGTGGGCGTTGTCTCTTTTACCGAAGCTTTCATAGAGCATAAGCCCGGCACCGTTCAAGGCGTGAAAGATCAAGGGTATGGCCAGGAAAAACTCCAGAAAGACAAAAAAAGGGATATCCAGAGTCGACATCTTGGCCTCGAACAGCTTTGGATCGGCCAGCAAGGACAGGGTCAAAAGATGAAACAGCAGATACCCCGCCAAAATCAGGCCGGAGATTCGGTGGGCCCAGGCCATGACGAAAGAAGGACCTCTGGTCCGGGCATAGGAGGAAACAATGGGCAAGGTCTCCAGGATTTGCAGGCGGATCGGTTTGGCGCTTTGTTGGGTGTTCAATCCATCCTCCAATAACTGTTTATAATTCGGTCAGTCTTTCACGTTTTCGAGCTTATCCATGGCCTTTAAAAATGGTTGCATTGCAATTTCAATATGATATCTGACCAAGGCTTCCAGATCCTTCATGGAAGTATGCTCACTTTCGAAGAGGTCGATGATTTGGCTATGCAGACTTATGGATTCTTTAAAGTCCTGCTGATAATACTGAAACGTATATCGATGCCAGAGGGTGTGCATCCGAAGGGTGTAGAGCGTACTAATCAAGACATCATTTCTGGCGGCACTTATAAAAATTTCATGAAAATCTTTATGGTTACATGTATATTCGTAAAAATCATTGTTTTGAGCCGACTGCTTCATTGCTTCCAGAGCTTCTTTCATCTGCTGAATATCCTGTTCTTTCAGATTCGGATAGGCCAAGACAGCTGCCAGCCCCTCCAGGTTTGCCCGGACAGGAAAATTGTCCTGGATGTCTTTTTTACTGATGCTTTTAACAAAGACACCCTTCCTGGGCAGGACTTCGACCAGCCCTTTTTTATCCAATATTCTGAAAGCCTCCCGCAAAGGGGTACGACTTATGCCGAATTCAACCTTTAACTGTTCCTCGTTGAGCCGGGAGCCTCCTTTGGCTTCACCGGTCAGGATTTTCTCGCTCAGAATTTGAGCTACCTGATCGACCAAGCTTAAGCATCCATAGTTATGCCTGTCATAATTAGTGCCAAATGAGGCCACGTTAAATCCATCGAAAATGCTTATATTTTTTTTACTTTCAGGAGATTCTACCATGATAACTCACACTCACTATGATTACAGGTTTGACTATCCAGGCTCGAAAATTCGAATGTCCTGGCCATTGTTCATTTTTGACAATGATAATGTCGACAATTTACTTATCGGGAAAATTCATGTCAAGCAAAAAATTGAAATTTCAGTTGAGAAAATTTAAACGGCGACTTGTTTATCCCACAAAAACTTTGAAGATATTTCCGATTTATTCCCTAGTCATCATACGATGTCTGTTCTGCATTCCTACTCGGAATAGAGGGCAAAAACTGCCCTTCCTGCTCGTCGGGTACAGCTTGACGATCAAGCTTGATTGGGCTATTTTTTAGCTATATTTTGAACTTAACGTAATTCAAATGGAGGAGATCCTGCCATGACTCAGGCCGACAGACAGCCCATGGAATTATTTGTCTGGACGGACATCGATCCGGAGCACGAAGAGGATTTCAACCGCTGGTACGACCGGGAGCATATGCAGGAACGGGTTTCCATCCCCGGATTCCGGTGGGCCCGCCGCTATCGGGCCCTATCCGGCCAGGCCAGGCGCTACCTTGCCCTGTACCGGGTCGACGGCAGAGACGTCTTTACCTCGGACGCTTACCGGGAAGCGTTCAAACATCAGACCGACTGGTCGAACCGGAATTTTGCGCGGATGCACAACACCCAGAGGCGCGTGCTCGGCATCCCTTTTTCCAAGGGGGCAGGCACGGGCGGAACGATAGGGCTCATCTGCACCGGAGCCTCTTCGATGACCAGGGAGGCCGTGACAGCCGCCTTCGCCGCGGCTGGCCAGCTAAACGGGGTCATCGGGATTCGCTGCCTGGAGCCGGACCCGGAACTGTCGACGCCGTTGCCCTCGGAAGATACGACGAACCGCAAGCTGGAACCATATCTCGTCCTAGAGGCCACGTCAGAGACAGCCGCGGCCAAAGCGGTTCAGGCAGTTCTCGACGCGCTCGAGCTTTCCAGACAGCAGGGACTGGTTTTCTCTTTGATGTGGGAACTCCGGGCCGAGGATCTAGACTGATCCAATGTGCCTTTTTTGGCGAAGACTTCTGAATTCCTGGGTCTTATGACTCGTTTCTATTATCTCAGGTTGGATCAGTATTTAACCAGAAGAGAACTTGGGATTTGAAGAGGCCAAAATTCAGGTCTTTTTTTTGCATCAGATCAGTTTGATCACCCGTTTTGATCCGCGAGGTTTGTCTTGGAGATCAAGGTTGACCCTTGTCTGGTCAAGATACTCGATCTGTCCATCAGGGTTCAGGATAAATTCACGGTCGTGTCCGGGCAGGATGTGGTTGGTCAGGGAACAGACCCGGTGGTAGGACTCGAGGGCTATCGCTTCTGAATAGAAACAAGGCGGGGGGCGCTTCTGCAGGAAGTCAGCCGCGTTTTTTACCCCATCTGAGGTCAGGAGGATGTCTTCTTGCTCCAGATAAAGGCCCATAGTTCCGGGGGTGTGTCCCGGCAGATGGACAATCCGTAAACCAGGGAAAAGGATCTGATCGTCCTCGACCGGAATCAACCGATCTTGATAAAGCGCTGCATGCGTTAGGGGCACGAAAGGATCCCCTGTTTCGGCAAAGGCTCGGGTCTTGATATAATCCAATTCCCGACTGTGCAGAAAAAGTTCCTGTTCGGTCAAAAGCTCGATATTGACCATGTGGTCGAAATGGAAGTGGGAAATCACCACTGCATCGATATCTTCCAGACAGAGTCCTTGTTCACCGAGCCTCTGGATGAGAATCGCGCGGTCTCCGTAGGATCCTGTATCAAAAAGAATCCTATGTCCCCGGCCCTCCAACAGCACGACGCTGCACCAGCCCAGAGCCCCCCGATCGGAACCAACAGGAACTCCGGATAACAGAGTTATCAGCCTATACGACATTTAGATAAATCCCTCCTGCATGTCCTGATATCCCCCTTGTTGCCTCGCCCCAGTTCCTCTGGAAAATATGAATCAGGTATATACCAGTTCGCGGCCACAGGTTAGAGAACATCTTTGAACCCTTTCCAGTTATCAGACTCCAGAACTGTTTCGACCAGGTAGACCGCGAACTGGTATCACATGAAGCCGGGCAGCCACATGATCATCTCCGGAAAGACCGTGATCACGCAGACCGCAAACATGAGAATCGCCAGAAACGGGAGGGATGCCCTGGCCACCCGGCTGAGGTCGTCTCCGGTCAATCCCTTGATCACAAAGAGATTGAAGCCCACCGGGGGGGTGATCTGGCCGGCCTCTATGACCAGGACCAGGTAGATCCCGAACCAGAGCGGGTTGAACCCAGCCAGGTTCACCAGGGGAAGGGTAATGGGCAGGGTCATGACGATCATGGAGATCCCGTCCATGAAAAAGCCCAGGATGAGGTAGAACACGGTGAAGATGACGATCAACAGGTAGGGACTGAGGCCGAGGGTGGCGATAAAACGGGCCACATCCGCAGGGATGTGCAAATAGCCCATGACCACGGACAGGAAACTGGCCCCGACGATGATAAAGCAGATCATGGCCGAGGTATTGATCGTGCCCTGCATGGCCTGAACCATGTTTTTCCAGCTCAGGTCCCCCAGGATCCAGGTGATCAGCAAGGAGGTGACCACTCCGATTCCGGCCGCCTCGGACGGGGTGGCAAAGCCGAGATAGATCGAACCCAGGATCAGGACGATAAGGATGGTCACCGGGAGAAGCTTCAGCAGGGAAGCCATTCGCTCGGGCCAGGTAAAGGGAGTCTTCTCCCGGGGGGCCAGCCTCGGATCGAAGGCTATGCGCAGAACGATATAGCCGCTGTAGAAGCAGGCCAGCATGACCCCCGGGACGATCCCGGCGATAAACAGCTTGCCGATGGAAACCTCGGCCAGGACTCCGTAGATGATGAGCACGATGCTCGGCGGGATGAGCAGACCCAGGGTCCCGGCTCCGGCCAGAGACCCCTGGCTCAGGAGAGAATCGTAGCCTTCCTCCTTGAGCTGCCCCAGGGTGATCTTGCCGATGGTGGCGGCGGTGGCCGGAGAAGACCCGGAAACGGCCGCGAAAATGGCGCTGCCGAAGATATTGATGTGCAGAAGCCGTCCCGGAATATACTGCACCCAGGGCCTGAGCCCCTGGAACAGGAGTTCGGACATCCTGGTTCTGAGAATGATCTCCCCTAAAAAGATGAACATGGGCAGGGCGGCCAAGGCCCAGTTGTTCAGGCTGTTCCACATGGCCTGAGCCCAGATTTTCCCCACGGGCATGGCGGTCAAAAGCTCCAGACTGATGCCTGCGGTCGCCAGCAGGGACAGACCGATCCAGACGCCGCTGCCCAGAAAGAGGATCAAGCAGATAAGGACTGTGCTCAGGGCAATGTTCATACTCGTTTGTGCCGCCTCCTTTGGTCAGCCCTTAAAATTCCCTGGGAGAAACATGAAAGATCAGGTTGACCAGTCCGGCGACGACCTGGAAGGTAAAAACAGCCATTCCGATCAGCAGGCAGGCCTGCGGGATGTAGAGGGGGGTTTCCGCGACCGTATAAGCCTGCATTCCCCGTTCGAAAGAGGTACGGACCATGTCCCAGATGAAGATCGTGGACAGCACGCAGAGGACACAGGCAAAGGCGTAACACCAGAGTTCGAGAACCCAGCCGATCCGTCCCGAGAGGCGGCCCTTGAGGAAGGTGATCCGGATATGGGCTTCTTCCCGGAAAGAAAAACCCATGCCCAGATAGATCATGGCCGCCAGGAGATACCCCGAGTACTCGCTGGCCACCAGCGTGGATTTGCCGAACACAGAGCGCAGGATGACCTCCACGACCGTCAGGACGACCATGAAGGCAAAGGCAGCAGTCGAGACGACGGCACCTGCTGAAGACAGGCCGGAAGCGGACTTCTGCAGCAGGTGCACCAGGCCGGTTTCTTTGTTGCTCATGACAGATTACAGCTGTTTCTTCCGGGTGTTGAACTCATCAATGATTTTCTTGCCGTCCGAACCGACTTTCTCCAGCCAGTCCTCGATGATAAACTCTCCGCTTTCCTTGAGCTTGGCGGCCAGTTCTGCGGAGACATCCTCATGGACTTCCATGCCGTTTTCTTCCAGGATTTCGATTTCCCTGTCCATGGTGCGTTCAGCCTCGTTCCACCACTTCTTTTCCATTTCCTGGCCCAGCTCGACAAGGGACTGCTGCTGCTCTTCGGAAAGACCGTTGAAGGTGTCCAGGTTGATGTTGATCATATTCAAGGGGATCGCGAAGTTGACCAGGGTGGTGTCGGTGAGGACCTCCCAGAATTTGCCGGCCACGGCACTGGTTGTGGAGGTCAAAACGGAATCGATGGTCCCTGTGGCCAGGGCCGGGTAGACATCCCCCCAGGACATGACCACGGCATTGGCCCCGGCCTTTTGCAATACCTGGGTTCCCTTCTTGTCGTAGGTGCGGATCTTGAGCCCTTCCAGGTCGTCATAGGTCTTGATCTCTCTTTTGGCGTGGATCGCGCTCGGAGGCCAGGGCACGGTGTACAGGATTTTCTGGTTGAATTTTTTGGCTTCTTCCCTGTAGTAGGGCCTGGCTATGTCCCGCAGCAGCCTTGCCTCGGCAAACCCCTTGACAAAGAACGGGGCGGTGCTCAAGGCGTATATCGGGGATGTGCCCACGGCAGCGCCCATGAGGACACTGGCCACAGGGACGATGCCGTCGGCCACGGCCGTGAAATGATCTTCGTCTTTCAGGCCCATGGCCCCGCCTTCATGGACCTCGACCGTGATCTCGCCGCCGGTGACGGCTTCGACCTGCTTGGCAAAGTCTCTGACCGTCCGGGCATGGAGGTTCTGGCCGGAATAGGTCGTGGCCAGGTCCAGGCGTTCGGCGGCCTGGGCCAGGGAACCGATGAACAGCAGGGACACGATAAGGGTCAGTATGCAGGTTTTTTTCTTCATAACGGCTTCTCCTTTGTAATGCGGGTTGCGGCCGGACAAGGGTCCAACAACCTTTTGCCGGCCTTTCTAAAAAACCAAACCATTCCTCATAAGATGAGAAAGTCCCAGGGAATGACTCCAAAAAAACATTCCAGTCATTCTTCAGACCTAGCTTCTATAGCGGGAAAACCTTTTGTTGTCAATATCCGGGTCTCCCCGTCCAGGGTGACCGCACTTGGATTCGACCTTTCCTGGTCCCAGATTTTAATTCATTATTTCAGATTATTAACTCAATAAACTGTAAGTTAGTGAAAACTAAGAGAGGACGCCGGCCATCTTAAATGCAATGGCCTCGCTCCCCTACCCCGGGACCGATTCAGCTTGACGGCCGTCCCTGATTGGACTATTTCTTGATTTATTCTCAGCAGCGATATGAATGGAAAATTCAACCTCATGGAGATCTGACGTGACGAAATCCATCGATTTGAACTGCGACATGGGCGAGAGCTTCGGCCGGTACAAACTCGGCCTGGACGAGGAGGTCATCAAGGAGATCACCTCGGCCAATGTGGCCTGCGGCTGGCACGCCGGAGATCCTCTGGTCATGGACCGGACAGTGTCCATGGCCCGGGAGCACAGGGTCGGCGTCGGGGCCCATCCCGGATTTCCCGACCTGCTCGGCTTCGGCCGGCGAAATCTGGACTGCACCCTGGAGGAGGTCAAGAACTATGTGATCTACCAGATCGGAGCCCTCCAGGCCTTTTGCCTGGCCCACAAAACCAGGCTGCAGCACGTCAAGCCACACGGCAGCCTCTACCTGTCCATGCTCGAAGATGAAGACCTGGCCAGGACCGTAGCCGAAGCCGTGGCCGCTCTGGATCCAAATCTGATCTGTCTGACCCTGGCCGGGGCCAAGAACAGGAACATGACCCGGGCCTGTCAGGAATTCGGCCTGAAAATCGCCTATGAGGCCTTTCCGGACCGGGCCTACACCAAAGACGGGACCCTGGTTTCCAGGCGCAAACCCGGGTCCGTGATCCAGGATCCGGACCAGGCCGCGGAGCGGGCCCTGAGTATGGCCAGGGACAACCAGGTCGTTGCCGAGGACGGCAGCAGAATCGCTCTGGAGGTGCATACCCTCTGTGTCCATGGCGACACGCCCACCGCCCTGGAACTGGTCAAGCGGATCCGCGGCGAACTCCTGGGCGCAGGCCTGAAGGTGTCTCCCTTGCGGGACTTCCTGTAGAACCCGGACATAAAAATTGAGAACGGATATGGAAAACACCATATACAAAGAGCCGCTTTTCCGGGTTGTCGGGGATCGGGGACTGCTCGTGGAATACGGCGATTCAATCGACCCGGTGCTCAACCGAAAGGTCAGGACCGTGGCCGAGCTCTGCCGAACCGACCCTCCTCCCGGCCTGATCGAGGTCATCCCGGCCTACCGCTCCTTGCAGCTCATCTACGACCCCCTGCTGAGCAATCCCCCAAGCCTCGAAGCCCACCTCCGCTCCCTGGAGGACCGGCTGGATTCGGTCTCCCCGCCCCCGGCCAGGACCGTTGACATTCCTGTCTGTTACGGACACGAATTCGGCCCGGACCTGCCTCTGGTGGCCGAACACAACTCCCTGAGCCAGGAGGAGGCTGTCAGGCTGCACAGCCAGGCAGAGTATCTGATCTACATGCTGGGCTTCACCCCGGGCTTTCCGTTTTTGGGCGGGCTGGACAAGAGGCTGCACACCCCGAGACGGGAAACCCCCAGGACAAGGGTCCCGGAAGGGTCCGTGGGCATCGCCAACGGCCAGACCGGGATCTATCCCTTGAGCAGCCCGGGCGGCTGGCAGCTTATCGGCCGCACCCCCCTGAGACTCTTCGACCCGGCCAGGGAGGAGCCGGTTTTCTACAAACCGGGCGACAGCCTCAGGTTCACCCCGATCTCCAGGGAAGAATACCGGCAGCGCACAGAGGGAGGGGACCATGACTGATCTCTTTCTCGTGGTCAAACCCGGCTCCTATACCACCATACAGGATCAGGGCCGTTACGGACATCAGGATATCGGTGTCCCGGTCGCGGGCGCTTTGGACCAGTTCGCCTCCAGGGCGGCCAATGTGCTGCTCGGGAACCCGGAATCCGCAGCCGTGCTGGAATGCACCGTCGTCGGTCCGACACTGGCCGTTCTCCGGGAGGCGTATCTGGCCGTCACCGGAGCGGACATGGAGATCAGGCTCAACTCCAGGACCATTCCCCCCTGGTCTAGTTTCCGGGTCGAACCGGGCGACCTTCTCCGTCTCAAACAGGTCAAATGCGGCTGCCGCTCCTATCTGGCCGTATCCGGAGGCTTCGATGTCCCCCTGGTCATGGGCAGCCGTTCCACCTCTGTAACCGGCGGCTTCGGCGGATTGCAGGGACGTCCCCTGAAAAAGGGGGACTTCCTCCAGGCGGCCGCTGCTCTACTGCCACACAAGACAGGCACCCTGCCCGCAGAGTTGGTCTCAACCGCAAAACAGGGCGACCTCCTGCTCAGGGTCATTCCCGGACCCCAGGATCATCTCTTCGCCTCCCAGGGACTGGAGACCTTTTTCAGTTCAGCCTATGCGATCAGCCCCAAAGCCGACCGCATGGGCTACAGGCTGGAAGGGCCAATGATCCGGCGCGATCCTGAGGCCCGGGAGAGCATCGTTTCCGAACCGAGCCTGCCCGGCAATATCCAGGTCCCGGCGGACGGGCAGCCGATCATTCTCCTGGTGGAACAGACCGTGGGCGGCTACACCAAGATCGCCACGGTCATCTCCGCTGATCTGCCCAGAATCGCCCAGGCCCTGCCCGGGCAGGAAGTTCGTTTTCAGCCGGTCTCTCTGGAAGAGGCTCATGAGGCCCTGCAGGAGCAGGAGCGGCACATGCAGCGTCTTGGGGATTTTTTGACAGAATCTAACAATTGACTTATGAAGCATTTTCTATGAAGAAGCAAAAAAAATTAAAAGAAATTCGGGTCAACCGGGAATGGTGCAAAGGTTGCGGGATTTGCGTCCATTTTTGCCCAAAGGATGTTCTGGAACTCGACCAGGACGACAAATCCAGTGTTATCCGGCCGGATGACTGCATCGTCTGCGGCTTTTGCGAACGTTTGTGTCCTGATCTGGCCATCTCCGTCATCCCGGAAGAACAGGAACAAGAGGAAGAACAGGAAACATCATGAGCTCTGACATCAAATTTATCCAGGGAAACGAGGTCTGCGTCGAAGCCGCCCTCTATGCCGGAATGGACTTTTTCGCCGGCTACCCGATCACCCCCTCCTCGGAGATAGCGGAACACATGGCCGCCAGACTGCCGCAAATGGGCGGGAAATTTCTGCAGATGGAGGATGAGATATCTTCCTTGTGCGCCATCACCGGGGCTTCCCTGACCGGACACAAGGTCATGACCGCCACCAGCGGCCCCGGCTTCTCTCTGATGCAGGAAGCCCTGGGCTATGCCATCATGACGGAAATCCCCTGCGTGATCACCAATGTCCAGCGCGGCGGCCCGTCCACGGGCCTGCCCACTCACGGCAGCCAGGGAGACGTCAACCAGGCCCGCTGGGGGACCCACGGAGACCATGCCATCATTGCCCTGACCGCCTCCAATCACCAGGATTTGTTTCAGATCACGGTGGAGGCCTTCAATCTGGCCGAGACCTACCGGACGCCGGTCATTCTTCTTTTGGACGAAATGAGCGGCCACATGCGGGAAAAAGTGAACATTCCCGAGGAGGGAGAGGTCCCGGTGGTCAAGCGATTGCGCACCGCAGTGCCGGAAGGGGTCGATTTCCACCCCTACCTGCCCCGGGAGGACGGCCGCCTGCCCATGTCCGATTTCGGAGACAAACACCGCTACAATGTCACCGGGCTCTATCATGACATGTGGGGCTTTCCCACCAGCGATCCCCAGGTCATCCACGGCTTGATCCATCACCTGATGGACAAGATCGAAAATCGGGAAGAGCAGTTGACCCGGTACAAGGAGTACTTTCTTGAAGACGCCGAAGTGATCCTCGTATCCTACGGCTCCTCGGCCCGGTCCGCCCTGCACATCGTCAAGAACCGCCGCAACAGGGGCGAGAGACTGGGACTCTTGGAGCTGCAGACCCTGTGGCCCTTTCCGGGAAATCTCGTGCGCAGGAAGACCAGGCAGGCGGACTTTATCGCGGTGGTGGAAATGAACATGGGGCAGGTGACCAGCGAAGTCAAGAAAGTGGTGGACAACCCCAAACGGGTCTTTCTGGTCAACCGGGTGGACGGTGAATTCATCACACCTACGAACATCAAGGACATGATCAGGGTCATCCAGGGCAGAGGAGTCTAATATCCGGTTTTGGGCCTTCCGACCGGCGGTCGGAAGGCCCGAAACCGGATATCGACTGATTGACAACCTCAATTCATGACGAGCGTAAGTATATGGCAGTACACAATTATATACGACAGCGATTTTTTCCCCACATTTGGTGCCCGGGATGCGGCCACGGAACGATCCTGAACAACATGCTCAGGGCAGTTGATGAAATGGGAATCAGCAGGAACGACCTGGTCATGGTCTCCGGAATCGGCTGCTCCTCCCGCATTTCCGGGTACGTGGACTTCCATTCCCTGCACACCATACACGGCCGGGCCCTGGCCTACGCCACCGGAGTCAAGATGAGCCGGCCCAAACTCAATGTCCTCATCCCCATGGGGGATGGAGATGCCCTGGCCATCGGCGGCAACCATTTTATCCATGCCTGCCGCAGAAACCTGGATATGACGGCCATCATCATGAACAACCGCATCTACGGGATGACCGGGGGACAATTTTCCCCGCTTTCCGGAGAGGGCATCCTGTCCACCACCGCTCCCCAGCTGACCATCGACCGCTCCTTTGACACCGTGGAACTGGCCCTGGCCTCCGGAGCAAGCTTCGTGGCCCGGACCACGGCCTATCATGCCCGCGAAATCACCAAACTCATGACCAAGGCCATCGCCCACAAGGGATTCTCGGTGGTTGAGATCCTGTCCCAGTGCCCCACCCACTTCGGGAGGAAAAACAAGCTGGGCAGCGCGGTGGACATGCTGGAATTCTTCAAATCCCGGACCACTCCGATCGGCTCCAAGGCCAAGGAAAAAGATCCGGAACTCATCGAAAGGGGCGTCTTCAGACAAGCGGATATCCCGGAATACAGTTCGGAATACGATCGGATTATAGCCAAAGCGCGAAAGGAACGATAAATCATGAGCAGAAAACGATTGATATTTTCCGGATCCGGTGGTCAGGGGCTGATAACCGCGGCCATTATCCTGGCTGAAGCGGCCGTCATCCATGAAGGGCTGAACGCCACCCAATCCCAGTCCTATGGGGCAGCCGCCAGGGGCGGGGTGACCAGGTCGGACATCATCATTTCCGATACCCAGATAGACTTTCCCAAAGTCGTCAATCCGGATATCCTGGTCTGCCTGACCCAGGAGGCTTACAACGCCACCTACCACATCATTCGTCCCGGAGGGCTCCTGCTGACCGATCCCCATTTCGTGGATGTCCAGGCCAAGGCCGACGCCCGCCAGGTCAGGCTTGCCCTCTACGAGAACATCATGGACAGGATCGGCAGACCGATAGTCCTGAATATCTGTATGCTCGGAGCCCTGCAGGAGCTGACCGGGCTGGTCGGGCGGGATTCCCTGCTCAAGGTCTTAGAGACCAGGGTCCCGGCCCGGTTCTTCGAAATGAACAAGGCGGCCCTGGAGCTGGGCGCGGAGCTTGCCGCCTCGGCGGAGGAATAGGACAAGGATAAGAAGGGTTCGAGGGTTCAAGGATTCAAGGGGTCGAGGGAAGAAGATAGAACAAGAAAAACCCTCCTCTTCTCCCCTCTCTCCACTTCCGCCACTTGGCCCCTTGAACCCTCGAACCCTTGAACCCTCTCTTCTCCCCTCTCTCCACTTCCGCCACTTGGCCCCTTGAACCCTTG
>JAIPDR010000066.1 GCA_021737615.1 Desulfohalobiaceae bacterium | reverse complement strand
CGGGCCAAGGCCTTGGCCCGAAGGGGAAAACTGGATAGGAGGATGGATATGGATTCACGCTATGAAGATCTCAAGGGGAAGACGGTTCTGGTCACCGGAGGGGCCGGAGGCATCGGCGGGGCCTGCGCCGAGGCCTTTGCCCGGCAGGGGGCCGGGGTGATCATAGCCGGACGCAACGAAGAGCGTTTACAGGCCATGATTCACGGCCTGCAGGTGAGCTACGGGGACAGATTCAGGTCGGTTGCCTGTGATATCGCCACCGACAGCGGCCGGGAAAGGCTTTTCAAGGACCTGCCGCCGCTGGATGTCCTGGTCAACAACGCCGGCATCAACATCCCCAGGCCTTTCACGGAAAACCGGCCCGAGGACTTCGATGCCGTGTTCAACATCAATGTCCGGGCCCTGTATTTCGTGACCCAGACCGTGGTCAGGAGGATGATCGAAGACAAGCGGCCGGGCAGGATCGTGAATGTCTCCTCCCAGGCCGGGCTGATCGGGCTGCCGCTGCGGACGGTCTACTGCGCGAGCAAGCATGCGGTGGAGGGGTTCACCAAGTCCCTGGCCGTTGATTTGAAAGGCAAGGGGATCAACGTGAACAACGTGGCCCCGACCTTCGTTGAAACGGAGTTGACCCGGAAAGCCCTTTCAAATAAGGATTTCAGGGATTACGTCCAGGGGGAGGTTTTGCTTGAGGAGCTGCCGAAAACCCGGGATATCGCTAACGCGGTTTTGTTTCTGTCTTCAGCGGCCTCCAGGTTCATAACCGGGGCAACCCTGACCGTGGACGCCGGCTGGACGGCCCATTGAGGGCCCGGGCGGCCGGAGTGATGCAGGTCAGGGACGGCCGGACTACAGGCCTCGGGCAGATGTTTATGGGCCTGGATGAGGACGGGGAGAGCCAGGGCTGCCTGCCCCTGGACGTGGCCATTTTTCCCCGGGCGGTGAGCCTGTATGCCCAAGGCTGATCCAAGCAAGAGAAGAACAACCAAGAGAGGACGCTGTGACTGAACTCGTTTTTTTCCATACCGTCCCCCGGGACCTGCTGCAGGACCTGCAGGCCGACTTTCCGGAAGTGCATATCCGGCAGTGTACGTCGAGCCGGGACTTACAGGCAATTCTCCAGCAGGCCGAGATCCTGGTGACCTTTAAGTTCGACCCGGCCCTGCTGGAGCAGGCCCCGCAGCTGAAGTGGGTGCAGGCCCTGTCCACCGGGGTGGATACCCTGCCTGTGGATCGGTTCCTGGAAAGGGGCATTGTCCTGACTTCCACCCGGGGCATCCACGCCGGGCACATGTCGGAATTGGCCCTGATGGCCATGCTCATGCTGGCCAGGAAGATGCACCTTGTCTTTAAAAACCAGATGCGCCGGGTCTGGGACCAGGAGATTCCCCAGGATGAGATCGCCGGGAAGACGGTGGGCATACTTGGTCTGGGCCGCATCGGCCGGGAAGTGGCTCAAAAGGCTTCTTTCCTGGGCATGCGGGTCATCGGGGTCAAGAACCGGCCGCAAGAGGTGGCCCAGGTGAGCCGCGTGTTCAGCCTGGAAGACATGGACGAGGTCTTTGCCCAAAGCGACTATGTCATCAACCTCCTGCCCCTGACGGAAAAGACCAGGCAGTGCATAGGCAGGAGTCAGTTCGACTCCATGCGCAAAGAGGCCTGTTTCATCAACCTGGGCCGGGGCGGCAGCGTGGATGAACAGGCCCTGCTGCGGGCCCTGGAGAGCGGCTCTCTGCGGGCCGTGTTCAGCGATGTCTTTGCTGAAGAACCCCTGCCCGCGGACAGCCCCTTCTGGGACATGGAAAACGTGATCATCATGCCCCATCTCGGAGGCATGTCCGTGCGCTATATGCACAAGGCCATGCCCGTCATCCGGCACAACCTGCAGGCTTATCTCCTCGGCCGGCTTGCGGAAATGAAAAACGTCTACCAGCCGGAACAGGGATATTAAGTACACGCAGGCCTAAATATAGTGACATTGCAATGCCAAGAGAATGTTCGCTACTGGGATTGGAAGCGACGCTTACAAAGTCAGAGCCCATCTCCTTGGTGCGAGGGCTGATAAAGAATACGTCACCGAACTTACGAATCAGAGCACTAAGACGTGGGACGGCAACCCGGAATAGACCTTGGTTTTTCCCATGAAGTATGGTGACTCAGCGTTGTTTTTTCGGACAGGGCCTTTTGCTGACCGGCTTTTTGGACTTGTTGCCGGAAAAGGCCGCTACGGATTGGTGTGCGGGGTTTTACTGCTGCTCATCTTTTTCCTGATGCCCGCGCCGGGAGCGGCCGGGACAAAGGAAAAGCCTTGCCCTGAGCCCTCCCTGCCGCACCAGGCCGGGCAGATGCTTATGCTCGGGTTCCGCGGCCCGAGACCCGGGCCGGAAGACCGGATCATCGCGGATATCAGGCAAGGCCGGGCCGGCGGAGTGATACTCTTTGATTACGACGTCCTCCTGGACTCCCAGCTTCGCAACATCCAAAACGGCCAACAGGTGGGCCGCCTGATCGAGAACCTGCAGGCCGCGGCCCGGATTCCCCTGCTGGTGGCCATCGACCAGGAAGGGGGCCGGGTGTGCCGCTTGAAGCCCGGGCATGGCTTTCCGGTTTTTCCCGGAGCTAGGGAGCTGGGGCGGGCCGGTGATCCGGCCGGGACCGAGGAAGCCGCCTACGCCATGGGCCGGCTGCTGGCAGGACTGGGCATCAACTGCAATCTGGCCCCGGTGGTGGATCTGAACGTCAATCCAGCCAATCCGGCCATCGGCAGCCTCGGCCGGAGCTTCTCCGCCGATCCAGAGGTGGTGGTCCGACAGGCCCGGGCCTTTATCAAAGGCATGGACAGGGCCGGGGTTCTGACCTGCCTCAAGCACTTCCCGGGTCACGGCAGCGCCTTCAATGATTCCCATCTCGGGCTGACCGATATTACATCAACCTGGAGCCACCGGGAGCTCATCCCCTTTCGGGAGCTGATCGGCTCCGGGCACGCGGATCTGGTCATGACCGGTCACCTGTTCAATGCCCGCCTGGATCCGGAGTTCCCGGCCAGCCTGTCCCCGGAGATCGTAAACGGCCTCCTGCGCCGGAAACTCGGCTTTTCCGGGGTGGTCGTCAGCGATGACCTGCAGATGAAGGCCATCACAAACCATTACGGCCTCAAGGAAACCGTGCGCCGGAGCATCGAGGCCGGGGTGGATATCCTGCTGTTCGGCAACAACCTGGAGTATGACCCGGAGATCGCGGATAAGGTTTTGAAGCTCATACAGGAGATGGTCGCGGCCGGGGAGATCGAACCGGCCAGGATAAGACGGTCCTTTGAACGGATCATGGACCTGAAATCCAAGGTTTTTCACTCCAAGGCGGTTCGTCTGGAGAAGAAAATCGATGTCAATCTTTTGTCAGGGCCGCCAGGCTGAACCGCCGCTGCTAGCGAGGGTTGCCGGGTTTATGATTGCAAGGGGGGCCAACACCCTGTCAATTGTGCCAGTGGTCTTTTTCCTCCACCATCCGGGCCGCTTTCTCCTGCAGCCAGCCGTCGAGCCCCGGTTCCAGGTAGAAGACGGGCCGCAGCAGATCCGCCCCGGGTGCGATCAGGCCCTTGGCCGCGGCCTGCCTGGCCAGGAGGGTCTCCGGATAGATGCGGAGGCCGCAGGTCAGCTTGACCAGGTCCAGATCCAGGGATTCGGCAAAGGCCAGGCTTGCCTCGACCGTTTCCCGGGTTTCACCCGGGCCGCCCAGCAGGAGGAAGCCGGTCCTTAAGATGCCGGACTGCCTGAAGAGCGCGTTGGCCTCCCGGACATCCTCCGGGGTGAACCGTTTGTTCAGGCCGGCCAGCATTTTGCTGCTGCCGCTTTCGAATCCCAGGCTGACATGGGTGCATCCGGCCCGGGCCATATTATCCACCAGGCGCGGGCTCAGATGCCGGGGATAAACGATGGCCTGCCAGGAGATATCCAGTTCCGCTTCTATGATAACATCGCATATGGTTTCGGCATAGCCCGAAGGCAGGTTGAAGACATTGTCCACGAAGAAGAAACGCCTGTACCCGGCGGCCGCATACGCCTCGAGGTTGTTGACAACGAGCTCCGGGGACTGGTAGCGCATCGTCCGGCCTTCGATGGCCGGCGTGGAGCAATAGCTGCATTGCATGGGGCAGCCGATGCGGGTTTGAAAGGGCATCCACAGCTGTTTTGGATCCACATCGCCGGGTATGATCAGGTGCTTTCCAGGCCGGGGCAGGGGAGAATCGTCCAGGCTGCGGCTTCGCTCGGGCCGCGGTCCAAAAAGGCCGCCTGGCAGGATGAGTCCCGGGATGTCCCCAACAGGCTCCCCGGCCCGGATCCTGTCCAGCAACAGGGGCATGGCCCGCTCCCCCTCCCCCTGGATGCCGTACTCGGCCTCCAGATAAGCCAGGACCGATCCCGGGAAGATGCTGTAGCCCGGACCGCCCAGAATGACCGGGGCCCGGCTCCGGCGCCGGCATTCATGGACAATCGGCTTGACCCGGGGCAGGAGGAATGTCGGATCATCCCGGTTCTGATCGTCGATATTGCGGACCGAGATGCCGATGGCCTCGGGCTCGAAGTCGCTGATCGTTCCCGGCAATTCCCGGCTCACATGTTCGGGCCGCATCAGATTGACGACCCGGATCTCGTGGCCGGCCTGCTCCACGGCCGCGGCCACCCGGGCCAGGCCCAGAGGCAGGACCGGCACGTTGATCTGTTCTGTGTTCGCGGAAATCATCAACACGCGCATCGCTTCATCCTGAAGACTCTTGAAATTCTGTCAACATTTTTCTCAGACTATTCGCTTCACATGTTTGATTCTCAAAGTCCCCGGTTGCGGATGATTTTAATCAACAACCCAAACCCGATCATGCCGGAGACGATAAAGCCGATGATGCCTATCACCGGGACCTCCTTCCAAAGCGGAGGCACCCTGGAATGGACAATAATGGCGGAACCGATGACCAAGGAGCCCAGCACAACGGCAAAGGCCAGGGTGGAGCTGGCCTTGAACACGCTTTCCCGGGCCTGAACCAGGCTTTGCTCTTCCAGACCCAGAGAGAGCCGGCCCGAAGATAGAGTATCCACGACCTTGTAGTAGTCACCGGGAAAGTTCTGGACAAGTTCCGCAAAGTCCCCGGCTAAAGTCCTTGCGCTGGTCTGTAGCCGACTCATATCATAACGGTCTTTGACCAATTTCTCGGCAAAAGGAGTCAGCTGGGGGGTAAAATCGAACTTGGGATCCAGGGCAGAGGCGACGCCTTCAATGGTCAGCAGAGATTTGACCAGCAAGAAGAGGTCCGGGGGCATTCGCAGCCCTTTGCCCACGAGGATCTCTACAAGTTCTCCCAAAAGGGCTGTAAAAGAAAACTCCCCGGCCCGAGAGCTTTGAAAGCGCTCTATAAGTTCCGCGATCCTGCGTTCTATGCTTTGGGCAACTGCAAAATCCCGGCTTCCCGCAAGCCTGACGACCACTCTGGCAGCCTTTTGCTCATTCCGGGCCATAATGCTGGTCAAGAGATCGCTGACCACTTCCAAATCCCTTTGAATCAGGCTGCCGGTCAGGCCGAAGTCTATATAGCACAGCCGGCCGTCGTCCATAAGTATGATATTGCCGGGATGGGGATCGGCATGAAAAAAACCATAGCTGAATATTTGCTGCAGGGTCAGGCGATACTTTGAAAATGAAAGAAAGCAGATTAATGCCCACGGATCACACGGATTAACACGGATAGGTTTTCTTTTTGCCTGCCAGCAATAAGAGGCTGGCAGGCAAATGCCATCGCCATGCGGCATGGCAGAAAAGGAATTTTTTTGGAGGTATCGCCATAAGGCGATGACTCCTTTTGCTGCTGGGTCTTATTCCAGCAGCAAAAAATTTGTTTTTCATTATCCGTGTCAATCCGTGTGATCCGTGGGCTCAATTTTTCAGTGTTCTATTTGTTGGCGCCGAATTCTTTTGCAGACTTTTCCCAGGCATCACCGAGAGCCTTATAGGCATCCGAAAACCCTTTCTTCATATGGTCCCATGCATCGGCGGAGCTGGCTTTCAAGCCGCCGTACCACTCGGCCACTTCATATCGTTGTTTACGCAGGGCTTTCTGGTTGGCACGCGCTTTTTCACGAGCGGCCTTGTTCAATAGAATAGTTCGTTTTTATATATTTCATTTGCTATCTCCTGGTTATATTGAGGTTAAATAGGCATCTCTTTTTTCGGTCATGATGGCTTCCTCCTTTTAAGTTACATTTCATTGAAGGCAGATACATACCGCACAATTTATGCCAACTTCCGGTATAGGTCAACTGCCAACTCCTACAGACGATTTAAAGTCCGCAAAGGCCTTAAGGTTCAGCCGGAGATTGTTCCGGTATGAGAGATTCCCCACCAAACTGATCAGGGGTTTGCGGCGTTGCCACAGGCTGCTCCAGACCCTGCGCAGAATGCGCGGCAGGGCATAGAAGTCCCGGTCGCAGGAGATCATCTCTTCGATAATGCCCTCCAGGGAAAAATTCTTATACCGGGCCACAGGGAAGGTCAGGGTGTAGTATTTCCAGTCCCCCGGGAACGTATCGAGGGCGATGCGGTCCTCCGATTTCATCTGTTCCCAAAGGCGGGTGCCGGGCAGGGGAGTCAGAAACAGCGCGTTGAGACTGTCCACACCGTACCGGCCGGCCGCCTCGGCGATACGTTTGCCGATGCCCGGTTCGTCTATGTCCAGACCGATGATAAAGGAACCCACCACCAGTATGCCGTGCCGCTGTATGCGCCGCACGGAGGCGGGGAAGTTTCTGTCCTTCAGAAGGTTGAATTTCTTGCTGAGCTCCAGAAGCCCTTCCGGCGTGGGGGATTCAAAGCCGATGAAGACGCCGCCGCACCCGGCCTTCGCAGCCAACGCAAGGAGCTCTTCGTCATCGGCGAAGTTAATGCCGGCTTGGGCAACCCATTGCTTTCGCAGGTTCGCCTGGGCCATGGCACGGAACAGGTCCTTGGCGCGGGCGATGTGGTCATGGCGCGTGCCGATGAGGTTGTCATCCACCACCAGGACATGCCTTTCAGGGATCAACCGGAATTCCCGAACCACATCCGAAATGGGCCGCTGCCGGTAGTGGGCCCCGTTGAAGGCGGTCACGCTGCAAAAGCTGCAGTTCAATGGACAGCCGCGTGTGGTCTGAATGGCCCCGCAGGCATATCCGGTGGGGAGCAAATCATGTCGGGCGGTCGGCACATCGCTTATCGCGGCGAGCCCTCCGTCATATCGGCGTTTCAGCCCGCCATGCCTGACGTCCTCCAGGACCTGAGACCAGACGCCCTCCGCCTCCCCCGTGACGACCGAGTCCACGCGCTCCATGGCCTCCTCCCGGCACATGGTTGCGTGAATGCCGCCCATGACGACGGGTACGCCCAAACTCCGGAAGTGAGCGGCCACTTCATAGGCGCGGTTCGCCTGCGAGGTGAAAGCGGTGATGCCCACCAGATCCGGTCGCGGCATGGCCGCATAGTCCGGCGCGCCGAGGTTCTCGTCCATGATCGCGATTTCCCACTCCGGCGGGGTCAGGCCTGCGAGAACCATAAGGCTGAGCGGTTTCCACACGCGGTAGCGGTTCCAGCGACTCTGTTTGACGTTGACGATGGTGACAAGCGGGTTGGAAGGGTTGATCAGATACAGTCGCATAGTCTTAGGTTCCCTCCTCGCAGCTAACCGGTGTTGCGGAGTCATTTAGATAGGCAGAAAAAGCCTTCAGGCTCTCACTAACCGCTCTTCTGGCAAAAATTCCGATCGCTGTGTAGTGGTGTAAAAGCAGCGGTTCGCCCACCAGTCATATCGCCTCAAAACCACGTGCCATGTTTCCTCCGAAAGATCGGTTATGCCCCCGGATGATGCCTTGTCCTGATTCGTTTGAATATCTCCATCACGATGAGCAGGGGAACAGCCAGAATCAGGACTTCAACCCATTCCAGGAAGGTGATCGGCTCGAGTCGCAGGACCGTCTGCATAAACTGAATATGCATTGCACCGATGTGGATGCCCTGGGCCAGCATGACACCGAGGATCAGTATCCAGTTGCGGGAAAGAGGAACCCTGAATGTTGAGACCGTTTCCGAGCGGCAGTTGAACACGTGGATGTTCTGTATGAAACCCATGAGCAGCAAAACCAAGTTTCGGGCGTGGTGATCCGATTGCCCGGGATCATAAGAGGCCCCCTTTCCGGCGCCGCTCAGTTATCCACCGTCATGCCCGCGGACGACGGATCGGGTGCTGCCGCCCTTTTTCCGACGGCCGCAGACAACATCTGCCTGAGCTCCTCGCCCTGCACACTTTCCTGCTTCAAGAGAAGAGAGGCCAGGTCGTCAAGCACTGGCCGCCGTTCCAAGAGGATTTTACGCACACGCTGATGGGCCTCATCGACAAACCGGGTTATTTCGTCATCGATTTGAGCGGCTTTGGCGTCACTGTAATTTTTTCCAGAGGAAAAGCTTTCCTGGGGAAACATCGCCTGACGCGGGCGCTCATAGCTTACCAGGCCCAGGAGTTCGCTCATACCGTATTCCGTGACCATGGCCCTGGCAATGTCCGAGGCCCGCTGCAGGTCGTTCTGCGCCCCGGTGGAGATTTCATTGAAAACCAGTTCCTCTGCCACCCGGCCGCCCAAGAGAACGGCCAGGCGATCGACCAGCTCAGAGCGCGTCATGAGATACCGATCCTCCGTAGGCTGCTGCTGGGTGTATCCGAGAGCTGCAATCCCGCGGGGGATAACCGAGACTTTATGCACGGGGTCGGCATGTTCGACTGATTCGGCCACGATTGCATGGCCGGATTCGTGGAAGGCCACAGTTTCTTTCTCCAGGGCATTCATCATCCGGTTTTTTTTCTGAAGCCCCCCCATCACCCGGTCAATGGCTTCATCGAAATCCGCCGGATCGACAGTTTCTTTATCGTCTCGGGCTGCCAGCAGCGCAGCTTCATTGACGATGTTGGCCAGGTCCGCGCCTACAAACCCAGGTGTGCGGCCGGCGATCTTGTGCAGATCGACTTCTGTACTCAAGGCCACGTTACTGGAGTGAATTTTTAAAATGGCTTCCCGGCCGTTGATATCCGGGCGGTCCACCAGGACCTGGCGGTCCAGACGCCCGGGGCGGAGCAAGGCTGGATCCAGGATCTCCGGCCGGTTGGTGGCAGCCATAATGATGACCCCTTTATTGGTTGCAAAGCCGTCCATCTCCACCAAAAGCTGGTTTAAGGTTTGTTCGCGCTCGTCATGCCCACCCGTCACATTCATTCCCCGGGCTTTTCCCAAGGCATCGAGTTCATCGATGAAGATGATGCATGGCGCTTGGGCCGCGGCCTGGGAGAAGAGATCCCGAACCCGGGCCGCTCCCACGCCAACGAACATCTCCACAAATTCGGACCCGCTGATGGAAAAGAAAGGCACTTTGGCCTCTCCGGCCACTGCCCGGGCCAGAAGGGTTTTGCCGGTTCCAGGAGGACCGACCAACAAGACCCCCTTGGGGATTCTGCCTCCAAGTTTCTGGAATTTTTCCGGTGTCTTGAGAAACTCCACCACCTCCTCAAGCTCTTCCTTTGACTCATCAATGCCGGCAACATCGGCAAAAGAGACCTTGGTGTCGCTTTCTGCAAAGATCTTGGCCTTGCTCTTGGAAAAAGACATAACCCCCAGGCCGGAGCCCATCTTTTTCATGGCAAATCGCCAGACCAGGAAAAAGAAGCCAAGCGGTAGAATCCAGGCAAGAAGGCTGCTCAGGAATTTATTTTCATAACGGCCGGAATAACTGAGTTTGTGTTTATCCAGGTCCTTGACCAGGTCTGAGTCATTTACCCGGACAGTTGTGAATTCTCTTTCCGGCGTTCCCGCCAATTTGCCTTTGATATTTTCCGGTCCAATCACAAGTTCGCCGACCATCCCCTGGTCGACGTACTGTTTAAATAAACTATAGGGAATGGTTTCTGGTTTTGAAGTAAACAGGAATTGCTGCAGATACGAAAAGAAGAAGATGGCCAAGACCAGATACCAGATGTTGAAACGCGCTTTGCCCGGCTGCGGGGTTTTGTCTTTCTGTCCGCTGGAGCCGAAAAGAGAGAGCAGTTTGTTCTTGAGGTTTCCGATTGGATCTTGATCGTTGAGCGCCATTTATATTGTCCTGTATTTTTATCTAGTGATTGGACGGAAACTCACCCATCTCTTTCGTCACTGCAAAATTTTGAAATCATCATGTATTGGAATACATTCCGGTTTCAAAATTTATTGTTCCTCGTATCTGGGCAAGTTTACGTCCAATCATCGTTTTCGTTCAGACACTAGCTATATTTTTCATCCGGCCTGCATACTTTTCTCTGACCTCAGGCCAGTGCAAAAGAGTTTTTTGCACTGACATCAATCCAGGGCCGATGGCATCTTCGTTTCTCCCGGAATTGCGTGTTTGACGTACTGATAAAAGTCGCTTTCCGTCGTCAGGATCAGTACGGAGTTCTTATTTGGCTTTTCTTTGTAGCTTTCAATTGTCCGCAAAAAGGCATAGAATTCAGGGTCTTTGTTGTAAGCCTGGCCGTAAATTTTTGTGGCTTCGGCATCTGCTTTGCCCTGGACCTCCTGCACCTGACGGTAGGCTGTAGAGCGGATCTGGCGCAGCTCTTTTTCCATTGTACCGAGGATCTCTGCACTGCGTCCCTCTCCTTCGGAGCGGAACTGGGCGGCGATGCGTTTTCGCTCGGAAATCATACGCTCATAGACTTTTTTCCGCACGCTTTCCACGTAATCAAGGCGTTTAATGCGCACATCCACCAACTTGATGCCGTACTGGGGGATGATCTTTTGGGCCTCAGCCAGTATCGTTCGGGTGATTTGCTCTCTGCCCCGGGCAATCTCTTTTTTCAGCTCTTCTTCCCGCTCCTTGGGCACTTCCTTGAGCACCTCGTCTTCCGGGACTTCCCATGATGCGCTGCGCACAAGCTCAACAAGCTCGCTGCCCGAAACCTGGTCGCGGACCACTGAATCCAGAATATCGTTTAAGCGGGACTGGGCCCCTTCTTCGCTGGCCACGTTTTCAAGAAACTTTTGGGCATCTGCAATCCGCCACCTGGCCGTGGTGTCCACCCAGATGAACTCACGTCCCTTGGTGGGAACCTGGTTGGGATCACCGTCCCAGACGAGCAGGCGTTTTTCGAATCGTCTGACTTCCTGTATAAAGGGAAGTTTCATGTGCAGGCCTGCCTCGGTCACTGTTTCCCCGACCGGTTTTCCAAACTGCACAACTATGGCCTGCCGGCCCTCTTCCAGAGTGTAAAAGGCGCTGTAAAGCACAATAACGATAATTACCGATATCACTATGCCAGCTATCTTCATATTAAATTTCATGGTTGCCCCCCTTGAGCTGATGGTTGTGCCCCAGACTCCATTGAAAGCCACGGCACCATAGCCTTCTGATCATGATCTACGATATAAAGTCCCTTCATGTCGGCCAGCAAGCCGGTCATGGCCTCCAGGTAAAGACGCCGGCGGGTGACCTGAGGCGCTTCCAGGTATTCTTTGAGGATGGACTCAAATCGGTTCGCCTCACCTTCGGCCCGGTTGACGCGTTCCAGGGCGTATCCTTCGGCCTCGCTGATACTTTGGGCAGCCACTCCCCTGGCCATGGGGATTTCCCGATTGGCCCGCTCCTCGGCCTTGTTGATCGTTCGTTCCTTGTCCTGACGGGACTCGTTGACCTCATTGAAGGCGGGTTTGACAGTATCCGGCGGGGTGACATCCTGAAGCTCCACGGTAACCAGCCGAACTCCCGACTCATAGGCGGACAGGATTTTCTGAATCTCAATCTTTGCTTCACTGGCTACCGCCACCCGTCCGGTGGTCAGCACATCGCTGCCGATACGATTGCCGACTGCCCGGCGCATGACGGCCTCGGTGATATCGCGGATTGTTTTCGGTGTTTCGCGTACATGAAACAAGAAGCGGATCGGGTCTTCAATCCGGTACTGTATGATCCACTGCACGTCGATGACGTTTAAATCCCCGGTGAGCATCAATGATTCATCCTTGTAGACACCGCTGGGATCATAGCGGGTCTTTTCTCCGGGGACGCTGGCCACGGTCCTGAAGCCGAATTCTTCTTTGAGTACCCGGGCGGTAGGCACCATGCGAGCCGTTTCTATGCCAAACGGGAGCTTGAAATGCAGTCCCGGCCCGGCCGTGCGCAATACCTTGCCAAAGCGCTGCACGATCCCGGTCTCTTCCGGCTGGACTGTGAACCAGGCCGTCCAGAAGACAGCCACCAGTACCAATGCGGCAATGATCAGGCTTGAACGGCCTTTGAATGCTTTCAGCTGGTGTCGAATTCTTTCCACCACCTCTTCGAAAGTCTGCGAGGATCCCCCCGGGGATTGATTCCATTCATTCATCGCTTAATCTCCTTGATTTTGTTGCCAAAGGTCATCATCTGTCTTGTTGCGCGCAGAGAGAACCGCGTTCAGGCCTTCGGCTTTTTCAACAGTGTAAATTCTGATTGTTGTTATTGCTTTGAAGCAAGTTATGTGCCAGTGTTTCGGTACGCGGAACGTGGCCACATCATTATGATTTCTCAGAATTAATATGCTGAAATTTACTTGTAGGCATCCATTAGCAGCACACCAAAAAGGTCATATTTAACCTATGATCAAATATGACCTTTTTGCGACCTTTTAGGCTTTCTTAGAAAACCAAGAGCCGGAAGCGTTAAAGCGAAAGAGAGCTCAGTGATCGGTTCGAGGCATCAGCTGAAGTTTCACATGAGGGGGCAAAGAAAAAAAGCGAGGTGAAAGTGGGATGAGAATATCAGGGTTTGCGGATATTGAGCTTGTGCATTCGGGCACGCAGAGTACTGCGGTCCAGGCCCAGGATTTCAGCAGCACTGTTTTCCCCGCTTACTTTCCATTGTACCTGTTCAAGAACACGAATAATATATTCACGTTCTACGTTTTGCAAGGTTTTGTCAGCCCGTGCTGAATCTTTATGCGGCTTTTTCAGCTCATCAACCAGCCGCAGCTTGGGACCGGAAGAGTTTATAACCGCCCGTTCGAGAACATTTTCAAGCTCACGAACATTGCCCGGCCAATGGTATTGAATCAGCGCGTTCATAACGTTTAGCGGGATGATCTCTATGACTTTACCCAGTCTTTTTGAAATTCTTTGAACATAATAATTGACCAGCAGCGGAATATCGTCGACTCGATCGCGCAGGGGAGGCATTGTGATTGGAAAAACATTCAGCCGGTACCAGAGATCTTCCCGGAAAGCGTCCTTGCGGATCTCCTCTGCCAGATTGCGATTCGTGGCGGAAATGATTCGAACATCGACTTTTTGGGTCTTGGAACTGCCCAGGCGCTCAAACTCGCCGTTCTCTATGACCCTCAGCAGCTTGGGCTGTAATTCCAGGGGCAGTTCGCCTATTTCATCCAAAAACAGGGTGGCCCCGTTAGCAACTTCAAAGCGCCCCAAGCGTTTGGAATGCGCACCAGTGAAAGCACCTTTCTCATGGCCGAAGAGCTCGCTTTCAATCAAGGTGGAAGGCAAAGCTGCGCAATTCATTTTTACCAGGGCGCGTTCCTTGCGCGGGCTCGTGCCGTGAATGGCTCTGGCCACAAGTTCCTTCCCCGTTCCGGTTTCTCCGAGAATCAAGACGTTTGTGTCCGTGCCGGCGATCTGTTCAACCTTGTACAACATGTAATTGATTGCATCGCTTTGGCCGACGATGTTTTCATGATTGTATACCAGTTTGATTTCTTCCTGGAGATAGGCCCTTTCAGCTTCGAGCTGGTCTTTGAGCATTTTGATTTCAAAAAGGGCTTCTTCAGCGGCCTGCCTGTTTCTTTCCGCCTCCTGCTTTGCCGCACTCAGTTCGGCGGTTCGTTGGGCAACTATTTCTTCCATATGCCTTCTGTAATATTCACGTTCGGTCACATCCTCTATGGCCAGTAGAACCAGATCGGTTTGGCTGTCCCCGCCATGAATCCGCCTGGCATTGAGATGCATGATCTTGCGGCCGATGGTCTCAAAGTCATGTTCCACTTCAAAGTCATGAAAACTCGTATTTTGAGGCAGGATGTCTTCAAGCAGTTTTCTTAGCCCGAGGATATCCCACTGCCGGTTGCCCAGCTCATATATCAGGAGGCCCTTTGTCTCATCAGGGCTGACATCAAAGGTTTGGAAAAAGGCATTATTGGCCGTTATAACCTTCAGGTCCTGATCAAGCACGATCAAGGGTTCGCGGATCGATCCCAGGATGCGGTTGAAAATTTCCAGAAAGGCTCTTGGCATTTGATTATCCCGTGCTTGTCGGTTGATTGCCTTTTGTCGCTTGTTTCCTTAACCAATTATAATCATATTGCTATTATTAGCAAGGCTTACGGCCGGATATTCCAGAAGCATCGCATGCTTTTGCTTTTCAAAGGACGGCCCGGGATGAACCCCATATCCGCATTGAACAACTCCTCAGCCCATCTTTCAGGGTCGGTTTTTATAAAGTTTTCAGCGAGCGCATGCACCTGTATGAAGAGGTTTGGACAGGGCCTGATGCTATGCCCGGTTGACTAGAGAGTCAACAGCAGATTGGGTCTGTGGTATTAGAAAGCAAGCAGCCTTTTTCAATATGGAATTAGTCCCAAGGGCGTCATAATACCGCAGAGTGGCTCCGTATTTCACCTTGACCGGTCTCCTGCTTTACGGTTATGGTCTCTGACTTATAAAAAGGCGAATAACCAAGGACGCGCGTGTGGTCAAGAACAAGCGAACAGGTCAAAAAAAGGAGCACAAAGCTCGGCTTAAGGAGACAGGCTCCACGTTGAACAGGGCAGCCGGGACCGGCACCTCTGTCGATCCCGAGGCAACCGCCCAGGATCAGGACAGCAATATCAGCAAAGATTCTTCCCTGTCCGAGACAGGCCTCATGGAGACAACCTCTTCCAAGGCCGAGCCCGAACCTGAATCACCAGCCGAACCCGGGACGGCTTCAGCTGAGGGGAGCGCGTCCCCTGAATCCGAAGCATCCGCCTCCCGTGAAGACAAGCCCCTCCCGCTTCTGGTGGGCATCGGGGCCTCTGCAGGCGGGCTGGAAGCCATGAGTGATATCCTGGACCACTTAAATGGCGGCGACTGCTTAACCCTGTTTATCGTCCAGCACCAGGCCAGCCAGTCCGACAAACAGACCCTGTCCAACCTCCTCGGGAAGCACACCAAGCATAAGGTCTGCCTGGCCCGGGACGGCGAAACCTACCAGCCCGGCCGGATCTATGTGACCCCGCCGGATAAGGAACTCTCCCTTTATGACGGCCGGATGCAGCTCACTGAGCGCGAACGGGGCGCCCGCTCCATGATCATCGACGCCTTTTTCCGCAGCCTGGCCCTGGAAAGGCCGGGCCGGTCCGTGGCCGTGATCCTCTCCGGCTCCAATACCGACGGCACCCTGGGGGCCCGGGCTGTCAAGGAGCGAAACGGGCTGGTCATCGCCCAGGACCCGCAATCGGCCGGCTTCCCGACCATGCCCCAGAGCATCGTGGACGAGGGCTTGGCCGACGTGATCCTAAAGCCCTCCCAGATGGTCGAGCACATCATATCCTTTGCCGAAAACCTCAGGCTGGTCCCGACCAATGAACGCGACAAGCTGTTCATGCTCCTCAAGAACCGGACCGGGCATGATTTCTCCAAATACAAGGACAACACCGTCAACCGCCGCATCCAGCGCCGGATGGCCGTTCATCGGATCGATCGCCTCAAAGACTACGTCTCCTACATCCGCCGGAACCGGGACGAGGCCGAACATCTCTTTCGGGACCTGCTCATCGGCGTGACCAATTTCTTCCGGGACTTTACCGTCTTCGAAGGCCTCAAGGAGTTGCTCCTCAAGGAGTATCTGCCCCGGCTGTCCAATTCTCAGTTCCGGGCCTGGGTCCCGGGCTGCGCCACGGGCGAGGAGGCCTACTCCCTGGCCATCATCCTCACGGAGATCCTGGACGAGCTGGATGCGGACATCGAGGTGGTCATCTACGGCACCGACCTGGACGAGGCGGCCGTCGATCAGGCGCGGAAGGGGATATTTCCCAAAAACATCGAGGCCGATGTCTCCAGTGAACGGATCAAGAGGTTTTTCGAGGAAGAGGAAGTTGACGGCCGGTACCGGATCAAGCAGGACATCCGGGAGATGCTCGTATTTGCCGTGCACAACGTGACTTCGGATCCGCCTTTTTCCAGGCTGAACCTGGTCTGCTGCCGGAACCTGCTCATGTACCTCAAGCCCGAGGCCCAGAAAAGCGTTCTCTCCCAGTTCCGCTACGGCCTGGTGGACGACGGCCTGCTCCTGCTGGGCACCTCCGAGAGTGTCACCGTCCTGGCTCAGCCCTTTGCGACCGTGGACAAGAAGCTCAGACTTTACAGGCTCAAGCCGGGTGCGGGCGGGGTCTTGTGCTCTGATGATCAGGCACTGTTCCGGCACAGGACGACTCATGCCCCGAGCAAACGTCAGCCGAGGCGCCAGGACGCGGCCGAGCCATCGGCAGGCAACATCAAGCGGGCGGCCGAGCGCTTCCTTTTGGAGATGTCCGAACCGTCCGTTCTGGTCGACAAGACCGGGGACATCCTCTACTTCCACGGCCGGTCCGGCCGGTATCTGGAGCCGGTCAAAGGAAGGCCGCAGTCCAACATCCTGGAGATGGCCCGCACGGGGTTGTCCTTTGATCTGTCCGCCGCCCTGACCATGGCCGCGGCCAAGAAAAAAGCCCAGGTCCGGACCGGGGTCAAGGTCAAGACCAACGATCACGAGGAGGGCGTGGACCTCTTCGTCCGCCCGCTTGACTTGGAGGACAGGGAGGAGCCCTGCTTCATGATCTCTTTCCAGAAGAGCCAGGAACGAAAACCACCAGATCACGGGGAGGATATCCAAAACTACTCCAATGGAGCCCGGACC
>JAIPDR010000065.1 GCA_021737615.1 Desulfohalobiaceae bacterium | reverse complement strand
GCGGACTCACTCAGAATGACACTATTGAGCCTTTACCTTTGCTTGTCATTCTGAACGAGTCTTCGAGTGAAGAATCCCTTTTCTTCAGCAGGTCTGCTTTTTTGAAAACAAATGAAGTTTCATATGAGCCCTGCCTCTGGCCACAGACGCCCAGTTTGATCAAAACAGAAACTTTGAGTCACCCCCTCCGTCATTCCGGCGAAGGCCGGAATCCAGTCTGAAAATGTAAGAGCTGGACCCCCGGTCTACGCTGGGGTGACGGGCAAAGAAAAATCAAGTTTCATACGAGAGATCAGAGAACATTGCGGCCATTGGCCGGGCAGTCGGTCCAGTTTGATCGATATACTGATCCAACTTGACATTTATCGTCCAATGGCAGCTGAAGTCCGGAATCACTGCCGCGTTATCCAAAAACCAAAATTGGAGCAGTACACAGCAACTTCATCATCTGCGGAAATGCCCTCAGGCCAGGGTCTGAAACCCTTCGGCCAGGTCTTCCAGGGCCGCGTCGTCAAGAATGGTGATGGATCTGCGCTCCACCCTGATGATGGCCTCATCGCTCATTCTCTTGAAGACCCGGGACAGGGTTTCCTGGGTCGTGCCCAGGATCTTGGCCAGGGTGCCCTTGGAGACGTCCAGTTCCACAGTCTCCTTGCCCCCGCTTTCATCCTGGAGGTGCATGAGGTAGGTGGCCAGCCGGCTGGGAAGCTCTTTCAGGGTCAGGTCTTCGATGGTCCGCGTGAACTCCCGCAGCCTCTCGGCCAGGACCGCCAGCATGTTCATGGCCAGGGAGGGGTCCCTGGCAAAGACATCCCGGAGCCGGTCCCGGGGGAGGAAGAGAAGTTCACAGTCGTCAAGGGCCTGGGCATGGGCCGGAAAGGTCTTCCCGGCAAAGACCGGCACCTCGCCGATGGGCTGGCCCGAGCTGAAAATATGCAGTATCTGTTCTTTGCCGTCCGGGGAGAGTTTGTAGACTCTTACCCTGCCGGTCTGGACCACATAGAATCCGTCGGCCCGATCACCCTGGCTGAAGATGGTCTGGTCCTTCCGGTACCGCTTCCGCCGGCAGATGGACTCGATCTCCTGAAGCTGGCCTTCCTCGAGCCCTTGAAAAAGAGGAATCGCGTTCCAATCGATAGTTTCAGGCAAGATATCTGTTCCCTGGCACTGCCTATCTGTATCCGGTCCCGGGCTTTCGGATCAAAATGACCGGAAGCTTGAAAGCGGATGTTTGAAAACAGAACAGGCTGTAATGGATTTTTTGATTCCTGTCAAGTGATTGTAATTATGTAATTATTCGTAAAGGAAAAAACCGCCGTAAGCTCCACGGCCGGGGTCCTGCCTCGCGGAGCAGGGCCCCGGCCGGAATACTCAGGCCGGGGGGCGACTCCCATTACCCCCAGGAGATGCACTCCACCGGACAGGAGTCGATGGCTTCCTGTATCTCCTCTTCGGAACCGGCCTCAGAGTCTATGACATAGGCCACTTCGTTTTCTTCGTCAAAGCCGAAAACCTCCGGGCAGAGTTCCACGCAGGTTTCGCAGCCCGTGCATTCCTCCTGGTCGATGACAACTTTCTGGCTCATGATCATCCTCCTCTTTTGTTTTGTCCGGCTCGTTCATAGTAAGCCGAATCAGCCTGGTGTTCAATAGGCTTGCGGGATTTTCCGAAAATGAGTTCAGGCTCATCATATCGGAGGGGCAATGGTCACCAGGACCCGAAGTTCGGTCCCGGCCCGGATGCCATGAGGCTCGGCAATGTCCGAGATCAAAACATCCCCGGTTCTGGCCGGCATGGTCTGTCCTTCGGCCGCTAGAAACTCTCCTTCCCCCTCAACCACGGTGATGGAGAGCTGGCCTTCGATGTCATGGGAGTGGATGGGCAGTTCCTGACCGGGCTTGAAGTTGAAGTTCAGGATCTTGAAGTAAGGTGAATCGTGGACCAGATAATTGCTCATCCCTTTGTCGCTGAAATTGTTTTCTTCGTAGAGATTGACTTTTTTCATGGCGTCTCCTTTTTCTTGGTTCATTGTTCAGGCCTAAACTCTTTTTGGCCTTGCTCCGGGAAAGCAGGGCTGCATTCTCCTCGAGCCGCGCCCCGGAAGTTACCCGCTTCCAGGGCAGAGGTGTTTGATCCAGGTCAAACGTTTCATTATTTTCCCGTTTTTTGATACTTTTTTCAAGTTTTGCAGTTTTCTCAGAAGTGCATATACTGATCCGGCCCGGCCGGGAACCAGAAGCACTTGCCGGCCAGGCCTCGTATGAAGTTTCACAAATGCAAGACCACATTGTATGTATGAGGAGAAATGCGTTGAAAGCTGGAGCGCGAACCTTAGAGACGGGTCAGGGAAGCCGGAATCGGTTTCGGACAAGGCAAGGCCTCTGGCCGGTTATATTCTGTTTTTTGATTCTGGTATCAGTCACTTCGGGTTTTCCGCCCGGGAGCAGGGGGGCTGCAGGACTGCCTGCCAAGAAGGACCGGGTTGCGCAGCGGAAAGACCCGCAGCCCCAAATCATAGGGACCCCCCGGCGGCATGTCGTCAAGGACGGGGAAACGCTGCTGGATATAGCCAGGCTCTATGATCTCGGCTTCAATGAGATCCAGGGCCTCTATCCCGGGCTCGATCCCTGGATTCCTCCAGCGGGAACAGAGCTGACTATCCCTTCCCTGTGGGTTATACCCGGAGAGCGAAGGAAGGGGATCGTGGTCAACGTTGCTGAACTCAGGCTTTATTTTTTCCCGGGAAAAAAGAAGGCGGTCCGTACATTTCCGGTCGGGATCGGCCGCAGAGACTGGCCCTCACCGCTGGGTACCTTCATGGTCGGGGAAAAGCGGGCAAATCCCCGCTGGTACATTCCCCGGTCCTTGCAGGAGAAGTATGGCCTGAAGACCATGCCTCCCGGTCCGGACAATCCCCTGGGAAACTACTGGATCGGGCTGGCCAATACCAGTTACGGAATCCACGGCACCGACATCCCGTGGTCGGTGGGGCGGCTGGTCACCCACGGCTGTATTCGCTTGTACCCCGAAGACATCGAACCGCTTTTCGCAATGGTCCAGCCCGGTACACCGGTGGCCATCATCTATGAGCCCGTGAAGATAGGTCTGAAGTCAGGCAGAGTGTATGCCGAAGTCCATCGGGATATCTATGACCGCATAGAAGATTTTGTGGAGTACGGACGGCAGCGGCTGCGGGCGGCAGGCCTCATCAACAGAGTGGATCTTGCAAAATTCGGGCGGGTTCTGGCCCGTCAAAGCGGTATGGTCGTGGACGTCACCAGGCCTGATCCTCCTGAACCGGTCTACTCCGGGAAAAGACCCCTTGCCGGAAACTGAGGCTTTCTCCGGTCAGCCCTGCCTCTGGCAGGCCTGACATATAATTGTTTAATATATTTAATAATATGGTCATTATGTTGTGTAATTGGGTTGAAGCCCGCAGCCGCCATATGATCGAGTCAGAAACTTCAATACCTTACGATGAGGTTTCGCAAGGCCCTCCTCTATCTGTCATTCTGAGCGAGTCCGCGGGCGAAGAATCCCTTCTCTTCAGCAGGCTTGCTTTTTGAAAACACATGAAGTTTCACAAGAGAGAGAATGGCGGGATTCCAAATCGCACAGGCGGGCGACAACGTCCGCCTGTGCGTGGGTTTGAATTCAAGCGGCAAAATCGCGGCTTGCCTCATGAAAAAGGCGAGGCAGGGTCTTGTTTCGCTACTTCTCCATTTCCTTCATGAAGGCCCTCTCCGACTTGTCGGCCATGGCTTCGGCCCTGTCCGCGGCATCATCGGCCCTGTCCGCGGCATCCTCGGCTCTCATGGCCGCTGCCTCGGCCCTCTCGGATTCATCGCCGGCCATGGACTTGGCGCTTTGGGCCTCTGTCATTGCGGCGTTTGCAGTTTCCAGAGCCTGGTCGGCTTTTTCCTGAACCGCCGAAAGCTGCTTAGACGTGGCACAGCCCATGAGCAAGGCCCCCATGAGGAAAATCATTGCCAGACCTACGATTGCCTGCTTCAGTGTCGTCATCGTTCGCATCTTCCTGTCCTCCCTTTTTAAAAATTTTACAATGAACACACTGGAAATTCGGAAATCGGCCGCTGTGTTCCGGGCCAGGCTCCTGAACAAGACGCGTCTTCCCGATATTTCCCGTAGTCCTAATATTTTATTCTTGGCAGGAAACCTTTGTCAATAGATAATCGACTCAAATAGAATCGGGTGCTGAAATTCTTTCTGCCGCCGGGCTTTTCAAGATGCCTTTCTCCTTTCGTTTACCGATCGGTCTCCTCCGCTATCGATGCGTTTTTGCAGAAGAAATGTATGAGAAACGGCCCCAGTCCGATCACAAGGCCCATGGACATAAAAGCCGCCCCCCAGGACAAAGTGGTCGTTCCCCCTCCGGTCAGGTCCAGGACAAGGCCCACCACGAGAGGACCCACAAAAGCCCCGCCGAAACCGATCAGGGACTGTAAAGCCATGGTCAGTCCCCGCTGGTCCGCTCTTGCCGACTGAATGGTTGCGGTGTGCAGGGCCGCGGAATCCCCCTGAACGAACAGGAAATACCCCATGCAGAGCAGGGCCAGCACAGGATAGGGCAGGGAGGGTAAGAAGCCCAGCGTGCAGGCATAGACGGCCGAGCCCCACATGATGAAGCGCAAGATCCGGTGTCGTCCGAATCGGACCGCCAGTTCGGCTCCGGCAACGCTGGCCCACATGGCTACCAGGGCTGTCAGGGAGGCCACGGTGGAGGGCGCGGGGAAAGCTCCTGCCCCTTCCGGCTGAAGCGTAAGGGAGAAGGCCAGAAAGGCCACCACCCAGGAACGGACCGCAAAAAGCTCCCAGGTGTGAGCGGTGTAGGCCAGGATATAGCCCATGGTCTGCCTGTTTCGAAGGACAGGCCTGAAATCCAGGATATGTCCCTGCCGTCTTTGCTGCTGTCTTGGAGGCTGCGGGCCCAGAGCCCGGGCCGCGATACAAAGAGCCAGGACGCCGCTTACGGCGGCGAATCCGAAGGCCCAGCCCCAGCCGAAATGCGAGGACAGAAAACCGGCCGCGAAAAAGGACAGGGCTGTGCCGAGGCTGAAGGTGGCTGTATAGAAGGAGATGGCCCGGGGCTGGGCCTCGTCGTCCAGGCGGTCCACCAGGGCTTTCAGCCCGGGGATGAACGTCCCGGCCAGGCCGAAACCGGCCAGGATTCGAAAGACCAGGGCCGACCAGAAGCCTTCGGCCAGCAGGGCAAACCCCAGAGACCCCATGATGCCCAGGACAGATGATCCGAGATAGATCCGCCTGGGGTCTATGCGGTCGGTCAACCCGGCCAGGATGGGGACCGATACGGTGTATCCGGCGAAATAGATGCCGCTGATCCAGCCCGCTTCTGTATTGGACAGATCCCAGATAGCTGTGAATTCGGGAAGAAGGGCCGGAAAAGCAAAGATGCCGACCATATTCAGGACCTCGGCCAGACACATGGCCGCAATGAGGGAGACAGCTGATTTTGGGGACTGCTTTAGCATTTTTAAAGCCAAGTAGCGCCTAGACCGGTTTTGCAGAAGAATTGCGCTGCAGGATCCGGGAGAGTCTCTGGGGATAGTCGGTAATCAGACCGCTCACCCCTGCTCTTATGAAGCGGCGCATCGCTTTTGGGTCGTTGACCGTGAACAGGTTGATCCGCATCCCGCGCTCCCGGGCCCGCCGGATGCGGTCCATAGAGATCAGGGTGCATCTGACATTGTAAACAGGGAATTCATAGCCGCCCCAGTCCAGGGGACCGATACGGGAATACCCGATCAGGGCCTGGACCTCGATTTCTGGCCGCAGCCGCTGCACCTGCCTGAGCCGGTTGTGGCTGAAAGAAGAGATGACCAGCTTTTCAGGGCTTAAACCGGCCTGTTCAATCTCGGCCAGGACCCTGCCCACCAGGGGGAAATCCTGCATCGATTCCGGCAGGCTCTTCAGCTCCAGGTTGATTCTCCAGTCCAGATCCGCGGTCAGGCGCAGCCCTTCTTCAAGAGTGGGCACGGGCTGTCCTTGATAGGCAGACAGATCCTTTGCCGTGACCTCTCCGGAACGGATCGTCCCAAAAGGATCGTTTTTTTCGAAATAAGATCCGGCATCGAGCCGTCTGATTTCTGCAAGGCTGAAATCCGAAATACGGTCCTTTTGCCGACCGGGAAAGACCCTGGCCGCGTCGGTGGTCCGGCCGGGATGGAGGTCGTGAAACAGAACCAGGGCTTCGTCCCGGCTGACTCTGACATCGGTCTCCCATAAGTCGGCTCCGGTTTGATAGGCTTTTCCGGCCGCGGCCAAAGTGTTTTCCGGGGCCAGACTGCCGGCCCCGCGATGGGCTATATTGCTGGTCATAGATTCCTGGCGGCCTGCTGCAGGCTATGGCTGATTCGATGGCTCCAGCCGAAATCTGCTGTGCAGATAGGCCAGTTTGTTTTGGACCTCAGCGGAAAGTCCCGCGTCCTCTTTTGAAAAGCGCCAGGCAGGGCTCAGCCCGGCCAGGGTCTGGTTCAGCCGCCACTTGTGCTTGAAGACCCTGCCCTCAAGCTCTTTGAGGGTCCTGATCTGCTCGATGCTGAACCACTCCCGGTCCAAATCCGCGATGACCTCTTTTTTGACCTGCAGAAAGAAGAGTTCTGCGGACTCGAGGATCAGATCCAGCTCTTTTCGGGAAAAATCGCCCTGTTTCAATACGGCTGAACGAAACTTGACCGCTGTGGCAAACCTCTTGCCGGCAAGGGGGGTCAGGGCCTTTTCAGCTGAGGGCAAGGCCGCGCTTATCCTTTCCATAGCCGCGGAGGTGAGCCTGTAGGGCACGGGCCTGAAGGTCTGTTGCTCGAAGACGTTCTGCAGAAAGAAGAGAGAGACGTAACACACGGCGCAGGCAATGATCGGAGTGGATACCCAGCCCGTAGAAATTCCGCCCAGCCTCTTCCAGCGGATTCCCCGGCCTTTTTTCAAAAGGCCGATACCGACGACTGCCCCGACTATGGCCTGGGAGCTGGAAACCGGGACCAGCGGAAGGGCCGGCAGGCCGTGGCTGGTCAAAAAATCGGCCAGACGTTGCGAAGCAAAGAGAAACAGGACCAGGGCATGGGCGATGACGACCACAAAGGCGGCTTCCGGAGAAAGCCGGAAGATGCCTTTGCCGACGGTCAACATGACCCGCTTGGAATAGGTGAACACCCCCAGAGCGATGGCCAGGCCGCCCAGAAAGAAGAGCTGCTGGGCCGGAGACAGGGTGAACAGACCGAAAACGGAAACCTCTGTAAACGGCGAGACCGAAACAAAGACGCCCATGACATTGGCGATGTTGTTGGCCCCCAGGGCATAGGCCCCGAAGATCCCGGCCAGGACCAATCCGTATCTGGTGGCCGCATCCAGGATGAGCATGTGCAGCTTGAAGCGGAAAATGACCCAGCCGACGATCTTGTAGAGCAAAATGGCGAACAGAGCCGCCAGGAGGGGACAGACGACCCAGGTGGAGACGATTTTCAGCAGGGAATGGTAGTCGGTCAGGGAACCGGAGAAAAAGTTCCAGCCCAGTATGGCCCCGACAATGGCCTGGGAGGTGGAGACGGGATAGCCGACCGTGGTCATGAGATAGACGGTCAGGGCCGCGGACAAAGCGACCATGAAGGCTCCGGCCAGGGCGTTGATTTCTCCGAGGGTGCCCAGGGTGTGCGTGGCCCCGCTGCCGCTGATAACCGCACCGAGAATGACAAACAGGCTGCAGAGCGCAGCCGCCGTCTTGAACCGGATCATCCGGGAGCCGACGGCCGTGCCGAAGATGTTGGCCGCGTCGTTGGCCCCCAGGGACCAGCCGAGAAACAGGCCGCTGGACAGGAAAAAAAGGAACATATGCTTACGGTCGCCGAAAGTTCAAGTGATCTTGATTTAGTTTTGGAGCGCTTGCTTGCACGATTTTTTTTCCGTCACCAAGGATGTCTCCCGTAAGCATCTCGCTTAAATAATCATTCGCCATTGTTCAGGGCTATGATATATACCAGAAGTTGGCCAATAACGATACGCACTGGCCGGCATATCGGGAAAAGCCTGAATGGCGGCAGGGCAACAGACAATATATGCCAACTTCTGGTATCACAGGGAGCGCTTGATGACATAGATGCTCAGCCGGTCGGCCACGTCTTCGGCCTTGTCCGCGACCCGGGCGATGCCCATGGCAAAGTCCTTGAGCTGATTCTTGTGGCAGAGCTCAAGATCCTTGTTTTGAAAAATAGCGCGCTGCAGACGGGTGACGACGATATCCGATTCCGTTTCCCAGTAGGAGACCTTGTGCAGATGGTCGGCGACTCCGGACAGGTTCTTGAAGAAGGAGCGGCAGGAACAGATGGTGGCTTCGACCGCCTCTACCGCATACCGGGTCAGGGACAGGAAATCTTCGTGATACGGTACCGGAATAACAGGAGTTTCTATATCAAACTGCCAGAGAACCTTCTTGAAGTCATCCAGGATGATATCCGCATTCTCCAGAAGGGCCAGGACGTCTCCCCTGGATTCAGGAATAAGGGTCTTGGCGTACAATTCCTGCTCCAGTTCCCGCCGCAGAGAGTCTGCCCTGTGCTCGACCTTGAGCATCTGCTGCAGCTTTTCATCAAAGGCGTCTGTGTCGTCTTTTAAAAATGCCACCAGTCCCTGCTCGAACATGAGCCCGGACTGGCTGACATTATTCAAGAACTCGTCGATTTTTTTCTCCAGCCTGATCTGTCTGGTGAAAATTCCCAGGGCCATGGGCGCTCTCTCTTGTCGTATCTATTTGATGGATAACATCAGAACTCTTTGCCGTTTTCTATACTTACGGTCGTCATAAATTGAGGTTTGCCTATTCGAAAATCCTGGCAGCTGATGCTTGAAATTTCGGAGCCTTGCAATTTATTCCTCCCGTAAGTATCTATATTTTAAATAGTTACACAAAAACGGCTAAGCACTGGATCATAGGCGTTGAGAAGAAATTACATGTTTTTTAAATTTTATCAAACAGATACCAGAAGTTAACCCAAATGATTCTCCTGTCATACAAGAGCTTTATAAGGCTTCATTGACGGCAGAGACAAAAGCGCAATTTATGCCAACTTCTGGTATAACATTTGGTGAAAATTTTGGACATCTTCATTCTTTACACACCATCGAATGTCCAACTTTGAAGTCAAATCAATCATTTTAAGCGCTTAAATGCAATAATTGGAAAGACAGTACGAAGTCTGAACTGTGAACTGTGAACTGTGAACCGTGAACTGTGAACCGTGAACCTGGAACCGCCGAACCCGCTTTAGGCATAGCTGTGCAGCCCGGGGAGGTAGTTGACCCCGAAATAGGTAAAGATGACCGCGCAGAATCCGAGGATGGAGACAAAAGCGATGCGCTTGCCCTGCCAGCCGCGCATCATCCTGGCGTGGATCAAGGCGGCGTAGATGAGCCAGGTGATCAGGGACCAAGTCTCTTTGGGGTCCCAGGACCAGTAGGTCCCCCAGGCGGAGTTGGCCCAGACCGCTCCGGTGACGATCCCCACGCTCAGAAAGAGGAAACCGAAGACCACCATCTGGTAGGTCAATTCGTCCAGGGTCCTTAAACCGGGCAACACTTTCAACAGAGGGCTGCTCTCCCCCTGATCCCTCAGCTTGAGCAGATACATGAGGCTGATGCAGAAGGCCACGGCAAAGGCGGCATAGCCAAAGAAGCAGGTGACGACATGAGCCATGAGCCAGTTGCTTTTCAGGGCCGGGATCAAGGGGGATATCTGGCTGTTGACCCCGGGGGAGAGGGAGGCGTAGGCCAGGGACAGAAAGGCCAGAGTCAGGGCGAAGGCACCGACGATTCTCATTTTATACCGGAACTCCAGCCAGAGATAGAGGACCCCGATGGTCCAGGCAAAGAAGACCATGGACTCATAGAGATTGGAAAAAGGGGCGTGCCCGATACCCAGCTGATAGGATTCCAGCCAGCGCCAGATGATCCCGGCGGTGTTTCCGAGGACGGCCGCGACGGTCACCCACCTGGCCGGAACAGCCAGAGACTTTTTGTGGAAGATCCAGGCCGCCAGATAGAAAAAGGCGGCCAGGGCATAGACAAAGGTGACGATGGACAGGAGATAGGAACTGTTCATGCTCTTTCCTTATGATTTTGACAGGGCCTCGGACAGTTGCTCCACCTTCCTGTCCATGGCCAGTTTGTTCTTGTCGGCCAGCCCGCTGACAACGATCCTGCTTTTCCCGTCAACCGGGATGACGGCCACGCAGACCCTCTGGTGGGACAGGAAAAAGGTGATGAAACAGCCGATGATCAGCAGGATGAATCCCGAGTAGACCACCCAGACCCCGGGGTCCTTCTTGATCTGGAGACCGGTGTAGTAGACCGGTTCGGCCGAACTCTCGGGGACATGGCCCCCCCTGGTCCTGGTTACGGAAAAATGGACCGCAGCCTGGCGCATCTTGTCGAAATTCGGATAGTTCAGGGGCAGGAGAGCATAGACCGGTTCTTCTTTTGCCCGGGTATGCCGGGCCAGCAGCGAAGGACCGAGCTCCATGCCCTGGAAATGGAAGTCGGCTTTGTAGTCGACCAGGGTCAAGGTGCCGAGCCCGGCCGGCAGCTCATTTTTTTCGCCTATACGCGCCGTGAGAGTGTATTCTTGGCCCGAGGCCTTGTGCTGAATAAGGAGATCGATCTCTTCCGGGGCCGAATGCCCGGAATGTTCCGGGGGCACCCGTCCGTAAGTGGACTGGTAGATGCTGATTCCCTGATAGCGCAGGGGATCGTTGACCCGGATGCTCTTTTCATATACAGGCTCCCCCTTTCTTAAAAGCACGAGATCGGAACGGAACTCTTTGGGTTGTCCGGAATCATAAAAGCTGACCTCGAAGTCCTCGCATTTGAGTTCAAAGCCGAGGTCCAGGATTTGGTCGGAGTTTTGGGCCCGGACCCTGGAGACGGACTCCCCCTCCGGTATGGTGGCGAATCCTTTAAAACCGAACAAAGAACCGATCAAACCGCCGATGAGCATCAAGAGGACGCTTAGGTGGACCACATAGACCCCGAGCCTGCTCCAGCGGAGCCTTTCCCCGAAGAGATACCGGCTCCCGGCCTGGTCCTGGATGTGCAGGCCTTTGAAAGCCCTCTTCATATGAGGTTTGAAAACCTTGAGCAGCTCCTCAGGGGGTCTGTTATCCGCGAATTCCCTTTTGTTTTTCAGAACTGCGAAGCGTTCGGGCTTGAACGAGGGCGGCCGGGTAAAGACGAGTTTCCAGGTGCTGCTCAGCCTCTGCAGGGAACAGACGACGAGGTTGGCCACCAGAAGGAGAAGCAGGAGCTGAAACCACCAGGAGTGGTACATGTCGAAGACATTCAGGAAGTCCAGGAGACGATAGATCCCCGGGCCATACTCTCTGAGATAGGCTTCCGGGTTTTTCTGCTGGGGGACGATGGTTCCCACAATGGAAGTGGCGGCCAGTGTAAACAGGAGAACGATGGTCAGCTTCACCGAAGCAAAAAAATCCCACAAACTTTTCTTGTTGCGCAGAAGGCACCTCCTGTCCGGAAACATTGAAGAAAATAAGGTTTCTTGATAGACTTGCGGATGTCAGAAACATGGCTCTGCCCGTTACATGGCACGTCTCGTATCATACCGTCTCACCCGTGACCGGCCGCAGGGCTCTTGGGGCCTGTGTTGCCGGGCATGCCGACTGCCGTATAAATACCGGTTCAACTGCAAAAAATCAAACAGAAATCCCATGACCAAATCCGAATCAAAGGACAAGCAACCTGAAACAGAGGCAATACAAAATCGTGAGGCTCCAGAAAAGGTCAGGCGGGTGACCTGGCTCGGGTTTGCCGTTAACATCGGCCTGTCCTTCTTCAAGGTCGGTGCCGGATATTTCGGAGGCAGCCGGGCGGTTCTGGCCGATGGGGTGCACAGCCTGACCGACTGTTTCACCGATTTGATGGTCATCGCCGGCTCCTTTTACTGGTCCAGGCCGCCGGATGAGACCCACCCCTATGGACACCAGCGCCTTGAAACCATCATTTCCATCTGTATCGGGCTGATTCTCTTGCTTGCGGCTCTGGGCATCGGCTGGGAGGCGATCAAGACCATCGCGGTTGAGCACCATAAGGGACCCCACTGGATTGCCCTCCTGGCGGCGGGGGTCTCTGTTTTGATCAAGGAATGGCTCTATCGCATCACCGCCGCCGTAGGCAAGCGGGTCAAGAGCCTGGCCCTGGTGGCCAATGCCTGGCATCACCGTCTGGATTCCATCAGCTCCGTGCCGGCCCTGGCCGCGGTGGGGGTGACCTTTTTCTTTCCGGCCCTGGCAGTCATAGACCATATAGGGGCGGTGGTGGTCTCGGTCCTGATATTCTACTCGGCCGGCATGATCGTCTGGAACGGGATGAAGGAGCTTATGGATGTCGGAGCCCCTTACGAGACCTGCAGGAAAATAGAAGGCATCGCCCTTCAGAACCCGGCCGTTCATGATGTGCACGGAATAAGAACCAGGTACATGGGCAGCAGCCTGCAGGTGGATCTGCATTGCGTGGTCGATGGATCGTTGAGCGTTCTAGAAGGGCACGCGATCGCCAGGGACATCAGAAGAAAAATCCTGGAGCAGGGTCCGGATGTCCTGGAAGTGGTCGTGCATGTAGAACCCAAGGAAGAGGCCCTGTCCGCAGAGACCTGCTTGTAGCCGGTTCTGGCCGGTTCATCCGGCATTGACAAACAGGCCGGCTGAATGTAGGAGCAGCAGCATCTTTCATTTCCTTGAGTTTAGGGTCTGAACGAAAACGGTGCTTGGACGTAAACTCGCCCAGAAGGAACAATAAATTTTGAAAACGCAGTGTATTCCAATACATGAGGATTTCAAAATTTTGCAGTGACGAAGTAGATGGATGAGTTTAGGCCCAGGCACGAGTTAGGTCATCCGGAATCGGGGGCGGTTCAGCCCTTGACTGTTTCATACTGAATAACTATAGTTTAGCCGCAGCCGAAAGAGCCCTAGGGCAAAAAATTTTCAAATATAAATTAGGAAGCCCTAACTTTTCCCCGGCCTCGGGGGGTTGCAGGATTAAAACGACGGCTGGTCCACAGTCCTTGATAATCAGACACATGCCGGCAGCGGGTCGTAAAAACTACTTTGGCCGGTTTCTTTTGCAGGCCTTCGCGGCTGCAGGTTCAAAAGGCAGTTCAGCCAACTGCCGGCATAACAGGAGTCATTGATGCGCTCTACCCTGACCATAGCCCTGGCAGGAAATCCCAATTCAGGCAAAACCACCCTGTTCAACACCCTGACCGGCTCCCGGCAGCATGTCGGCAATTATCCGGGAATAACCGTAGACACGAGGGAAGGCTTCGTTGAATACAATAAGCGGATGCTGACCATCGTCGACCTCCCGGGCACCTATTCTCTGTCGGCCTATTCCCCTGAAGAGATCGTGGCCAGGAATCTCCTGATTCAGAAGCGGCCCCAAGTCGTGGTCGATGTGGTCGACGCCACCAATCTGGAGCGGAACCTCTACCTCGGGGTCCAGCTCCTGGAGTTGGGGCTGCCGATGATCATTGCCCTGAACATGATGGATGAGGCCGAGAAAAAGGGACTGCGCATCGACGCCGATCTTTTGTCTCAAAAATTCGGGGCCGAGGTGGTCAAGACCGTGGGCCGGACCGGCAAGGGCAAGCTCGATCTCCTCCAGAAATGCTGTGTCCTGGCAGATGAAGCAGGGGGCGCCTCCCGTCCGTTCTTTATCTCCTATGGCCCGGATCTCGACCCGGTCATCGACGAAATGGCCGCACGGATCGAGGAAACTTCGTTTTTGACCAGGTGGTATCCAGCCAGATGGGTCGCCCTCAAGTATCTGGAGTACGACGAGGAAGTGATGGCTCAGGGCAAAAAAGAGGGCACCATTTCCGAGGAACTGCAGTCCATGGTCAAGAAGGTCTCGGATCACTGCGAAAAGACACTGAACACGGAACCCGAGGCCATCATCGCCGACTACCGCTACGGCTTCATCAGTTCCGTACTCAAGACCGGGGTGGTCAACAGGGAAGGGACTTCCAACCGTCGGGCCGTTTCCGAAGTCCTGGATCGTTTCCTGACCCACAGATACGCAGGACCGGTCCTGATGTTCATGATCATCTATGCCCTGTTTCAGGTTACCTTCGGCCTCGGCGAAATACCTCTCGGCTGGGTGGAAGGGTTCTTCGGCTGGCTCGGGGAGACCTGCCGGGCCCTTATTCCGCAGGGGCTGTTGCGGTCCCTTCTGGTATCGGGTATCATAGACGGGGTGGGCGGAGTGCTCAGCTTCGTTCCCCTGATCGTGATCATGTTCTTCGGCCTGGCCTTTTTGGAGGACTCCGGATACATGGCCAGGGTGGCCTACATGCTGGACCGGGTCCTGCGGACTTTCGGCCTGCACGGGAGTTCGGTCATGCCCTTTGTCATCTCCGGGGGGATCCCCGGAGGATGCGCCGTTCCCGGATGCATGGCCACCAGGGCCCTGCGCAGTCCAAAAGAAAAGCTGGCCACTCTCCTCACGGCCCCCTTTTTGAGCTGCGGGGCCAAGGTCCCGGTCTTTCTCCTGCTGGCCGGGGCTTTTTTCCCGAAGGCCGCAGCCGAGGTCCTCTTCTGGATCACGCTCCTTGGCTGGGCAGCGGCCCTGGTCGTGGCCAGGCTGCTGCGCTCGACCCTGATCAAAGGGCCTCCCACCCCCTTTGTCATGGAGCTTCCGCCTTACAGAATGCCCACCCTGAAGGGCCTGTGCATCCATACCTGGGAGAGGGCCTGGCAGTACATCAAGAAGGCCGGGACCATCATCCTGGCCATCTCGATCCTGCTCTGGGCGGCCATGACCTTTCCCGGCCTGTCCGAAGAGAGAAAAGCCCTGTATCAAGACAGGATCGATGCCGTCCAGCAGGAGCTGGAAGGGGCTGAAGAACCCGGAATCAGGGACAGGCTGGCCGCAGAAATGACCAGAATTCGCAACGAGCGGAAAACGGTCGAGTTGAAGCAGTCTCTGGCCGGACGGATGGGGACCTATTTCGAGTCCGTCACCAGCTGGGCCGGCTTTGACTGGAGGACCAACATCGCCCTGATCGGAGGGTTCGCCGCCAAGGAGGTCATCGTTTCCACCCTGGGAACCTCCTACTCCCTGGGTTCGGTCGACTCTGAGGCCGCAGGGTCGCTTTCGGACAGACTGGCCGCGGACCCGGACTTCACCAGGGTCACCGGCCTGAGCCTGATGGTCTTCGTTTTGCTCTATGCCCCCTGCTTCGTGACCGTGGTGGCCATCGCCAGGGAATCCTCCTGGAAGTGGGCCCTGTTCAGCGTGGTCTTCAACACGGTCTTTGCCTTCAGCCTGGCCGTGGCGGTCTTTCAGGTCGGGCAGCTCATGTAAGTACAACAAGTTGTGTTAGGAGGAAATCATGTGGCAGACTATCGTTGTCATTCTGCTTCTCATCCTGGCCGGGGTATTCGTCCTGAAAAGGTTTCTGAAATCCTGGAAAATGATCAGCAGCGGCCGGACCGGGTGTCCCGGTTGCGGGACCTGCTCCACGGAGCTGAAGGTCTATTCACAGGAGCCTGCCGATAACGAGAGAGGGGGAGGAAAACATGAAATGTGACCAATAGGGACGACCGGGCTTCTGCAGAGCAAAGCAGACTCCGGCCCGGGTTGGGGTTGAGGTTATGATCAGATAAGCTCTTCAACCCTTTTCAAACTTTCTAGACTTGAGATGACAGGAACCTCAGGATCTCCTGAAGGCCAGGTCCGGGCAACCGACTTGTGTTTGAGCCAAACAGGGCGCATCCCGACTGCCCTGGCCCCACAGATATCAATCCTGTAGTCATCTCCTACATATATTGCTTCCCGCGGGAGAATTCCCAGCTCGTTCAAGGCCTTCATAAATGGTTCCCTGGCCGGTTTAGCCGGAATCCGGCCCTGGCCGGCAACAACCACCGTCTGGAAAAACCTTGTCAGTGTTGGAAAACTGTGGACGCGATGCCGCCACTGCTCTCCCTCTCCCTGGGTGTTGGTGATGACCCCCAAGCGATATTTTGGGGATAATGCCGACAGTACTTCCTCTGCCTCGGGAAAGGGATTTGTCATTGTCCGCACTTTGTGCCAGTATTCATTTTCCATTTGCCTCAAAACCGATTTTTCAGGCTGAAAGGAGAATTGCTTACAGACCGCCGCCCATATTTCTCTTCTGGAAAAAATGGATTGTTCATGAAGATCTTTTCGAATCTGCCTGTAGACTTGTATAAAGGCATCCCAATCATCGAGACCGGCCTTGGAAAACAATTGCCCCTGGGCCCTTTTTTCCGCAGCTCGAAAACCATCGGCTGAATCGACAAGGGTCTGGCCGAAATCAAAGAAAACTCCTTTGAGTTCGTAAAAATTTCGATTCTCCAAAAGTACCCCCCTGGACGGTTTTTTCTATGGGCAATGGCCATGAGTCCGTCCGAGATCCTGAACATGGCCGGTATCGTCTAGAGTACCGGCCGGGTCAAATGAACCGTTCAACCTCCTCCAGAGACTGGTCGAGGATAGCGAGTGCCAGATCCATTTCGTCCCGGGTGGTGGTCAAGGCGGGTCTCAAGGTAAGCACATTGCCGGCGATCACCTTGAAGGACAATCCTTTTTCCAGGCACTTGAACATGACCCTCTCGCTCTCTTCGACCGCCTTTTCCTTGGACTTCCGGTCCCTGACCAGTTCCAGCCCTAAATGCAGCCCCTGGCCGGTAACATTCCCGATCAGGGTGTGTTTTTCCTGCAGGGCTATCAGCCGATCAAAGGTATACTCCCCGAGGGTTTTCGCATTATCAACCAGTCTTTCCCGCTCGATTGCCTCTATCCCGGCCAGGCCGGCAGCTGCGCAAAGCCCGTTCTTCTCATGGGTGTAATGCCCGATGGAGCGGTCCTGGAGAACGTTGTACTCGTCCCTGGTCACTATGC
>JAIPDR010000064.1 GCA_021737615.1 Desulfohalobiaceae bacterium | reverse complement strand
CCTCTGGGTCTGAATTTCAGGCCCAGAGGCGCAAACCGGATATTAGAAGAAAACAAGGGTCACGATCAAAAAAACGGGAATCAGAATGACAAGAGAGTACTTGATAATATAGCCGAAGAAACTCGGCATGGGCGTTCCGGCCTCTTCAGCGATGGAGCGGACCATGAAGTTCGGGGCATTGCCGATGTAGCTGCAGGCACCGAAAAAAACCGCACCGGTTGAAATGGCCTGCAGGAAAATCGTCTCCTCGTTCATGAGCAGGGAGACCGCCTTTGCTTCCGGACACCCGGGGCAAAAGCTGCCCACCGCGGAATTGAAAAAAGTCAGGTATGTCGGAGCGTTGTCCAGAAAAGCGGATAGGATTCCGGTGATCCAGAAGTAATGATACGGTTCTTTGACCGTGTTCATCAAAAAGGCCAGACTGCCCTGACTGCCGGCCTTTAAGAGCAGCAGACAGGGAATCATGGTGATGAAAATTCCGATGAACAGATAAGCCACCTCGATGATCGGAAACCAGGTGAAGTCATTGTCTTCCCTGAGTTTAACCGGGGTGGCCTTCAATGACAGGAGCCCCATCAAAATCATCAGCCCGTCCCGGACCCAGTCCTGAACCGCCCGGTGCACCCCCAGGGTATTGACCTGACCCCAGTCGGCGATGCCGCTCATAAGCACCGAACCGACTATACCCCCCAGGAAGAGAAAATTATAGAGACCTTCTATTCGCAACGGTTCCTTGACCCCGTCTTCGACCGGGGCCTGACCCCCTTCCCTGCGGTAGTGGTAGGTGTCCAAGACATAGTAGATCCCCAGCAGGATGATCACCACCAGGCCCATATGGGGCAGAATGTTGAACGTCGTCCAGAAAAACGACACCCCGTGCAGAAAACCCAGAAAAAGGGGCGGGTCCCCCAGAGGAGTCAGGGATCCGCCTACATTGGCCACCAGGAATATGAAGAATACGACCATGAACGTCTTATTCTTGCGGTAATCATTGGCCCGCAGGAAGGGCCTGATCATGAGCATGGCCGCTCCGGTGGTCCCCATCCAGGAGGCGAAGATCGTTCCGATCAAAAGCATGACTGTATTCACGATAGGTGTGCCACGCAGAGACCCCTGGATCAGGATCCCGCCGGATACCGTGTACAGAGACCACAAAAGGATAATAAACGGGACATAATCGGCCAGAAGGATATGCAGGATCTCGTACAAAGCCGCCCCTTGAAAGGCGATCACAAACGGAATCCCCAGGACCGCGGCCCAGAAAAACGAGACCTTTCCGAAATGGTGATGCCAGAATTCACCCGCCAGCAGGGGAAAGAGGGCTATGGACAGAAGCATGCCGGCAAAGGGGACGCAGCTCCAGAGGGGAAGGATCGATCCCAGGTCCGGGTGCGGGCTGCCGTGCCCCTCCTGGCCGCTGTGCTCCGTCTGCCTGTCAGGACTGTGCCGGCTGTCCGTGTCCAGGGGATTTTGCTCGACCCGGTCTGATTGCCGGGACTGAACATCTTCATGACCAGCGTCAATCATTGCTTCTGCAGTCTGGATGTGCGTCAAATTTGAGGCAGAGCAGGCGGTAAAAGCGAAGATAAGGACCAAGAGCAGTCTTTGAAAACAGTTCATGCGGCAGCCTTCTTCAAATTGTCACCGTTTGGACCCAGGCAGGGTTGATCCCTGATAATCCCTGAATTTTCAAAAACTTCTTTGTAAACTCCAGATAATCTTTGCCAAAATTTTTCGGAACCTTAAACCGGGATATAAAAATTTGCAACCTGATTTATGCTGATCCGCAGTGACTTTTATGAAAACAAGGGCTGCAGCAGGGACCTGGGTCTTTTTGGCGGAAAAACCCGGATTGGATCAGTATAAATTATTGCTTGCATACCGTTTCAACCTTTATTACTCTTTGAAATGATTCACACGTAGACCGCAGCCGGCACCAATCGAGCCAATGCGAATACAATTCATGACCGCAGTGAGTACAGATCATTAAACCAGCAAACTGTTACCGATTAAAGAAATGACCGCGAACAACTCCTTACAAAAAGAAGAGCTGGGGAATGAACTGCTGGCCAAGTTCTTCAACAACTCACCCATCGGGATCTATATCCTTCAGGACAGAGTCTATAAATTCATCAATCCGGAATTCTTGCGCATTACCGGCTACACAGAACAGGAGCTGAAAAAAATCGACCCCCTGTCCATGGTTCATCCCGAAGACAGGGACATGACCAGGCGCAAAGCGATCAAAATGCTCAAAGGCAAGCGCAACTCTCCCTATTTAACGAGGATCATCACCAAGAGAGGCCAGACCAGACACATCCTGGAATCCGTGAGTTCCATCAATTACTACGGCCGGCGGGCGACCTTGAGTTACTTCATGGACAACACGGAACAGGAATTGATCAAACAGGCCCTCTGGGAATCTGAAGAAAAATTTGAAAAGGCTTTTCGCTCCAGTCCCGACTGGGTGGTCATCAGCACTTTGGATGACGGTATCTATCTGGAAGTCAATCAGAACTTCCTCCAGACCACCGGCTATGAACAGTATGAAGTCATCGGCCGCAGCTCTGCCGAACTCGGCATCTGGGCCGATCTCAACCAGAGGGACGAACTCCACGATATCCTGCGGGAAAAAGGGCGGGTCAAAAATGCCGAGGTCAGATTCAACACCAAGTCGGGAAGAACCATTCATGTCCTCTGGTCGGCCGAAGTCATCGACTACAAGGGCAGGGAATGTTTGATCGCCGTGACCAGGGACATAACCGACCGCAAACGGGCGGAAGAGGAAAAGCTCAAACGGGAGAAGCTCCAGGCGGTCGTGGAAACCGCAGGAGCAACCTGCCATGAACTGACCCAGCCCATGCAGACCATCTTTATGCTCCTGGAAGAAATCAAGAAAGAGAATCCTGAAAGCTACGGCCCTCAGGAGATGGAAAAGCAGATCAACCGGATCAGGACCATCACCTCCAAGCTCCAGAACATCACCAGCTATGAGACCAAGGACTATGTGCAGGGCTCACGGATCATCGACCTGGAGAAATCCTCCTCATCCGTGAAGAAGTAAGGCAGCGGGTCAGGATCGATCCATCCCGCATCATTTTTTCAGCCGTCTGATTTTTCGGGCGATATTGTTTTCCACCCAGTTCTGATCCCACCATTCTACAGGATTGACCGGCAGGCCGCTGACCAGCACCGCAAAATGCAAATGATCCCCGCCGGCCAGTCCCGTGGCCCCGGTGCGTCCGATGATCTCGCCTTTCTCGACCAGATCCCCTTTCCCGGACCTTCGTTCGGAGAGATGGGCATACAGGGTCTGCAGCCCCAGGCCATGATCGATAATGACCGCCTGACCGTATATCCCCAGCCAATCGGAAAAGACCACCCGCCCGGAGTTGGCGGCCATCACACTGGCTCTGGCCAGGGAAGCGATATCCACCCCCAGATGAGTCTGACGATCTATCTCCTGGCCCTGATAGAGGTAGGTCCTTCTGGAAGCAAACCCGGATTTCCTGGCCCCTTTCTGCCGCAAAAATCTTCCCGACCACAGAGGCTTTGGACTGGTCTCCAGACCGATCTCTGTGAGCCGTTTCCGGTTGGCCCTACGCAGATCCTGGTTAACCTTCAGAAAAAGTTCAAGTTTATCCGTAACATTGGGATACAGATCCTGAAAGTGGCTCATTTTGGTCTGCAGAAACCTGTCCGGGATATTGATGACGGTCTGCTCGAAGGCCCGGGTGTTGACATGGTAGTTAAAACCGGACTTCTTAACATTACCGGCCCGGTCGACAACCTGAACCAAGGGCTCATCCTGCCCTGGATCCAGATTATACGGAAAAGCGAACAAGCACAGGTAATGCTTGTCAGACTCCCTGTAAGCCGGATAAAAATAATCTCCTATGGTCACCCCGGCTTTTTGGACCGGCTCGGAAGTCCTGAAACCGACCAGAGCCGCGCCGCCCTGATTCAAATTATGCCTGAAGGTCTCCAGGTTGACTTGCGGAACCTGGGTGTCCATGACAAATCGAAACTCCCGGACTGCCTTGTTGCCCTTGAACAGGTTTTTCCAGGATCTGTCCCGGGCGATGATCCGGAGCACGAATTCTCCATCCTCCAGGCCTTTCTCTCCGGGCTGGATCTGTGATCGCCACTCGTAAACGCCCTGGCCGAAGTCCCGGAAGAGCAGCGTTCGGCTTGTTTCCTGCCGCACGGCTTCAACCCGCACTTTGGACAGACCGGATTTTTTATCGGTCAAAGAGAACGCAAGCGGGGACTTTTGTCCCACATACCCCTTGTCGGGTGAGACTTGGATAGCAGGCATTTCGGTTTCGGCAAAATAGAAGTAGGTCCCGCCCAGTCCGACTGCCAGCAGCAGCACGAAGATGATCAAAAATTTTTTTCCCTTATGCGATGAATTCATTGCTCCCCTTCCTTATGAGATCTGGTTAATGACATCCAATCCAATCTCAGATAGAGATACTTATGCGAGGCATAAATTGCACAGTTGCCGAAAAATAAAGCCTCGACTACCAGGATTTTCGGATAATAAGAACCTCAATTTACGATGAGCCTAAGTATAATTCACATGGCCTGGTTTCTAAAAAAACTGCTTCTGCTTTTCAGCCAGCTGATCACCGTCTGTGTCTATCTTTTCCTGCTGCTCATCATCTGTCTGCCCCGGATCATAGACGAAGATCTGATCCGGCACGAACTGGCCGCCAGGGCCTCCCGGCTTTTATCCCTCCCGCTCGAGGCCTCCGGTCTGCAGCTCTCCTTTTTCCCCGAACCGACAGTCAAGGTCAAGGATCTATCATTCTCTCCCTCTAAAAACATAGAGGTCAAACTGGACAGCCTAAGGGCTGTTCAGAGCTGGAAAGATCTGCTTCTGGGAAGGTCGGGGTTAAAAAGCCTGCAGGTTAACAGGCCGGTGGTCGCCTTCGAACCTGCCACAGTAAAAAAATATCTCCCCCCTGACCCGGAAAGGCTGCATAAGATTCTGCAGAAGCTGTCCCAAATCAGCAAAAGCAGTGTCCAAGAGGGCAGTTTTCAGGTCAAAAGAAACGGGAGAAATGCTTTTTCCCTGGACAACGTCTCTTTAAACATCCAATCCGGGCCTTTACTGGAGATAAAGGCCAGAGGCGTGTCAAGTTTCAGCAAACAGTTCTCCCTGAAACTCAGAGGCGATCCCCAATCTGTTGATTTCCGGGGCGAACTCGAGGTTTCCGGCCTCAGGCTGGAAAAAGCGGCTGCCTTTCTGCCTCCGCCTTTCCCGGATATTGATTCCGGTCTGCTTGATCTGTCAAGCAGCCTGAGAATAACCTCGGAAATTTTCATGGAATCCGATTTCCAGGGAAAAATCCCTGAAATCATAGTGAGCAGGAAAGGGCGGACCACCACCCTTCAACTGCCTGTTTTTCAAGGGAGGCTTCAGTTGAGCCCTGAAAGGGGACGGATCTCGTTCAGCAAAATGCACTTCACCGAGCCGGGGGTCCAACTTAAAGGCAGTCTGGACTGGAACCGGCACCCGGACTCTCCTTTTGTAAGGCTCAGCCTGAAGGCTTCGAATTTCCATATTCGGCCTGTTCAAGAGGCCTGTTTGAGTTTATTTGAAAACAAGACGCTTCGCAAGGTATCCACTATCGTCACCAGCGGCTGGGTGCCTGAAATGACTGTGAAGACCGGGGGCGATACCCGGCGGGAACTGATAAACCGACTGCATGTCCGGGGGTTGCTGGAAAGGGGGGAAGTCAGAGTTCCTGAGCCTGAGATGCACCTGACGAATGTCAACGGCTCTGCCTTGATACAGGACAAGACCCTGTACTGTAAAGGGGTCCGGTCAGGTTTCGGCCAAAGCAGAGGCCAAAACGGGGAACTGATCCTTGCTCTGGACAAAGAGCACGATCTTTTTTCCCTCAAGACCGGGATCGAGGCTGACCTGTCACAACTCCCGGGAGTTCTCGAAAAAGTTGTGTCCTCCAAAAAATTCCTGAAGCAGCTAAATTTGTTCAACAAAGTCGCCGGCCAGGGACAGGGTTTTTTGAGCATCCACAAAGAAGACAGCGGACTGAAAATAGAAGCCACCCTCAAACAGGGCCAAATCCTGGCAGACTACGAACCTCTTCCTTTTCCCCTGACCATCGGCCCGGGAAGACTGACCTGGACAAAGTCCGAAGCGAACCTGGAAGGATTCGAGATCGGGCTGGGGAAATCACTCTTTAAAGCCGTAAACGCTGAATTCCTCTTGAACCAGGCAGGCAGATTCAGTTTGCAGGCCTCTGATTCCAGACTTGACCTCGGTCAGATCCTGCCTTTAATTCAGTCCGTATCCAAGAAAACGGGGCTGTTGAACACGGCCAAGACCCTGGGGAAATTGCACTCCGAGCTCCTGGTCATCCAGGGGGCCATAAGCCGGCCTGAAGAATGGGACGTCCACAGCACCGGCAAAGTCGAAAGACTCCGGCTCCAGGTAAAGGGTCTTGAAAAACCAATTCTGATCCAAGGCGGCAGCTTCGTCGCATCCGGGCCGCGTCTGACCGTAACCGATTTGAAGACAGAGCACCGTGACGCTTCAGCCACCTTTTCCGGAAGTATCCGGGATGTATTCAGCCGGGACTCGGCAGCTGAATTCACTTTCGGCTCAGGTTTTCTCGGCCCCGAGTTTCTGGCTGAACTCGAGAACCATCTTCCTCTGCCCGACCAAGTCCGCTTCAGGGGCCCTCTGGAGGCGAAAAAGGGATCCTTGGTCCTGAAAGATTCCAGCCTGACCAGCCTCAGGGTCTCGCTCAATGCCGGCAACACCTTCCTGGACTGCGATTTCCAGGCCGCTCCCCGGCAGGCAAAAAATTACGATTTCAGGATCCTGGATGAATTTTCCAAAGCCAGACTGGAGGTAAGGCATTTTGATGCGAACCTTCTGGATATCCGCTTCACCGGCCATCTGCTCCAGGAATCTTTGGATAGACTCTTTCAGAAAAGCCGATACTCCCCGGGAAATGTACTGGGATATTTTACCCTGAAGATCTCTTTAGCCGAGTCATTTAAAATTCGTTCTGCTTTTGGCAGGATACATCTGAGAGACACGGTTCTGCCCGCTGCAGGCAACTCGGAAAAGCTGAGCCTGGACGACCTGACCCTCAAGGCCTCGAAGAACCGGATCCTTGCCGGGGACGGCAGATTTTTCTTCGGCAAAACCCCAGTGGAAGTCCGGGGTGAATTTGATTATTCCGGAGAAATCAGTCTCCTCAGGGCAAGCCTACAGACTGGTGAACTGCGCTGGCAACAGGTTGAACCGATTATCCGCAAACAATTCTCCGCAGAGACCAGCCGGCATGACCCCGGACTTCACTCGGGCCTGAACAGCCTGAAAGCACGGATCGACATTACTTTCGATTCATTTCATTACAAAGACCTGACCTGCAATCCCCTGGAGGTCAGGCTTGACCTGGATAAAAACAGGAAGAAGATCTCTATCGGTCCTGGTTCGGAATTCTGCAGTCTCATGATCCCCGGGGATTTGACCTTTGAAGACGGGAATATTATGCTGCAGATAAACCCGAAAGCAGTTCACCAGGACTTAAGCAGGACCCTGAAATGCATGTATGGCTGGGAAAGGGATATCACCGGCTTCTTCGAACTGGAAGGCAGCCTGAATGCCGCAGCCAAGGAACTGGAAGGGCTCAAGAGCTCCCTGCAGGGCAGGATCGCCTTTTCAGCAGAAGAGGGCCGCATCTACCGCTTCACCTTCCTGGCCAAGATCCTGGAACTCTTGAACTCAACCGAAATCCTCTTCGGCAGCGCCCCTGATCTTGAAAAGCAGGGCTTCGCCTACAATACCCTCGATATCGAATGCCTTGTCCAAGACTCGGTCTTGATGATCAAAGAGGGGCATTTGGACGGCCAGTCCATGAATATTGATTTCATGGGCCGGTACGATCCAGAAGGCAAGAAGATCGAGCTCATGCTGGCCGTGGCCCCGCTCAAGACTCTTGACAGGCTGGTGGAAAACATACCCCTCTTGAAGCATGTCACCGGAAAGAGCCTCGTATCCATCCCCTTGAAGATATCGGGCAGCCTGGATCATTATCGGATCACCCCTCTTCCGCCGGGGGCCGTTGGAAAAAATTTTCTGAATTTCCTGGAAAGAACCCTGAATCTGCCGGTCAAGATCATTCAGCCCCTAATTGACTGATATAACGGTTCACGCAGAAAAGAAGGTGGAATCATGGACAAGGAGAGCAAAATCCTCTCCAGAGGCGCCAAGTGCATCAGGTGCAAGAAACAGGCCGAGGTCCCTCTCCCCTCGCACCATGCCAATTTCTGTTTCTCCTGTTTTGAGTTCTTTTTCAGGAACCAGGTTTCGAGAGGGCTGAAGAAAATGGGAGTCAACCCTCATGCTCCCCTGATGATAGCCGTTTCCGGAGGCAAAGACTCCCTGGCCCTCTGGAAGGTCCTGGAGGACCTGGGCTATCGGACCCGGGGGATTCACCTCGATCTCGGTCTCGGGAAATTTTCCCGGTCTTCGTTGGAAGCGATCGAAGGGTTCGCCAGAGACAGGGGTCTAAAATGGTCCAGCTACTCCCTGCAACAAGAGTTCGGGTACACCTTGACGGAGATCGACTCCATTTTGAAGAGCAAAACCTGTGCTCTCTGCGGCCGGATCAAGAGAGGTCTGCTGAACCGGCTAACGATCCGGGAAGGATACCGGATTCTGGTGACCGGACATCATCTTGATGACGAGGCCGGGCGGCTCCTCGGCAACCTAGTGGGCAACAGGCAGGAGTATGTCCGTACGCAAACACCTTTCCTCCCGTCGCCCCATCCCAGGGTCCCGGCCAGACTCAAACCCCTCTACCGGGTTGATGTTTCGGAAATTCGGGCCTACAACAGAATCACCGGCATCCGGCCGGTCCAAGACGGCTGCCCCCTCTCAAAAGGGGCCACCAGCCATTATTTCAAAGCGGCCATGGACCTGCTTGAAAAAAAGATGCCTGGAACCAAACGGAATTTCCTCTTCTCCTACCTGCGAAAAAACAAGCGAAACACCTCCGATGACACCTTTGGGTCCTGTCTTTCCTGTGCGGAACCGGCCTATGGCTCCCTGTGCGCCCTGTGCAGTCTGAAGAACAGGATCCGCGAAAAATCAGGACAGGCAGGCCGCCTCTTACCGACCGGCTGAGTTGATCAAGGGGATGATCTCGTCGACACTGGTCTGGCCTTGTTCGGCCTTTCGCAGGGCGATGGCTTCAATGGTGCGCATACCCTTTTTCTGGGCCATACTCCTGATCTCGGAAGCAGTCTTGTGGGTGAGGGCCGCTCTTTTGATCTGTTCATCCGGGAGCAGGTACTCGTAGGCAACTGTCCTGCCCTTATATCCGGTCTGATTGCACTGCTTGCAGCCGGCTCCAACCGAAAACACAGCCTCTTGGGAAGGCTCTACCGGATACCTGCTGGCGGCAAGCTTCTCCAGGGCCTTTTCATCATGTCTGCTGCAGGCCGGGCAGATTGTCTTGATCAGCCGCTGGGCAACGATGCCCACAATGCTCGAGGACACAAGGTAGGGTTCCACCCCCATTTCTCCAAGGCGGATAAAAGCCTCGGCCGCAGTATTGGTGTGCAGGGTGCTGAAGAGCAAATGCCCGGTCAAGGCCGACTGAATCGCTATCTTGGCCGTCTCCAGATCCCTGATTTCCCCGACGACGATGACATCCGGATCATGCCTGAGGATCTGGCGCACGCCCTTGGCAAAAGTCAGCCCGATGCTCTCCTTGATCTGGACCTGGGTCAGGCCCGGCAGCTCATACTCCACTGGATCTTCCAGGGCGATGACGTTCTTGTTCAAAAAAACCGGTTCCTGCAGACAGGCATAGATGGTCGAGGATTTGCCGCTCCCGGTCGGACCGGTGATAAGGATCATGCCATACGATTTCAAGTGACTCCGGCGCAATTCCTCAAGCTCTTTGTCCAGGAAGCCAAGCTGATCCAAGCCCCTGACTCCGCTCTCCTTGTCCAGGAGCCTGACGACCATGCTCTCCCCGAAGATGCTGGGCATACAGGAAAAGCGCAGGTCAACGATTTTTTGACCTACCTTGACCCTGGCCCGACCATCCTGGGGGAGTCTGCGTTCGGCAATATTCATGTTGCCCATTATCTTCATCCTGGCAATGACCGAAGGCAGACGATCACTGCTCAAAATCAACTCCTCGTGCAGTTCTCCGTCTATGCGCAACTCCACCTTCACCCGCCGCCCCTCCGGAACGATATGCAGGTCGCTGGCTTTCTTGGAAACCGCGGTCTTCAGAATATGATTGACCAGTTCGATGATGGGCTTTTCCTTGCCGGTCTGCTCGCCTATTTCATACTCATTCCTGTTTTTTTCAGCCACCTCTTCGATTTGAGACTCGCCGGCCAGCAGTTTTTCCAGATACTCATCAGGATCTTTACCATAATACTCATCAATAGCTACGACAATGCTCTTTTCCGTAGCAATGACCTCTTTGATCCGTTTTCCGGTGTAAAAGGTGAGGTCCTGTTTGGGGTCAAGGTTCGTGGGGTCGGAAAAGGCCACCGTCAATTCCTGGTCTTTGAGCTTCACCGGAAAAATGTGCAGCTTCCTGGCCAAATCCTGAGACACGCACTCCAGGGCCACGGGATCAACCGGATAATCCTGCAAATCGACATAAGGCAAACCAAATTTCAAGGCGATGGAGAGGGCAAGCATCTCTTCGGTCACCACCCCCATATCGATCAATATCTGACCCAGACGTTTTGAAGACTGCTTCTTCTGTCTGGCCAGAGCTTCTTCCACTTGAGTCTTGTTGACTGCACCGGATGCGATCAGTATCTCCCCGAGCTTTGATTCAAACCTTGATTTTTGTTTCTTCAGGGCGCTTTCGACCGCTTCAGGTTTGACTCCGGAGTTTTCCACCAGGATGTCCCCGATTTTTCTCTGCCTGAGTTCAGACTGTTTCTGCAGTCCCTTCTCGAGTTCCTCTTTGGAAACGAACCCCTCGCTCAACAGGGTGTCTCCCAGCTTTGGCCTGCTGGGAGCCGTTTTTTCCGGGGGGAAAGGGAAGAAGACCCGGCGAACATTTCCATTTGTGCGGGGCTCAAAATAAATTCCCCCAAAATCAGTCCGGCTTTTTTTGAATCGGGCGGTCCACCGCTCATTCGACCATTCGAAGCAAATTGTCCCTGATGCCCGCCTGGAAAAGATCCTGTCCCAGGAAGCAGAATCGACTCTATAGTGGAGCAGTTTCTGATCAAAATCATGCACATGGTACATGGATTGAATCTCTTCAAAACCGAATTCCAGTATCTCTGCACTTCCAGACCCTTCCCTTGAACGAATCCGAAAATATCTCTCCCGGAAATCTTGAGTCAACAGATAACCTCGGATCTGTTTGCCGTCGTGGAAATTGACAACGACTTTTTCCTGGTTCGGCCTGCGCCGGTCCTGAAACCTCTCACTATATCGCATGGCTGCCATTTGATGATCCTTTTAGACTGATCCGGCTTGACTTTATATGAAAGCAGCAGCTATGTTCCCTGCTGTCATGCATTGAGTGAAATTGAAGGAAAAATTAGGTGCCGATTTTTCATTATTTTATTTTGTTAGTTTGGTCAATCTTCGACCTGAAACCATGATGAGGGGCCTGCCATGGAGATAGAAAAAACAAAGACAAAGAACAGGAAACCGATTCCCGAGGATCGCGGGCTCGGTTTTGGGCAGTACACCACGGATCACATGTTTCTCATGGATTACACCCCCGAAAGGGGATGGCACCGGCCCAGGATTGTCCCTTACTGCAATCTGAGCCTCGATCCGGCGGCAATGATCTTCCATTACAACCAGGAAGTCTTTGAGGGTCTAAAGGCCTATTCATTACAGGATACAGACATCGGACTCTTCAGGCCGGAAATGAACCTGGACCGCCTGAATCAATCCGCCAAACGCATGGTCATGCCCACGGTTCCGCAAGCATATTTCCTGCAGGCCCTGAAGGAACTGATCAGCATTGACCGGGGCTGGGTCCCGACTACAGCGGGCACCTCCCTGTATATCCGGCCGACCATGATCGCCACGGAAGCGGCCTTAGGGGTCCGGCCGTCCAGGAGCTACCTCTTTTACATCATCCTTTCTCCGGTCGGGGCCTACTACCCCCAGGGATTCAACCCGACCCGGATCTTCGTGTCCGATACCTACATCCGGGCTGTCAGGGGAGGCGCGGGAGAGGCAAAGACATCCGGCAATTACGGGCCCACCCTCTATGTCTCCAAAGAGGCCACGGCCAACGGCTATGCCCAGGTCTTGTGGCTGGACGGCAAAGAGAACAAATATGTGGAAGAGGTGGGCACCAGCAACATCTTCTTCTACCTGAACAACGAGCTGGTCACACCGCCCCTGAACGGAACCATACTCCCGGGAATCACCAGGGACTCTGTCCTGCGCCTGGCTCGCGAGTGGGGGCTTCCCGTCTCAGAGCGCCGGATCTCCATTGAAGAGGTCGTTCAAGGGATTGAAGACGGTTCTTTGCAGGAGGTTTTCGCCTCCGGAACCGCGGCCGTCATTTCTCCGGTGGGGCAAATCGGCTATAAGGGAACCGACCACCGGGTAGCCGACGGGCGGACCGGGGACCTGGCCGAGCGGTTTTATGAGGAAATAACCGGGATCCAGTATGGCCACAAACCGGATCCCTTTGGCTGGCGACGCCTTCTCTCCGAATTAGTGTCTGAACGAAAACGGTGATTGGACGTAAACTTGCCCGGATTACGAGGAACAATAAATTTTGAAACCGCAGTGTATTCCAATACATGAGGATTTCGAAATTTTGCAGTGACGAAGTAGTTGGGCCAGTTTTCGTCCAAGCACGAATTATGATTCCTGCTCCAGTGACTCAACGCGTATAGCAACCGGAGCCTGCAAAGCGCCGACCTGATCCCAGTCACCCTGGACCCGGCCTACTTTCTGGACTGGAAAGGCCGCCCGGATCTCCCGGCCCTGACTGGACGGTGTCGGACCCCAGAAAATGCAGAACCAGCCGCTATCATCGTGATAGGCCAGGTCACCGGCCTCCATGACCTCCTGGGCGTCCTCAGACAAAGGTCCGAACTTTTTGTCAGTATTGCCGTAGAACTCATCCCCCCAGCGCTGGGCCTGGACCGTGAACGGGAGTCCCGCGGCCAGGGCCCGGCCCGCCTTGGTCTCGTTCAATTCTCCTGTTAATACTAGCTCATTGATCTTGATCCTGATCGGATAGGTCATGCTTTTTCTCCTTTATACTTACGATCGTCATAAATTGAGGTTTTGCCTATTCGAAAACCCTGGCAGCTGATGCTTGAAATTTTGGCAACTTTGCAATTTATTCCTCTCGTAAGTATCTACTACAGTCCTCTTCTCTTTGCTCTATGCCCTTTGCCCTATGCCATTTCGCATCCCGGCATGCACCAAACAACCGATTCGCGGACTCACTGATTCACTGATTCACACTGATTAGCTGCTCTGAACCCTCTGCTTCTTCATCCCAGCATTCATTCCACCCAGCCATAGGTCCGTTCCACGGCCATTTTCCATTTCTCATATTTGGCCTCCCTGAGCTCCGGGTCCATGTTCGGGGTCCAGCGCTTGTCTTCGACCCAGTTGTTGCGCAGTTCTTCCCGGCCTGACCAGTACCCGGAGGCGATTCCGGCGGCGTAAGCCGCGCCCAGACAGGTGGTCTCGGCCACTTGCGGCCTGATGACCGGGACATCGAGCATGTCCGACTGGAACTGCATGAGCAGTTCATTGGCCACCATGCCCCCGTCCACCTTGAGCTTGCTGAGGTCAACTCCGGAGTCCTTGTTCATGGCCTCGACGATGTCCCTGGTCTGGTAGGCCGTGGCCTCGAGCACGGCCCTGGCCAGGTGATGCTTGTTGGCATAGCGGGTCAACCCGGTGATCACCCCCCTGGCGTCCGGCCGCCAGTAGGGGGCCAAGAGCCCGGAAAAGGCCGGGACCACATACACCCCGGCGGTGTCCGTGACCTGGGCGGCCAGAGATTCCACCTCCTCGGCATCGCGGATCAACCCCAGATTGTCCCGGAGCCACTGGACCAGGGCCCCGGCGATGGCGATGGCTCCCTCCAGGCAATACGAAGGCTTGCGGCCGCTGAACTGGTAGGCCAGCGTGGTCAGCAGGCCGTGCTGGGAGGGGATGGGCTGGTGTCCGGTGTGCAGGAGCAGGAAGCAGCCGGTCCCATAAGTATTTTTGGCCTCCCCCGGTTCGAAGCAGGCCTGGCCCACCAGGGCGGCCTGCTGGTCTCCCACGGCCCCGCAGACCGGTACACGTGCTCCCAGGGGGCCCTGTTCAGAAGTCGGCCCCCAGGTAGCGCTGTCGCTGGAAGGAACGATTCTAGGGAGGCCGGAAGGCGGGATATCCAGGATGTTGCAAATCTCTTCGTCCCACTCAAGGGAATGCAGATCCATGAGCAGGGTCCGGCCGGCATTGGTCACATCGGTGACATGGGCGCCTCCTTTCGGCCCCCCGGTCAGCCACCAGATGATCCAGGTCTCCATGGTTCCGAACAGGGCCTCGCCCTTAGCGGCCGCCTGCCTGGCCTCGGGTACGGTGTCCAGGATCCACTTGATCTTCGGTCCTGAAAAATAGGTTGACACAGGCAGGCCGGTCCTGTCCCGGAAACGATCCTGCCCGCCCTCGGCCATGAGCCGCCTGCAGATATCATGGGTTCTGGCGCACTGCCAGACTATGGCCTTGTAAAAAGGCCGGCCGCTGTTTCGATCCCAGACCACGGTGGTCTCCCGCTGGTTGGTGATGCCCACGGCCGCCAGCTGCGACCCCTTTATTCCGGACTTGGCCAGGGCCCCTTGAATGACCATTTGGGTGTTCTGCCAGATTTCCAGGGGATCGTGCTCCACCCAGCCGGGCTGGGGAAAGATCTGCCGGTGTTCTTTCTGATCCTGCCCCACGATGCGGCCCTCGTGGTCGAAAATGATAAACCGGCTGCTGGTTGTTCCCTGATCCACCGCTCCAATGTACTCTGGCATGGTCTTGCTCCTTACAACAGGCCTTGCCTCTCATTTTGAGCAGACAAAAGGCACTGTCTTCAAATTGGTTACGGACAAAAACCTTTCTGGAAGCAATACGAGCCTAAAACCCTAACCTCTTGCTACACCCCGTATACAGCATAATTTTGAACCAATGAAAAATCAAGGGGCCCAAGACCGGCTTGAGCCCCTTGATCGGTTGCTGTCAGCGGCCGGAAGGCCGCTTTCCCGGCCCGGCCTTTGTGCGCAGATCCGAACCAGAGAATAAAGGAGAGCCTTAATTTCTCCAGGATTTCAAAAGCTCATCATAGGGCATGGTCTTGGGTTCTTCGTCCGGGCGCTCGGCCTTGGGCGCGCCTTCCTGACTCAGCCAGTACTCCCTGGATTTCTCGGGATTGAGCTTTGGCGAGTATTTAGGCAGGCGCATTTTGCCCATCAGGTCATCCATCTTGTTGGCCAGGTTGTCCATGGCCTCCTGAGGGCTGGCCTGACCCGTGGTCACCAGGGAGATGTTTTTCCACCACTGTTCGGCTAAAAGCGGATAATGGGGAACATTCGGCCCGGAGTCGGTCCACATGTGCTCCACCGGCGACTTGTAAAAGGTCACGATGCCTCCGTAGGTCCCCTTTTCTTCCTCTTTGGCCAGGTAATCCGAATGAACCGTGGACTTCCGGACCGGGGTTCTGCCCACGAGGAATTTCTTCAGGCTGACCGTCTTGGAAACGCAGAACTGGGCCCAGAGCCAGGCGGCGGCGCGATGCTCGTCTTTGACACTGTTCTTTAAAATGGTCCAGCTGCCGGCATCCTGGTAGCCGACCTTCATGCCTTCGTCCCAGTACTTGCCGTGCGGCGTCGGGGCCACCCGCCAGACCGGTTTGCCCATGGCGTCAGTGACCGGACTCTGGGCCGAGTTGAAGGCCGGGTCGGAAAGCCAGGTGATGTATTGGAATATGCGCTGGGCAACATTGCCCCGGGCCGGGGTGGGACCGGCTTCGGACCAGGTCATGGAGGCGGCGTACGGGGGAGCGTAGTCTTTCATCCATTCCACGTACTTGGTCGTGGCGTACACGGCTGCCGGACCATTGGCGGCACCGCCTCTCTTGACCGTTGCCCCGACCGGTATTTTGTTCTCCACCCGGATGCCCCACTCGTCGACCGGGATGCCGTTGGGCAGTCCCTTGTCCCCGACACCGGCGATAGACAGCCAGGCGTCGGTGAACCGCCAGCCCAGGGACGGAGACTTCTTACCATAGTCCATATGGCCGTAGACCTTCTGGCCGTCGATCTCCTTGCCGGTAAAAAATTCGGCAATGTCTTCGTAGGCGGCCCAATTGACGGGAACACCCAGCTCATAGCCGTATTTTTCCTTGAATTCTTTCTTGAATTCAGGGTTGGTGAACCAGTCATACCTGAACCAGTAGAGGTTGGCGAACTGCTGATCCGGAAGCTGCAGCTGGTTGCCGTCATAATCCTGACCGAACTCGAGATTGAGAAAATCCTCCATGTCCAGCATGGGGTTGGTCACCTCCCGGCCTTCGCCCTCCATGTAGGCGCCCAGGTTCAGGGCGCTGTCCAGGCGGAGATGCGTGCCGATCAGGTCGGCGTCGTTGACGTAAATGTCGTAGAGCCTGCGGTTGGTCTGGATCTGGCGCTGCACCCGGTCCACGACCTCGCCTTCACCGATGATGTCGTGGGTGACCTTGATGCCGGTGATGTCGTAGAATGCCTTGGCCAGAACCTTGGCTTCCCATTTGTGGGTGTTGATGCCTTCGGCCACGGATTTGACCTCCAGGCCCTTGTAGGGTTCGGCGGCCTTGGCGAACCATTCCAGCTCCTTTCGCTGTTCCTCCTGGCTAAGGACCGAGGGCTGAAAGACCTCGATCCATTCTTCCATGGATTCGGCCAAAAGCAGCCCCGGAAGCATCAAGAACAGGATAATGAACAGAATGCATGTTCTCTTCAGGGTTTTCAAAGACATGTGGACCTCCTTTGCTAAAAAAATTCTTCAAC
>JAIPDR010000063.1 GCA_021737615.1 Desulfohalobiaceae bacterium | reverse complement strand
CGATATTGTTTTGCTCGAAGAATACCCTCCCAGTTATCCGGTGTATGCGCGCCGGCTGCATCGATGGGTTCGAGGGGACTGGCAGCTTCTGCCCTGGCTTTTGTTTCGCAAACCCCATCCCGAAGTCATTGCCAGTCCCTACCGGATTTCGCTGATCGGTTGCTGGAAAATTTTCGACAACCTGATCCGAAGCCTGTTTCAGCCGGCAATGCTGGTTCTGCTCATCGCCATATGGCTTTTGTTTCCAGGGCCGGTCATTATCTGGACCCTGTTCGCCCTGCTGTTGTCGGCCGTCACATTGATACTCCAGGCAATAACACAACTTCCCTCTCAATTCCGGGATCGGACATCCCTGCGGGATACCGCGGCCTGCTTTCGACTGCCCGGTTTCCGCTGGCTGCTGATGCTGGCATTTCTGCCCTATGAAGCCTTGATTACAATGGATGCCGTTTTCAGGACGCTCTACCGGCTTTGGGTTTCGCACAGGCGGCTGCTGGAATGGACGACCTCGGCCAGCACCGCCCGGGTGTTTGAGAACAAGGGCAAGTCGGGCCGGTTCTGGCAGCGAATGTGGGGCGCCCCGATGGTCGCCGCAGGTGTTTTTTTCCTGCTGAGCGCCTTTAATGTCACGGCTTTTTTCAGCGCCGCGCCGCTGTTGATCGCCTGGTTTCTCTCTCCATACATCGCCTACCGGATCAGCCGGCCCGCAGAGATAGCGCAGGAGTTTCTGGAAAGCGGGCAGCGCTACCAGCTTCGCCGTCTGGCCCGGCGCACTTGGTTTTTTTTCGAACAGTTCGTGGGTCCGGAAGATTACTGGCTCCCGCCGGATCATTTTCAGCAGTCGCCTCTGGGGCTTGTGGCCCACCGCACCTCCCCCACCAACGTCGGGCTTTTGCTGCTGTCTACCCTGTCGGCTTACGACCTGGGATATATCGGCCTCCCCCTGCTCTCCGCCCGTTTGCGCAACACCATTGACGCAATGGAAAAACTGGAGCGGCATCGGGGTCATTTTCTCAATTGGTACGAAACCCGCAACCTTCATCCTCTTCAGCCCCGATATGTGTCAATGGTCGACAGCGGCAATCTGGCCGCCTGCCTCCTGACGCTTCGCCAGGGATGCCTCGGTTTGCAAAAAGCCTCTATATTGCGTTGGCAGCGGTGCCAGGGCCTTCTCGACACCCTCGATGTATTAGACGACATCGTGGCGCATTTAAAAAAGGGCGCCTACGAGGCGGTCAGCCCGGTGAAATCCCAGTGGGACCATATCCGAAACCATGTATTGGCCGTTCAGGAGGAACCAAAGCAGTGGATATCCCTTCTGCATCAAATGGGGGAAGATGACCTGCCGGAACTGGACCGGCGCCTGGCCGACATGGTGGAAAGCAAAGGACATCTCCTGAACGCAGCTGATTTAAACAGCCTGCGCCTGTGGACACAACGAATTCATTACCAGTTGAGCAGTGCGCGGCGGGAACTTTTGAGACTCGCCCCCTGGCTTTCGATGCTGGGTGACGTACCGGCGCTTTTGCAGACCGCCAATACCCCGGCAGCCGAAGAATGGAACGGGCTCAAGGGCTCGCTGCCGCTTATGCCGGCTATCGATGAGGTGGAGGAAATTTGCGGGGCGGCTCTGGAGCGTCTTGATCGGCTGCAGAAGGCACTCGACACCATGGAGGCCACGGAGGAACGCAGCCAAGCCATGACCTGGTGCGCGCAACTCAAAGAGAGCCTCCTGTCGGCGCAGGAAAACGCACGATATATCCTGTCGGATCTCATGGAAATCGGTCGGCAGGCGGAAGCGATGGTGGCGGCCATGGATTTCACGTTTCTGTTCAATCCCCGGCGCCAGCTTTTTTGGATCGGCTACAACGTGGATGCAGACGCCCTGGACGCCAATCACTATGATCTGATGGCCTCTGAGGCGCGTATCGCAAGCCTGGTGGCCATTGCCAAGGGAGATGCCCCCCAGAGCCACTGGCTGCATTTGTCCCGGCCGATGGCCCGGGTGGATAATACACGATACCTGCTTTCCTGGAGCGGAAGCATGTTTGAATACCTCATGCCCGTCCTGCTGATGCGGGAGAAGGCATTCACCCTTCTAGGACAAAGCGCCCGGGCCGCGGTGGCCCGCCAGATCGCTTTCGGGAAACAGAAAAAAGTGCCGTGGGGGGTCTCCGAGTCCGCGTATTACCGGTTCAACGCCAATATGCACTACCAATACAGCGCTTTCGGGGTGCCGGATCTGGGATACAAAAGGGGACTGGAAGAGGATCTGGTCATCGCCCCCTACGCGTCTCTGCTGGCGCTGACGATCCGGCCGCGGGCCGTCCTGGACAATATTGCCGCGCTCACCAGCCAAAATGCGCTCGGTATCTACGGCTTTTACGAGGCCCTGGACTACACGCCGTCACGGCTTTCCATGGGAGAAAAGCAGGCCGTGATCCGCTCCTTTTACAGCCATCACCAGGGCATGATTTTGCTGTCTCTGGCCAATTATCTCACCGATGGCAAGATGATCAACCGCTTCCACAGTGATGCCCGGATTCAAAGCGCCGAGCTGCTGCTGCAGGAGAAATTGTCGAATCAGGCGCCGCTTGAGAAACTTCCGGAAATGGCGGCCATGGGACGGATGCAGGAAAAACCGAAAATTGAGCTCAATTCCTGGTCCGTGCCGGTCCATTCCCCCTTCCCGCATGTACACCTGCTCTCCAACGGCCATTACGGATCATTTATCACCAGCGCCGGAAGCGGTTTCAGCATGTGGGAGAAAATCGCTCTGACCCGGTGGCGTGCCGATACCACCCTCGACGACCGGGGGACCTGGATCTATGTATGCGATCAGCAAAGCGGTGAGCTCTGGTCGGCCACTTATCAGCCCGTCGGAAAGGCGCCAAGGAAGTCCGAGGCCCGTTTTTCACCCTATAAAGCCGACTTTCGAACCGAATTTCAAGACATTGTCCTTTACACTGAAATCATTGTGCCGCCGGAGGATGCCATGGAAATCCGCCGGCTCACCATCACCAATCAGAGCCATCGAACACGCCGCCTGTTTGTCGCCAGCTACGGGGAGGTGGTCCTGGCCCCGCCGGAGGTCGATCGGCGCCATCCGGCTTTCAACAAACTGTTTATTGAAAGCCGGTTCCTGGAAGAAATAAACGGGCTTTTCTTTCGGCGCCGCCCGCGCTCGGCGGATGAGTCCCCGATTTTTTTGATCCACGGTCTTATCCTCCCGGAAGGCACCGCCGCCACAGGCGCCCATGAAACCAACCGGTTTCGGTTTCTGGGAAGGGGACGGACGACCCTCGATCCCACCATGTCCGGGCAGAACAAGACCGGTGCGGGCGGAAGCAGCGAAGCAACACTTGATCCGATCATGTCTCTGGGCCAGGAGATCGAGCTGAAACCGAATCAGAAGATTCAAATCGCATGGTTTACCCTGGCGGCAAACTCACAGGATCTGGCCATGGAAACCGCCAAACGCCACCAGAACCTGTCAGCCGTGGATCGCGCGTTTTCGGCGGCCGAAACGAAGGCCCGATCGGAACTCCGGCAGTTGGAACTTTCGAGTCCGGATTTGGCCTTTATTCAGAAGCTTCTTTCGGTGATGCTCTATCCGCATCCGGCGCTGCGGGCCGATCCGCAAACATTGGCGGCCAATACCAGGGGGCAGCCGGGGCTGTGGCCCCATGCCATATCCGGTGACAATCCCATCCTTCTGATCCGCATCTCAGGCCAGGAAGGAACGGCAGTTGTCCAGGAGCTGCTTCGGGCCCATGCTTACTGGCGCAACCGCAGTTTCAAAATCGATCTGGTCATTGTCAACATGAAGGAAAGCGGATATGCCCAGGAACTGCAGGGGCAGCTGCATCGTCTTTTGCAGCGCACCAACAGCTATGAGTGGCTGAACCGGAGCGGCGGCATCTTTCTCCTGAATGCAGATCAGATGGAAGAAGCGGACCGCGTTTTGCTTTACACCGCAGCAAGGGGGATACTGGACGCAGAGAAAGGACCGCTGGCCGAGCAACTGACCGGCATTGACGCAGCGCCGACACCGCCGCTTCCGGACTTCATCCCGGTACGCGCCCCGGCAGAAAAACCGGCGCCGACACCGCCGCTTCCCCGACCGGTCGATCTTTTGTTTGACAACGGGCTGGGCGGATTCAGGCCGGACGGGCGCGAATACGTCATTTACCTGGCCCCCGGGCAGATGCCTCCCGCCCCCTGGATCAACGTGATCGCCAATCCGGCCTTCGGTTTTACAATCTCTGAGAGCGGATCCGGCAATACCTGGGCGGTTAACAGCGGCCAAAACAGGCTGACCCCGTGGCACAATGACCCTGTCTCCGATCCCCCGGGAGAGGCTCTTTACCTGCGCGATGAAGAAACAGCGGAGATATGGTCGCCCACACCGCTGCCGGCCGGAGAAGCCGAGCCCCATCTGATCCGGCACGGTGCCGGCTACACTGTCTTTGAACACCGCAGCCATGGTATTTGTCAGAAGATGCGCCTTTTTACGCCTGTTGCCGACCCGGTCAAGCTCATTTGCCTTTGCCTGGAGAACATGAGCGGACGGATGCGCCGGATAACGGCCACCTATTACGCGGACTGGGTGCTCGGCCCGGATCGGGAAGACATGCAGCCCTTTATCGTAACGTCGTATGACAACGAGAATCATGCCCTGTTTGTGCACAATACATACAATACCGAATTCGGCGACCGGGTGGCCTTTCTCTCGGCAGACAGGCCGCTTCACGGGTTTACCGCCAGCCGCTCCGAGTTTCTGGGACGCATGGGAAATTACCGGAGTCCGGCCGCTCTCGGACGTATCGGTCTGGCCAATGACACCACGGCGGGGATCGATCCGTGCGGCGCAGTCCAGGTCCACCTCAACCTGGCCCCGGGAGAAGTCCAGGAAGTCTGCTTCCTGTTGGGGCAAGGCGCAAACCGGGAAGATGCGCAAAGGCTTGTGGCTAAATACCGGGAGCCGGGGCGCATCAATGCGGCATGGCAGGAGGCAGCGACGTTGTGGGATGAGCTTCTGGGATCCCTAACGGTTGAAACGCCGGATACGGCCATGGATCTGCTGTTGAACCGATGGCTGGTTTACCAGAATCTTTCCTGCCGCATCTGGGGGCGCTCGGCGCTCTACCAGTCGAGCGGCGCATTCGGTTTCCGGGATCAACTGCAGGATATGACGGGTGTTTTGCACCACCGACCGGAGATCGCCCGGGAGCACCTTTTGCTTGCGGCCCGGCACCAGTTCGCAGAAGGCGATGTCCTGCACTGGTGGCACCCGCCGTCCGGACGCGGGGTGCGCACCCGCATCACCGACGACCTGCTGTGGCTGCCCTATGTAACCGCCCATTACGTGAAATTCACCGGAGACGTTTCCGTCTTGTCGGAGCAGATTCCGTTTCTGCAGGCCAAGGAGCTCGAACCGGAGGAGGAGGAACGCTACGGCCATTATGAACACACCGCCGAAGATTTCAGCCTTTATGAGCATTGTCTGCGGGCCATCCGGAAAGCCGCCACCCGGGGGAATCACGGGCTGCCCCTGATCGGCGCCGGCGACTGGAACGACGGCATGAACCGGGTCGGCATCCACGGAAAAGGGGAAAGTGTATGGCTGGGCTGGTTTCTGCGAGCAACCCTCCTTGATTTTGCGGATATCTGCCGGCAGATGGACCAGGGCGGCCAGGCGGATACTTATATCGCCATGGCCCGGCAACTGAGCCGTGATATCGAAGCCTCCGGCTGGGACGGCGAGTGGTACCTGCGGGGATTCTACGATGACGGCGTACCGCTGGGCTCGTCTAAATCCGACGAGTGCCGGATCGACTCTATCGCCCAGTCCTGGGCCGTTCTTTCGGGCGGAGAGCCGGATTTCTCCCGTGCCAAACGCGCCATGGAAGCGGTGGAAAAACACCTCGTAAAACCGGAGGACCAACTGATCCGGCTTTTTACGCCGCCGTTTGACACCTCCCCGCGCGATCCCGGATACATCAAAGGATATCCCCCGGGCATCCGGGAAAACGGGGGACAATACACCCACGCGGCAACCTGGGCCGTATGGGCCTTTGCCGAATTGAGCCAGGGGGACCGCAGCCAGGCGCTTTTCAGGATGTTAAACCCCATCTGCCACGGGGATACCCGGGAAAAGATTGCCCGCTACCGGGTGGAGCCCTATGTCATCGCGGCCGATGTCTACAGCATGGCTCCCCATAACGGGCGCGGCGGGTGGACCTGGTATACCGGATCAGGGGGCTGGATGTACCGCCTTGGCCTGGAGGCGATTCTGGGGTTTCGCCGCACAGGAAATGTTCTTCGCATCTCACCCTGCATTCCCGGAGGCTGGCCCGGATTTACGATAACCTACCGCCATGGCGCGTCGGTTTATAATATTCAGGTCATAAACCCGAAAGGCGTCAACAGGGGCGTCGAACAGATTCTGCTCGAAGGCGAAGTCCTGGCCGGGAAAGACATTCCCCTTTCGGATGAAAAGCTGCGATACGACGTCGTGGTGCGCATGGGGTGATGCAAACTGCGTTGAACCTGATGACAGCCTTTGATCAACGTATGCCATTTTTTCGCAGGCAGCCATTTGACAACCGGGAGGTTTACAAAAGCCGCTTATTCACTTTGCTCCTAATAGTTTTTTCGATTCCGTAATCAGTATAATCACCAGGGCTCCAACGGCGCAGATACCCAGTTCCTCCAGCCGCAGCGGCGTGGTGCGAAACACGGTGTTAAAAAACGGGACATAGATAAGGATCAACTGCAGGGTCAGTGTGACGCCTATGGCCAGCAACAGCACCGGATTGCTGAGCCATGATTGCCTAAACAGCGACTGAGTTTGTTTGCGCACACACAGCGCGTAGGCCATCTGGCAGAACGTCAGCATGGTGAACACCATGGTCTGCCAGGCGTTGGAACCTGTTCCGCCGTCCCAGAACCAGTACCCGGTCCCCACCGAGATCAGGCCGATGATCAGGCCCATGACGAGAATCTGCCAGCCCAGCCCCCGCGCGAAGATGCCTTCCCGCGGATTGTACGGCGGCCGGTTCATCACATCGCGCTCGGCTTCTTCGAACCCCAAGGCAACGGCCGGCAGGCCATCGGTCACCAGATTGATCCATAAAATTTGAATCGGCAGCAGCGGCAGCGGCATGCCCATTAACGGGCCGGTGAGCATGACAACGATTTCACCTGTATTACCGGTGAGGATGTATCTGACGAATTTGCGGATATTATCGTAAATGCGGCGACCTTCTTTGACGGCGGCGACTATGGTGGCGAAATTGTCATCCAGCAGGACCATATCGGAGGATTCTTTGCTGACGTCGGTACCCGTAATCCCCATGGCCACGCCAATATCGGCTGATTTCAAGGCCGGTGCATCGTTGACGCCGTCGCCCGTCATGGAGACGATCTCATGCTGAGCTTGCAGCGCATCGATGATGATCATCTTGTGCTTGGGCGAGACGCGCGCAAAGACGGAAACCTCCTTAATTCGGGAGCTGAGCGCGTCGGCGGTCATCGTGTCCAGATCCTGCCCGGCCAGAACCGTATCGGAGGTGATCAGCCCCAAATCCTTGGCGATGGCCACAGCCGTCAGGGGATGATCGCCGGTGATCATAATCGGGCGAATCCCGGCCTGCTTGCACAGTCGAACGGACTCAATCGCTTCGGGCCGCACCGGATCGAGCATGCAGGCCATACCCAGAAAGACCAGATCCTGCTCGTAGTGCGCCGGCTGGTCCAGCCCATCGACATCCATCAACCGATAGGCCAAACCAAGCACCCGAATGCCTTTTTTCGCCATCGCGGTGTTTTCGGCTGAAATCTCCTCTTTTCTCTTTTCGCCAAGGGGTTGAACGAGGCCGTTTATCAGAATCCGGCTGCAGACCTCGATCAAGCCATCGGTCGCCCCCTTGGTCAACACCAGGTGATCGGCCTGCCCCTGGTGTCCGGCCACGGCAAGAACAGGGTGCAAGGTTGTCCCCTGGGAAGACGACGGCAGGGCGTGAACGGTGGACATGCGTTTACGCTCGGAGTCAAAGGGCAGTTCGCGAACACGCGGCAGCATGGCTTGCAGATCGCGCTGCACCAGTCCCGCCTGTTGGGCCGCAAGCACCAGGGCGCCTTCGGTGGGATCGCCGAGAATGCCGTTTTGCGTATTTTGGTCGATGACGGCATCGTTGCACAGCGTCCCGGCCAGCAGCAGCAGGCCGAGATCGGCATCATCGCCGCGTTCGGCCACCGCTTCATCAAGGGAATAGCGGCGATCCAACAGCACCACGTCCGATACGGTCATTTTATTCTGCGTCAGGGTGCCGGTTTTGTCGGAACAGATCACGGTCACGCCGCCCAGGGTTTCCACGGCCGGAAGTCGCCGGATCAAGGCGTTTTTCTTCAACATCTGCTGTGCGCCCAGGGCCAGGGCGATGGTGACTACAGCCGGCAGGCCTTCGGGGATGGCCGCCACCGCCATGCTGATGGCCGTCATGAACATTTCCTTTAGGCCCGCGCCCTGCAGATAGATCATGCCGACAACTAAGACGATCAACGCCCCGGCGGCCATGGCCAGCGATCTGCCGAGCTTCGCCAACCGCCGTTGCAGAGGGGTTTGTTCATCCTCCACGTCCTGAAGCATGGTGGCGATTTTACCCAGTTCGGTCTGCATGCCGGTGGCGGTGACCACGGCCTCGCCGCGTCCGTAGCTCACAACCGTGCCCCTGTATATCATGTTCCTGCGCTCGGCCAGGGCGAGCTCGCCATCCGGCAGATCGCCGGTATCTTTGTCCACAGATTCGGATTCGCCGGTCAGGGCCGCTTCCTGGACTTTGAGATTCGCGGCTGCGATCAGTCGGGCATCCGCCGGCACAATGTTCCCGGCTTCGATGAGCAGGATGTCTCCCGGGACCAGGTCCCTGGCCGAAATCTGCTGTTCTGCGCCGTCGCGCCGCACCCGCACATTGGGCACCGTCATTTTCTTGAGGGCGGCCATGGCGTTTTCGGCCTTGAACTCCTGCCAAAACCCCAGAATCGTATTAAGCACCACAATGACGAAGATCACGATGGCATCGATATATTCCTGCAGAGCCGCCGAAATAACCACCGCGGCCAGCAGAATCAGGATCATGACTTCCTTCACCTGGGCCAACAGAATCCGCCAGGCCTTTTTCTTTCCCTTCTCGATCAATTCGTTGGGGCCGTATACGCTCAGCATGCGCGTGGCCTCAGACGTCGACAGGCCCTGCTGCGGGGATGTTTCATGGTTCTGCAGCACCTTCTCGGCGCTCAGGCGATGTGGTTTCTGCATTCAAATTCCTTTTGGCAATCACCCCCCGATACGAATCCCTTGAAGAGAGTCAATGACCCCGAAGACGCTCAACAGCCATAGGATGAGCACAACAATCACGACGACATTGAGGATTGTTTTTACCGTGGTCTGCATCGGTATGTAGCTGTTGATGACCCAGAGAATAACCCCAACAACAACCAGAACGATGATCAATTGAAGCAACGGCATCGTAACTCTCCTCTTACTATTTGACGATCAGATCGTTCTGGACGGATTGAACCCCTTTCACGCTGCGCGCGATTTGTCCGGCCTTGTCCTTGGCATCCTGCGTATTGACAAAGCCGCTTAGTTGGACCGTACCTTTGTAGGTTTCAACACTGATCTGGAATGACTTGAGAAAATCCTCTTTTGCCAGCAGCGATTTGACCTTGGTCGTGATGACCGAATCGTCGACATACTCCCCGGTGCTGGACTGTTGGGATGTCGATGCGCAGCCCACTAAGGTGAACAGAAAGGTGAAAAAGACTAAACAGCTGATAAGCGTGCGTTTCGTTTTCATGATCGAAGCTCCTGTTTGAAGACGTTTCATTTTGGGTGGCATGGCCTCGGCGGATCACACCCGCCGGCGACCTTGAATAACCTGGACCAGCACCACTATGACCGCAATCACCAGCAGGGCATGCAGGACGCCGCCCAAGGTGTAGCCGGTCAATAACCCCAGCATCCAGAGCACCAATAGAATTACAAATAAGGTCCAAAGCATAGTGACCTCCTTCCTGATCCCGTCAAATTTCTTTGCCAGGTGTTCATGGTTATTTTCCAATCAGAAAATTTGAAACATATCAATAAGCTTCGTAAGGTGTTGTCCTGGTTTGCGGGGCCGATGATCCGACCTTGATCCTGCAGAGTCCTCAATAAGCGGTCCAGGTTTTCAGGCTCGATGATGAAGTGCATGCTGCAGCTCTGGAAAGGTGGCCGCGATTGTTTCGATGGCCATGGCCAGTTTTCTGATGCTCGCTTCTATTATCACACAGTCGGCGCCTTCTTTCAACGCATTTCCTCGTCTTGTTTGGCATCGATTGCAAATGGGACCGTTGCTACGCTGAAATGGATCACGGCCTCCCATCGGCCCGGCCTTCCTGATACATGACAGGTCCTTGACAGCAGCAACAGGCAAATGTCATCCTGTGTCCAGAGTGAAGAGACTTCATCTGCAACCAACAAAGGAGCCGCTGCATGCGCTGGAAACAATTTTTCACTCCGGTCAAATCCATAAACGCCATCCAGGCAGGTGAACTTCTCCAGAAGGCCTCCCCCGGGGAGATCAACATCCTGGACGTTCGTCAGCCGACTGAATATGAAAAGGGGCATATCCCCGGGGCCAAACTCATTCCCCTGCCCGAACTGGGCGACAGACTTCAGGAACTGGATCCGGACCGGGAAACCCTGGTCTACTGAGCCGTGGGCGGGCGCAGCCGGGTTGCTGCCCAGATGCTGGCCGGGAAAGGGTTTGTCACGGTCTACAATTTGAGCGGAGGCTTCAAGGCCTGGGATCAGAAAGCGGCCTTTGGTCCTGTGGATCAGGGGCTGACCCTCTTTTCAGGCTCGGAATCTCCCCGGGAAATCCTGACGGTTGCCTACGGCCTGGAGTCGGGACTTAGGGATTTCTACCAGTCCCAGGCCCGGACCGTGAACAGCAGCCAGGCTCGAGACCTCTTTCAGCAGCTGGCCGGGATCGAAGAACTCCACCAGCGCTCCATCTTTGAGCAGTATCTCCGATTGACCAAGGCTGCTTTGGAACAGCCGGAGTTCGAACAACAGGTCGCGATCCAGGGTCTCGAAGGGGGCTTGAGCACCGAAGAGTACCTGCACCGCTTCCAAACCGATCCTGAATCCCTGCAGGACATGGTCTCCCTGGCCATGTCCATCGAGGCTCAGGCCCTGGACCTCTATACCCGGGTCGCCGAAACCCTGCCCGGACAGCAGGGCCGAGGGACGCTTCTGGAAATTGCGGCTGAGGAACAACGGCACCTGCAGCGTCTCGGGGAACTTATGGAAACAACCGCCGGTGCGGAGGATTGAACGTGGGCAGGCATCTTGTCCTGGTCGGCGGCGGTCACGCCCATATGCTGACCCTGGCCAATGTGCACCGTTTTGTGCAAAAAGGGCATCGCATCACGGTCATCGGACCCTCCGAACACCACTACTACTCAGGCATGGGGCCGGGCATGCTCGGCAAAACCTATGCCCCTGAGGAAATCCGTTTCCAGACCAGACGTCTGGTGGAGAAACAGGGGGGGACCTTTCTTCGGGATACGGTCACGACCATTGATCCGGACAAGAAACTCCTTAGACTGAAAAGCGGAGCTGAGCAGTCATACGATCTGGTCTCCTTCAACGTCGGCAGCTACGTGCCCCGGGAATTGATCCAGACAGATGCGGCCGAGGCCCCGGACATCTACCCGGTCAAACCCATCGAGAACCTCCTGGCTGTCCAGAAGAGGCTCCTGGAGCTGGGCACAGAAGGACGCTTCCGGGTGGGCATCGTCGGCGGGGGTCCCTCGACCGCGGAAATCAGCGGCAATATCCACCGCCTGCTCCGGGACTCCGGCCGCAGCCAGCCCCATATTCAGCTTTTTGCCGGCCTGAGATTCATGGCCCGTTTTCCGCGGCAGGTCCGGAGGAAGGTGATTGATTCCCTAGAGAATCGGGACATCGAAGTCCTGGAAGAGGGCTACGTCCGAGCGGTCGAACCGGGACGGCTGATCCTGGAATCCGGCTATCACTACCAGCAGGATCTGATCCTGCTGGCCCCGGGCATCAGGCCAAGCCCCATTTTCAGGGCGTCCTCCCTGCCCACCGGACCGGACGGAGGCCTGCAGGTCAATGATTTTCTCCATTCGCCCGACTATCCGGACATATTCGGGGGCGGCGACTGTATCTACTTTCAAAAGCGCCCCCTGGACAAGGTCGGGGTCTATGCCGTGCGGCAGAACCCGGTCCTGCTGCACAACCTCCTGGCCCGGTGTGAAATAAAGGATCTCATCCCCTTTGATCCCGGCGGGGATTACCTGCTCATCTTCAACCTTGGTGACGGCACCGGGGTCTTCAGAAAGAAGAACATAGTCTTCAACGGCCGCCTGGCCTTTCTCATCAAGGACCGCCTCGACCGGAGGTTCATGAAGAAATTTCAAGCCTTCGAATAAGGCAACGACGCAGATTCTCCCGGCTGCCGCGAGGCAAGGGAGGGCGGCGGCTGCATTAGCCCTTTGTTCCCTTCAAAGTCATAATTTTGCTTTCAAAAGGAAGTGGTTCAGGCCGCTTTTTGCGGTACCTGATTCCATTTTCAATTTGAGTCCGGTGCAATGGGACGGATATCCATCTCCAGCTCTTTGGGGAAGAGATGGCTGTTGTCGGAAAGCATGCAGCAGGCCGGGCTGTTCCAGGTGACGCTGTCCTGCTGGTGGTAAAACTGCATATACAGCTCAGGGTCATGCGTGATCAGACGCAGTTGCAGACCGTCACCCACGGGCTCCTCCAGCGGTATGCCGAACCTGAAACTCAGTGCAGCGGGTTGCCACTTTAAGCGAGGGTTTTCAAACGACAAGGAAGTCAATGTCCGTCCATTGACGACCAGGAGCGTATGGTACTTCTCGGATCGCAGTTCATTGTTCAATATCCTTCCCAGGGCCTGCTTCTCTTCGCTGTCGAGTTTTCCGTCCTTATCGATGTCGTGCGTTGACAACAGGGATTGCGCCAGGGTTTCACCCATTTGCCAGCGAATATCCAATCGCGTCAGAGCACTCTCTTCTATTGTCAGATGGGCTCGAACATACACGTTTGATCTCGGACCTGCGCAGGCTGAACACCCCCAGGCAATGGATAACGGACCGGTCAGCCCGATCAGCAGTAAAACGGACAGCAGGCATATTGCCGCCGGCTGGAGTGAACGAAAAAAATGATCTGTCAGCATAAACCTCTCCTCATACCAGAAGTTGGCATCATATGTACTTATGAAGCTGCCGCCTGCGCCTATCCATAAAAGCATCCTCCAGTTTTTGATATCGTATCTTGCCTCCTGTTTCAGGACCGGCCCGGTATGAAACAAGGCATGAGCGGACATCACTCATGGTCCGAAAAGTCATGCTTACCTCCTATCCACATTTGCACAAAACGAACCGCGAAATACGTAGCCGCGGCCACGGCAATGATTGAGGCCCCGGAAGCCAGATCGAACCGATAAGCCACCGCCAGTCCCAGAAAGCAGAACAGCAGACAGTACAGGGTGGCTGCAAACATCATATGAGCCAGGGACCTGGCTTTTGTTTCGGCCAGCATGGAGGGAATGGTCAACAGGGCGATGATCAGGACCAGACCCACGACCTGGATGACCATGACCACGGACACGGCCACCATGACCAGCATCAAAGCATAGAGCCCTTTGACCGGTACGCCCCTGGCCTGGGCGAACTCCATGTCAAAGGACAGGGACAGAAAATCTTGATATCTTGAGAATATCACGGCCACAATGAGCATATCCAATGCGAGCATGATCCAGAGATCGCTGCGGGGCACGGCCATGATGCTCCCGAAGAGATAGCTCATCAAATCAACATTGTAGCCCGGGGTCAGATTGATGAGAATCACACCGAAGGCCATGCCCGAGGCCCAGAGAACCCCCACGAAACTGTCGGTCCGTTCACGTCTGTCAAAGGTGAAATGAGCGGTAACCATGGCGGCCAGGGCCGTGAAAACTACGGCGCAGGGCAGAACCGGCAGGCTCAGGTAAAAGGCCAGGCCGACGCCTCCGTAGGCGGCATGGGCCACACCACCGGCCATGAATACCTGCCGATTGACCACCACCAGCGAACCTATGATACCGCAGGCCACACTGGCCAGTACTCCGGCCAGGAGGGCATTCTGGAAGAAGGTCATGGAGAGGGCTTCAAGCACCGGGCCGCTCCACCTGTTCAAACACCGAAGTCAGATTCTTCAGATAGCCGTCCAGCGGGCAGGCGGTGTCGTGCACCCCATAAATCAACTCCAGCATCTCAGGAGTGATCTCCCGGCCTTGAATGAGCCGCCTGTTGATCACGGCCACATCGGTGAGGCCGACTGAGGCCGAGATGATATCGTGGCTCACCAGGACTACCGTTATTGTGTTGCTGAGCTTGGAGAGGATGTCAAAGAGGCAGACTCTTCCCTGGGGATCGATGTTGGAGGTGGGCTCGTCAAAGAGCAGCAAAGCGGGCGATGAGGCCATGGCTCTGGCCACCAGCACCCTCTGCCGCTGTCCCCCGGAAAGGGTGTCGAAACGGCGCTGGGCGTATCCGTCCATGTCGACCTGGGACAGGGCGGTCATGGCCCGGTTCAGGACACCATCAGGCTGTCTGAGGCGGAATTGCCTGGGTCCCGAGACCCCCAGCGAAACCACCTCCTGAACCGTGATGGGGAATTTGGGAGCAAAGGCCGCATGCTGGGGGACGTAGCCGACATTCGGGGTCTCGAAAGCCGGGTCTTTGCCGAGAACGGTCACCGTTCCCAGGCGGGGCCGCAGCATGCCAAGAAGCAGTTTGATCAGTGTGGTCTTACCGCCGCCGTTGGGGCCGATGACCGCCAGGAAGGACCCTGTCTTCAGCTTGAGGTTCACCTGCTGCAACACGTCTTGACCATCATAGGCGAAGGACACATTTTCCAGGGTAACGGCCAGATCCATCATGACGCTCTCCCCTCAAGGGCCTGCCGGAAGGCCTTTGCCGCCTTGAGCAGGTTGTCCCTCCAATCTTCGGCCAGAGGATCAAGGGCCGCGACTTCTGCCTCCATTTCCCGTGCGATGACCCTGGCGCTCTTATCAGAGAACTGCGGCTGGACGAAGATCACGGATATTCCTTCTTCCCGGCCATAACGGATGATGCGGGCCAGCTCCCCGGGCCCCGGTTCTTTGCCTTCCACTTCGATGGGGACCTGACGAAGGCCGAATTCCCTGGCGAAATAACCCCAGGCCGGGTGAAAGACCATGAATGTGCGCCTGTCTTCAGGCAGCTGTTCGAGGATCGAATGAATTCTTTCATGTAGCTTGTCAAGCTCGTTCAGAAAGCCATCCAGATTGTCCTTGTAAACAGCGGAATGATCGGGATCCAGGCGAACCAGTCCGCGAACTATGTTTTTGGCCTGAGTTTTGACCAGTTCAGGGGACAGCCAAGTGTGCGGATCTGGAGAGCCGCGGTCTTCTGGAGAGTCGATCTGCTCCTGGTCCTGGTGGTGTTTGTGAGTGCTCATGCTCCTTTTGCGGATACCCCGGTCGGTGTGCACCACATCCAGATCCGGGTTGGCAGCAGTGATGCGCTTTAGCCAGGTCTTCTCAAAGGGGACACCGATGGCGAAGTAGGCCTTGGCCTTGGCCAGGCGGACCATTTGCCCGGGACTTGGTTCGTATGTGGCCGGATTGGCTCCGGGACGGACCATGACCCTGACCTCCAGAAGATCGCCGCCTAGTTGCTGCAGAAAGTACTGCTGGGGAGGAACGCTCGCAAAGACCAGGGTCTTGGCCATGGCTGTGGTCTGCAGCAGAAGAATCGCCAACAGGGCAGAAAAGAAAAGAGGTGCTTTCATGGATTCCCCGGGTATTTTTATACAATTGAGTTGCATGATACAACCGGCCTGCGTTACAGGTCAAGCAAGTTTGAACTGCAGACAATGTGACTGACACTAAAGTCTCTATTCAGGGACGTAGCGGGGATAGGTGGCCTTGCTCTTCCTGGCAAAGTCGGGATCGATGTCCCGGGTGGCAAAGGGCTCCTGTTCACTGGTCTCGGCCAGGACATCGCCTTCCGTAGAGATGATCCAGCCGAGCCCGCCGCAGTCGGCCCTGCTTCCAGGTGAATTCCGCAGGTTGGAAGACAGGCAGTAGGCCCCGGAGCACACGGCTGCTGCCTGCCAGCCGGCCAGCCATTTGCGAACCGAGTCATGCGGCGTTGCCCGGGGAACGCAGAGGATTTCGGCCCCGGCTGCCGCGTAACAACGGGCCCCGTTCCATGAACCACATCTCCGTGCAGATCAGCACCCCATACTGATTCCCAGGGCCCGGCAGACTTCGAAATGCGGCAGGCCCCGGTCATACCAGGTCTGTTCCCAGTACGAGGCTTCATCAGGCAGGTAGAAAATCGTAATTTGTCCCATAATTCTTCCTTCTCTACTACCGGACCATCAGAAAGGCAAAACGATCCATTTTCTGATTGTAATCCAAGAGCACATTGACCGAGAATCCGGCCTGGCGCACGGTCGTATAGACATCGACGGCCATGGCTTCAGGGGCAGGACGAGCCATGCGGGGTTGCTGGCATGTTTCGCGGTTGCCGCTGCACTCCTTGCAAAAGCAGCAGGAATCCATGAACAGGAGAAAAGCCTTTTCAAAGCCAGCCACAAACACCGCTCGTTCCAGCTTGACCAGCCCGGCATTGATTTTGGCCGACCAAGCGTGGCGGTCTTCGGGTTTGTCCATCTGCCCCTCGAAGTGCAGAACGACAGCCTGGCTGAACTCATGGAAGAACTCCCGGCACTCGGCCACCGAAGGCGTTTGAGGCGGGCAGGCCCCGGCTCTGCCGTACTCTCCGCAGCCGAACCTGCACTTCATGCGGACCCACTGGGATACGACAATCCGTTTCGGATAAAGGGCAGGGTCTCCAGTCGATACGAGGTATATCCCAAGCACAATCTGGAGGGGGGCATACGGTTCGACTTTTGAGTATATGCTTTCATTCCTTACTTCAGACTTCGTACAGCAGGTCCGATAATGGTACTTATCTGCTTAAAATGAATGGCTTATCTTTAGAGTGGGACATTACCAGGTTACAGGTGTCTGGTTTCGGGGGTCAGCCCTGCCTCTGGCAGGCCTGACATTTAACTATCGAATATTTATTACAATATACAGGCATGCTGCTACAATAATGCTCAAGTCCACAGCTGCCAGTTTGATCGAGGAAGAAACTTCAATTTGAGTCACTGGCACT
>JAIPDR010000062.1 GCA_021737615.1 Desulfohalobiaceae bacterium | reverse complement strand
TTCATGGGTACCTCCAGGTGTTTTGGAGTCCCATAGCATGATCAAGTGTAAATGTCTAGTTTTTTTGATGTTTTTTTAAAATATTTTAAACGATATATTTCAAGGGCTTATTGCGGCAAGCACAAATGCGATTGCCGTGCATCTATCCAGGGCCTGGGCGGGTTAGGTATCGGAAAGAGACAGGTGGCCTTGTTCATGAGACTGAGTCAAAAAAACGAGGAAAAATCCTCGTTTTTGTTCATCGTCCTAGCCGGCGCCCCCGTGGCCGGCCCTGGTTTTAAAAACGAAAAGCCGGAAACGGTCGTATTCATCAATAGTCCCTCGTTCTTCCCTGATCCGCCTTCCGGTAAACCCTGGCCCCGGTTCTGGTATCCGTCACCCTGTATCCTAACTGCTTGATTTCGCTTCTTATATTGTCTGCCCTGGAGAAATCCCTTTCCTTTTTGGCCAGGTCCCTTTCCCGGATCAAAGCGGTCAATTCCACGGGCCACTCCTCCTTCGGCAGGGGCATCCGCTGCCAGTCGATGATCTTCAGAATATCGTCCATGCGCCTGATATGCTCAAGGACCAGCGCGGCTTCGGCTGCCCGCAGGCTTCCCTGTTCCTGTTTCCTGTTCACCTTTCTGCACAGCTCGAAGAGCACCGGCCAGAACCTGTACACAGCCAGATCGTTTTCAAGCATCCCGGTCAGGCCCGACTTTAGATCGTAGACCGCCTGCTCCAGATCGCTGCCGACTTCATTGTCCCCTGCCTCGGCAAAAAGTATCAAGTTACCGGTTAAGTTCTGGATCCGCTGCCAGTTCTGCTCCCACATCTTCAGGTTCTCCAGGTTCAGGACCAGGGGTTTCCGATAGGAGATGGACAAGAGCCACATCCTGAGGACACCGGGGCCGGCCACCTGCTCCATGAGACTTTCCAGATCCGGGATCAAGTCTTTGTCCTGTTCGGGGATCACCGTCTGGATCACCATCCAGACCCCGGGTGCGGCCGCGCCAGTCTTGGACCACAGCGCGCGCAGGTTCTCCAGATGGGGAAACTGGTGCGACCGTCCGGCCATGACCACCTGGAGCTGGTCCGGTTCATCACCGGCTGCGGCAGCCATCTGAAGATACCAACTGGGCCGGACATTGCCCCATTCGGTCTTCAGAAACTCCCCTTTCTTCAAATCCAGAAGGCTGGCCCGTTTCAGGAGGGTAAAATCACGGGGATTGTCCTTGGCATAATCATCAAGGTCCACGGTCTGGCCCAGGTTCAATTTGTCCAGATTGGTCCCGATCAAATTGCCGTATTCCGTATCCCGAAAGACATCGTAATAGACCGAGCGCAGTTTCTCATAGGCCCGGCCCTTGCCCAGCAGCTTCCGGCACATGGCCACCATTTCCCGCTCTCTGGAGCCAGCGGGCACGAAATCGACCTCCCGGATACCGAGACTGTGGCTTAAATTCCGGAGTTTCTCCAAAAATTGTGTCGAGAATTCAGCCTGGCCCAGGCCGTGGCTCCTGGCGATGGCCAGGGCCTGATCGTCAAAATCGGCCACCCCGGCCCTGGCTGTGCAGTCCACTGATTTCGAACGTAGATACTTGGTGAGCACGTCCGCAAAGACCAGGCGCCTCCAGACTTCCGGATCACCGGGATTTTCCGGACCAGGACCAGGCGTGAACAACGTGACCGGCTGTTGTTTCAGATCCAGATACTCCTGTTTTCTGGAATGGAAACTGTACAGGGAAATCTCCTGCTTCGAAGGGGGCACAAAGAGCGGGGTGCTCAAATAGCGTTCCCCCCCGTCCGGAAAGACGACCACGATGACCCCGCTCTCAAGCTCCCGGGCCAGACGAAGCCCACCGGCCAGAGCCGCCCCGGAACTCATACCGGCGAAAACGGCCTCCTTCAGGGCCAGTTCCCGGCACAGGGCAAAGGCCTGTTCGTCATCGACATGGAGGATGCGGTCCAGATTGTATTTGTTGTAAATACCAGGAGGATAAGAGGCCTGCATGTTTTTCAGACCCTGGATCTTGTGCCCGGCATAGGGTTCTACAGCAATGATCCGGACCCTGGGGGCTTTCTTCCTGAAGGCCTCGGCCAGGCCCATGGCCGTTCCGGAGGTCCCCAGGGCCGTGACCACATGGGTCACCCTGCCCCCGGTCTGTTCCCAGATTTCCCGGGCTGTCCCCCGTACATGGGCCTTTATGCCAGCAGCATTGTTGAACTGGTCCATGAGCACGTACTTGTCCGGCTCCTGCCTGGCCAGGCGGTAGGCCTCCTCAATGGCCCCGTCGGTGCTCAAATGCCCCGGAGTAAGCAATATTTCGGCCCCGTAGGCGGTCATGATCCGCTTTCGCTCTTCGGATGCCGACTCCGGCATGAGCAGCATCAGCCTGTAGCCCTTGACCGCACAGACCATGGCCAGGCCGATGCCGGTATTGCCGGAGGTGGCCTCGATGATCGTCTTGCCCGGGGTCAATTCACCCGAGGCTTCCGCCGCCTCGACCATGGCCAAAGCCACCCGGTCCTTTATGGACCCCCCTGGGTTGGCACCCTCAAGCTTGGCGAAGAGCTCGACCCCGGGGTTGATGTTCAGTCTTGAAATGCGGATTAACGGTGTGTTCCCGATAAAATCGAGGACGGATTCCTGTCTGGCGGTCTGTTGCTTCATCATGCAGGTTGTCGGATCTGACAAGTTAGACCATTATCCTATTTTGCCGCTCCGGGCCTTCTTCGGCCCGGAGCGGCAAAATAGGATTTCAGAGAAAATCGGAGTTGATCCCGGCCCGCCCGTTGTCCAGAACAGTCTTCAGAAACCTGATGCTTTTCTGGTCGGCAGGGACCACCGGAAATTGATTGGAACAGCTGTCGCACTGGGCCATCGCCGGCTGGAGGGGAGCGACCAAGGGGACCTTGCGCTTGCAGAACGGACACTGATAGTAGAACAGGATTTCCATACCGGCCGGTTTCACCGGAAGTAGAGGCTTTTTCTTTTCCATTATCTCTTCATCTTCTTATTAAACTGTGAACTGTGAACCTGGAACCCTGTTAGGTCAGCAAAGACCGTCCGGTCATTTCCTCCGGCCTGGCCAGTCCCCACAGATCTAAAAGAGTGGGAGCGATATCGGCCAGGATTCCGAATTCACGCAGTTTTTGCCCCTTCTGCCGGGACTCGATCCAGATCAGGGGCACCTGGTTTTTGCTGTGGGCCGTCTGAGGATTGCCGCTGGAATCCAGCATGGTCTCCGCGTTACCGTGATCAGCGGTCAGCAGGCATCTCCCGCCCGAAGCCAGAACCGCCTCCACGATCCGGCCGCAGCAGGCATCAACCGCTTCACAGGCCGCCACCGTCGCCTGAAAGTTGCCGCTGTGCCCCACCATGTCCAGGTTTGCCAGGTTGCAGACGACGAAATCGAACTCCCTGGACCCCAATTTGTCCCGGAGGGCATCCGTGACCTCATAGGCCGACATTTCCGGCTTGAGATCATAAGTGGCCACTTCCTGGGGCGAGGGGATCAGGATCCTCTCTTCCCCTGGAAAGGGTTCTTCCCGACCCCCATTGAAAAAATAAGTTACATGGGCGTATTTTTCAGTCTCTGCTATCCTGAGCTGTTTCAAGCCCTCTTCAGCGCAGATCTGGCCCAGGATCTTCTCCAGCCTGAGCTGGGGAAAAGCAACCTTGAGCCCGAAGGTCGAATCGTACTCGGTCATGGTCACCAGCCCGGAAAGATCTGGCGGACGCTCCCGGTCGAACTCCTGGAAATCTTCCTCGAACAGACTCCTGACCAGCTGCCTGGCCCGATCCGCCCTGAAATTGAAGAAAAAGACCCCGTCGCCGTCGGCTATGCCCGGAGCCGGGCCCTGCTCGCGGTTGATGACCATGGGCTGGACAAATTCATCGGTTTCAGCGGCGGCATAGGCTTTTTCCACGGCAGTCACCGCATCCTGCTCAAAAGGGCCTTTTCCGAGGACGATGCTTCGATAGGCCCTGGCCGTCCTTTCCCAACGCTTATCACGGTCCATGGCATAGTAACGTCCGGATACCGAGCCTATCCGGCCGTAGTCAATGGTTTTTAAGAACGATTGAAGCTGCCGGACGTAACCCTTACCGCTGGTGGGCGCGGTGTCTCTTCCGTCAAGAATGACATGGACCACCGTCTCCCTGACCCTGTTTTCCTTGGCCGCCTTGAGCAGGGCGTAGAGATGGTTCAGATGGCTGTGCACCCCGCCGTCCGAGACCAGCCCCATGAGATGGAGCGTTTTGTCCCTGGATTTGATCGTCTCCAGGAGATCCAGCAGGGTTCTGTTCTCAAAAAACGTGCCGTCCTCTATGGCCTTGTCTATGCGCAGGATATCCTGATAGACGGTGCGTCCGGCCCCGATGTTCAAGTGTCCCACCTCTGAATTCCCCATCTGACCCGGGGGCAGTCCCACCACTTCTCCGGAACAGGTCAAAAGGGTTCGGGGGTAATCGGTCCAGAAACGGTCCAGGTTCGGAGTCCTGGCCTGAGCCACGGCATTGCCGGGCCCGGGCCCGGCATATCCCCAGCCGTCCAGAATCAAAAGTAAAGCCGGCATTATTTCAGACAACGTCTGCTCCTTGTCTCGTCTCAGGTACCTGCCCGGGTCTCTTCATCCTGCATCCTGATCTCCGGGGCATCGCTCCATAGCCCTTCCAGGTTGTAAAACTTCCGTTCATCCTCTCGAAATATATTGAGGACCAAGTCATTGCAGTCAATGAGTATCCAGCTCCCCTGCCTGTAGCCCTCCATACCCAAAAATTCCAGACCGGCTTCCGCCATCTTTTCCAGAATCCAGTCGGCCAGGGACCTGGCATGCCGGGCATTGACCGCAGAAGCAATGAGTACCCCCTCGGTCACGGAATTGATATGCTTCACATCCAAAGCCAGGATATCCCGGGCCTGTTTTTCCCGCAACCAATCAAAAAAATCTTTCATCTTTCTCTTATAATCCGAATTCCCGATAGTCGATTCTTTATTCTCTTCCATTCAGAATGCCTCTTTCAAGCTCCTTTTTTGCGTAGTTAGTGCTTGGACGAAAACTCATCCATCTACTTGGTCACTGCAAGATTTTGAAATCCTCATGTATTGGAATACACTGCGGTTTCAAAATTTATTGTTCCTCGTATCTGGGCAAGTTTACGTCCAATCACCGTATTTCGTTCAGACACTAGTTAGCCCCGGCGCGGTCAGAGTTGATCTTCAGCCCGGAGTATGGCATGTAAGCGCCCTGTGCCGGTTTCATAGTAAATAATCCGATCGATGGCAAACCGCTGCAAACAGGGCGGCGGTTGAGCCGATCCCGAAAACACGAATATCGAACAGTATCATATACCAATGTTTGAAAAATGTCATCTTTTGGGAAAATGTCATAATTGGGAGATTGTTCTTTATTCGCATATTCAAAAAACGCTATCAACCGCCGACCGCCGGTCTCTAGATACGGAGTAAATCATCGATGTTCCATGATCCCGACCTCGAAACCCTGCCCAGGGAAGATCTAAAAAAACTTCAGCTGTCGAGGCTGAAGGATCTCGTCTTGCGTACCTATCACAACGTTGTCTTCTACCGGAACAAATTGGAGGAGCTGGACTTCAGACCCGAGCACCTGCGTTCCCTGTCCGACATCAGGCACCTGCCTTTCACTGAAAAACAGGACCTGAGAGACCATTTTCCCTATGGATTACTGGCCCTGCCCAGGGAGAACGTGGTCCGGATCCATGCCTCTTCCGGCACTACCGGAAAATCTACGGTTGTGGGCTATTCCCGGCGGGATGTCCGGAACTGGGCCGGGCTCATGGCCAGGTCCCTGGCCGCGGCCGGGGTCTCTTCCAGGGATATCGTCCATAATGCTTACGGTTACGGTCTTTTCACCGGCGGTCTGGGGGTCCATTACGGTGTTGAAGAACTGGGCGCAACCATTCTTCCGATTTCCGGGGGCGGGACAAAACGCCAGGCTATGCTGCTCAAAGATTTCGGCCCCACAGTCCTGACCTGCACTCCATCCTACGCCCTGCACCTCTATGAAGTGGCCAGGGAAGCAGGGATCGAGTTCAGGGACCTCGGCCTGCATACCGGGATTTTCGGAGCCGAACCCTGGACCGATGAAATGCGGCTGGAGATAGAAGCCAAACTCGGCCTCAAGGCCTTAAACATATACGGACTGTCCGAAGTCATGGGCCCGGGCGTGGGACAGGAATGCGAGGCCGGCCATCAAGGCATCCATATCTGGGAAGACCATTTCCTGGTGGAGATCATCGATCCCAGGACCAGGGAGAACCTGCCTCCAGGCCAAACAGGGGAGTTGGTCCTGACCACGCTGACCAAGGAGGCCCAGCCCCTGATACGCTACCGCACCAGGGATCTGGCCTCATTGATCGACACTCCCTGTTGCTGCGGCCGGACCCATACCCGCATCTCCAGGATCCTGGGACGCTCCGACGACATGTTGATCATTCGCGGGGTTAACGTCTTCCCCTCCCAGATCGAGGGGCTGCTCATCGAGACCGAGGGCTTGACCCCCCATTACCAGCTCATCCTTGGCCGGGAAAAATCCATGGATACCCTGGAGATCCGGGTGGAAGTCGATGAAAGCATCTTTTCCGATGAAATCAAACATCTCCAGAGGCTGGAGCAAAAGATAAAGAACAATATCAAAGAATTCCTGGGCGTCACCGCCGGCATCAAGCTGGTTGAACCACGGTCCCTGGACCGCTCTGAGGGCAAGGCCCAACGCATCCTGGATCTCAGGGGCTGAGCCCGGGAACAGCTGCAGAATTGCTCCCCACGACTTTTCACTTTACGAATCCGGAGAAATGTGCTCAAATTCATGTCGGAAGTAAGCGGAACATAAGTATTTTCAAGCGGTCTTTTCTGGCATGGATAATTTCAAGCCTTGGAGAAAATTATATGAAAGTCGAGCAGTTATCCGTTTTTCTGGAAAACAGGGCCGGCCGGCTGTCCGAAGTCACCGGGACCCTGGCCCGGACCGGGGTAAACATCCGGGCTCTGTCTTTGGCCGATACCTCTGACTTCGGCATACTCCGGCTGATCGTGACCGACCACGAAAAAGCCAAGCAGGCTCTCAAAGAAAACGGGTTCACCGTAGGCAGAACCACTGTGGTCCCGGTGGAAGTCGCGGATGAACCCGGCGGGCTGGACGCCATCCTGAAGATCCTCAGCAACAACGGGATAAATGTTGAATACATGTATGCCTTTGTGCAGCAAAGCGGAAAAAACGCCGTGCTTATCTTCCGCTTCGACAGGACGGATCAGGCTATCGATATCCTGCAGCAGCACCATATCAAGGTCTTGACCGGGGACGAACTCTACCACATTTAGAATTGAAAAACGATCTTGGAGTTCTGTCGATCCGAATGCTGTATTACAAGGCTTGTGCGGATTGTGTTTTTTTCAATTCTAAATATATATAAATGGCTTATATCTCAATACTCCAGGATCCCGGCATCCCAGCCCGGCTGCAGCAGGGATTCATGAAAAGGGCCGATTCCCTCCCGAACCAATCTCAGGAATAGACGCCTGGGGATCTCCCTGGACCCGAAGCGCAGCATATGTGCGGTGGTCTGCTGACAGTCCAGGAGCAGGAATCCCTTTTTTTCCAGGAGATGCATCAATCCGGCCAGGGCCGCCTTGGAAGCGTTGCTCACCCTGTAAAACATCGACTCTCCGAAAAAGATCCGGCCCAGAGCCACTCCGTACACCCCGCCGACAAGCCTTTTCCCCTGCCAGGCCTCCACCGAGTGGGCATAGCCCAGTTTATGCAGCCTTGTGTAGGCCTCTATCATCTCGGGGACGATCCAGGTACCGCTGCTTCCCTTTCGCTCCACCCCGGCGCAGGACCGTATGACCTGTGAAAAATCCGAATTCACAGTCAGGACAAACGGTTTCTGCCCGAGTTGACGCTTCAGTCTGGAGGGAATGCGAAATTCCGAAGGTTTCAGGATCAGCCTTGGATCCGGAGACCACCAGAGTATGGGGCTGTTTTCATCAAACCAGGGGAATATCCCCCTGGAATAGGCGGCAAGGAGGCGTTCAGGCCTCAGGTCTCCGCCGACGGCCAAAAGATCCCCGCAGTCCTCTCTAAAAGGATCGGGGAACAAATACCGCCTGCGTATCTCCTTGAGGTCCATGATTGCTCTTTGATAAATCAACGAGGATCAGTCTCGTTGTTTTTGTAAACGAATTCCCACTGGAAAACTGTAAGCAGCGGCAGGTATCAAGTCAAGCCGGAACTGAATTTCGGTTTTCAAAACAAGACAGACTTGACAAGCATTGAATCACGGAGCAAAACAGGATTTTTGAAGATAAGGAGGAAATAATGCTCAGCAGAGATGAAGCCCTGTCTTTACTTGATACCTTCGCGCATAGAGGCTCCCAGCTGCATCACGCCCTGGAGACGGAAGCCGTCATGCGGGGTCTGGCCCGGAAGATGGGTTATGATCAGGACCTCTGGGGATTGACCGGGCTTTTGCACGACCTGGATTTTCCGCAAACCAGGGACAATCCTTCTGAACACGGTCCACTGGGCGCCAGGGAACTCGAGGGGAAACTGCCTCCGGAAGCCCTGCAGGCCATCAAGGCCCACAATTCCGAATATACCGGGGTCAAACCCGAAACCCCCCTCGATTTCGCCCTGCGCTGCGGAGAAACAGTCACCGGACTGGTCTCGGCCAACGCCCTGGTCCGGCCCCAAGGCCTGGCCGGGATGAAGCCCAAGAGCCTGAAGAAGAAAATGAAGGACAAGAGTTTCGCGGCCAATGTCAGCCGGGAGAGAATCAATGAATGTCAACAGCTGGGCCTGGAAACCGGAGAATTTTTCCAGATCGCCATCGAGACCATAGAGGAAATTGCCGAACAGGTCGAGCTGTAGGCCGGAAACGGCCCGGACAACATCTTGCCCCGTCTGTTTCCGGCTTGCTCAGTCGGCCCCGTCGATGATCGCTTCGTGATCCTCGATCAAGGACCTGTCTCTGGAGCGGATGTATTCCAGATCGGCCAGTGATCTCAGATCGGCCCCTTTGAAAAAGAGCCCGGCCAGCTTTTGCTTGCGTGTCGACTTTAATCCGTCCACACACAAGAGATGGGCCATGACCGCGTCCGTGGCCATTTCCACCAGTCTCCCGGCGTGCAGTTCCTGAAAGACATGGTCATGTTCTTCCTTGATCACGGCCACGCCCTGTTCCAGCCGGCTGCGCAGTACTCTGGCCTGGGCCATCAGGCCGGATACGGCTTCGAAATCATATTGATTCTCGTAATCGTCGAGCAAATCAAAGACCACCCCGGTCATGACCGCGCCGATGGCCGCCACGACCTGGAGCTGGGTCGTGCCTTCGTAGATATTGGTGATCCTGGCGTCCCGGGTGTATCTTTCCACGTCGAAATCTTTGGTATAGCCGACGCCGCCATGAATCTGCAGGGCGTCGTAGCTGACCCGATTCGCACTCTCCGAGGCCCGGCCCTTGACCATCGGGGTCAACAGGGAGGCGTAGCGGGTGTATTTCTTGACATCCGCCCTGAGTTCGCCTTTACGGTCGGGGTCTTTCTCCACTCGCTCTTCAAGGCCTTCCGCGATATCGACCACCCTGGAGGTCTCATACAAGAGGCTGCGGCAGGCCTCGATTTCCACCTTCATCTCAGTGAGCATCTCGTAGACCGCGGCAAAGCTTCGAATGGGCTGCCTGAACTGGATACGTTCGGAAGCGTATTTGGCCGCGGCCCGATAGGCGGCTTCAGCTATGCCTACGGCCTGGGCGGCCACCCCGAGTCTGGCCCCGTTCATCAGAGACATGGTGTACTTGATGAGCCCCATCTTCCGCCGGCCCAGCAATTCGACCGGGGCGTGGTCGAACTGGATCTCGCAGGTCGGAGAACCGTGTATTCCCAGCTTGTCCTCGATGCGTCTGATCTTCATCTTTTCGTCCCGTTCATAAATGAAAAGGGACAGGCCCCGGCCGCCGCTGCTGCCCGCTTCCGACCTGGCCATGACCAGGGAGATATCGGCACAACCATTGGTGATGAATCGTTTCACCCCGTCAAGGTACCACTGCCCGTCATCCTCCTGAACCGCCTTGAGCCTGACGGCCTGCAGATCCGAGCCGGCGTCCGGCTCGGTCAGGGCCATGGCCCCGCTGGCTTCACCCGAACAGAACCTGGGGAGATACTTCTTTTTCTGCTCTTCGGTCCCGAACTTGCTGATCGTGTCCGCGATCTCCTGGAGACCGAAGAGATTCATCAAGGAGGCATCGGCCCGGGAGACTATTTCAATGGCCATGGAATAGATGGTCTTTGGCATGTTGATGCCCCCATATTCCCGGGGCAGGGTAAAGCCCATAAGATCGGCCTGGGCCAAACGCTGCAGGGACTCCTTGGTTCCTTGCGCGTATTGCACACACCCGTCCCTGAACCTGGCTCCTTCCCGATCGACCAGGTGGGCCCGGGGGGCGATGAATGCCGCGGCGATCTCGCCCACGATCTGAAGCACGCGTCTGTAATTATCCAGGGCGTCTTCCAGGTCTTTCGGAGCATGGGCGAAAACATCTTTTTCAACAAAACCATGCTCCTTGAGATCCACGACCTGCTCAAGGTCCATTCTCTCCAGATGGAAACCGATATCCGAATTATCTTCAAAAAAATTGCCCACACAATCCCCCTCTTCCGGGTTTGGGTTCCAGGTTCACGGTTAAAGAAAAAGAGAAAAGAGGCTTAAAATAGCAACGCCTCGGATCTGAGACTCATTCATTTTTCTGTTTATAGGCCTTGATCATCCGCTTAAGGACTTCATTCACTTCCCCGACAACGGCGTAATGGGCGATATCGAAAATCGGGGCCTCTGGATCGCGATTGATGGCGATGATGCGTTTGGCCTCGCTCATCCCGGCCCGGTGCTGGATCTGGCCGGATATCCCGCAGGCGATGTACAGGTTCGGCCTGACCGTGGTTCCGGTCTGCCCGACTTGATGATCTTTGACCAGAAAGCCTCCATCCACCATGGGTCTAGATGATCCGACCTCCCCTCCCAGGAGACCGGCCAGTTCCTTGACCAGCTTGAGCGATTCCGGGCTGGAAGCCCCCATACCGGCCGAAACAATCACCTTGGCCGCCTTGAGGTCAACACTCTTTTCCCGACGGATCACTTCCAGGACCTGTGTCGGGAAATCCCCGGCCTCCAAGCGACAGGGCTCATGAACGATATGGCATGGATGCGGGTCGGCGAGTTCTCTTTTCTGCATGACCCCCTCCCTGACCGTGGCCAGGCTCGGGCTGCTCTCCGGCGAAACGATGGTGGCGATGATGTTCCCACCAAAGGCCGGCCTGATCTGCAAGAGGATATCCCGGTACTCCCTTTTCTTGAACTTGTGCTCCCCGATCTGCAGGTCGGTACAGTCAGCCGTCAAGCCGCACTGAAGTGTTGAAGCCACCCGCGGGGCAACATCCCGGCCGGTTGTCGTGGCACCGAAGAGCATGAACCTGGGCTTGCGCTTCTTGATGATCCCGACCAGAGCCTTGGCATAGGGCAGTGAGGTAAAGTGGGCCAAACGGGGATCTTCAACGAAATACACACGGTCACAGCCATAGCCTCCCAATCCTGCCAGCGCATCCTGCAGACCATGCCCCACGGCCAGGCCCTCTACCTCTACGCCCAGACGATCGGCCAGTTCGCGGGCCCGGGACAGGAGTTCCAGGCTGACATCAGCCAGGACATTGTCGTTCTGCTCGATAAAAACCATGAGATTTCCTGTTTCAGTCATCAACTCCCCCGAGATACTTACGGTCGGCATACAATGAAATTTTCAGGTTCTTGAAAAGCCGAGCAATCTAAGCCGTCTCTGCCGGCATCTCGCCATCTATTCCTCTCGTAAGTAACTATTAATATTTATATTATAGTCAGATTTGCCAGAGGCAAATCTGACTCCTCACTCCTCACTCTAGATAATGTGCTCATCGACAAGTTCCCTGATCAGCCCGGAAATTCCCTGATCCGTGTTCTCAATCCGCTTCGTCTCCTGGGTGGTCAGCACGACGTTCTCGATTTTCTTGACCCAGGTCGCGGACCCTGAGAAGCCGCATCGCTCGGGGTCGGCTCCGATGGAGGCCATATTCCAGTTTTTGACATGGTCGATAGGTTCGCACTGCCAGCAGTCCGTTCCCTCGGCATCCTCGCGGCAGTCGATCCTCTTGAAGCACATGACCCGTTTGGCCCCTGCGCTCCGGGGTTCGTTGGCTTCGGCGGTCACGGTCAACAAAAGCGGCAAAGGCGCGGCCAGCTTCTCGTATCCGTCTTCGATCAAACGCTTGACCTCAAGCCTGTCTCCGGAGACGGACAGGATTTCGGAAACGCCTGTCAATTGATTGATCCCAAGCTTTTCAGCCACCTGCGGTCCAACCTGGGCGGTATCCCCGTCAATGGCCTGCCGGCCGCAAAAGATGAGATCGAACCCGGACAGCCGTCTGACGGCACAGGTCAGGGCATAGGATGTGGCCAGGGTATCGGAACCGGCAAAGGCGCGATCCGAAACCAGAATCGCTTTATCCGCCCCGCGGTAGAGGCAGTCCTTCAAGACCTCGACCGCCTTGGGCGGCCCCATGCTGATCGCCGTGACCGAACCTCCGCATTGGTCCTTGATCTTCAAGGCCTCTTCCAGGGCGTTTAAATCTTCAGGATTGAAAATGGCCGGCAGGGCGTCCCGGTTGACCGTACCATCCGGTCGCATGGCCTCGCCGGTAACGTTCTGGGTATCAGGGACCTGTTTGACCAGGACGATCATATTCAAATTCATGCAAACCCTCCAAAACCAAGAGTTATGGCCGGCTCGATGCCGGCCATAACTCTTGGTTTTCTATTTGGTATATTTTGCTGCAAGAGACAGCAGCCTATGCAGTCTCCAGTGAACTTTATGAAGCAACAGAGTGTAGGCAATTTAAGGATAGGATTCAAGTAGGAAATATTATCCGAATCTCGATGCGATGATGGGCGGACACTCAGGAAGGCCCTCTTCCCGGGACTGCCTGTAGGCCCGGGCCGCCCGAGCGAAGTTGAAGGCCCAGTCCGGAACGCTCAAGGCGTGCAGATGGGTATAGCAGGCAAAGGTATTCCAGTAGAGCAATCCGTCCCACCCCCGGCCCATTCCTGTTCCCCTTATCATCTGCAGACAGTGCCCCCGGTCCTGGTCGTCCGGCGGACTGCAGCAGGAATAGTGAAACTCATGCCCGGTAAACTCCGCCCCCAGGCTGTGAAAGGGGTTCGTCCGGACCACCCTGGTCAGGGTATAGCCGTGGCCCTGGGGCCTGCGGTTCAGTTCGACGTGCAGGGGAAAGACCCCGACCATGGGATACTCTGTACCTCCTAAAGTCAAGCTTTGACAGAGATACATCAACCCTCCGCATTCCGCGTAAACAGGCAGTCCCTTTTCGGCCAGCTCCCTGACCCGCTTCCTGACCTGGACGTTGGCCGAGAGGACTTCGGCCTGGGTCTCGGGAAAGCCGCCCCCGAAGTAGAGGCCGTGCAGCTCAGGCCAGGGGTCGCTGTTCATCAAACTGATATCAACCAGCCTGACCCCGGCCCGCTCCAATGCTTCCAGGTTCTCCGGGTAGTAAAACCAGAGGCAGGCGTCCTTGACCACACCGACGGACACCGTAGCCGCGACAGGGCCTGCTTCGGGCCACAGAGCAGCTTTCGGAGCCTGTATATCAGGCGCGGCCCGGCCGAGTGCAAGGAGTTGCGGGCAGTCGACGCTGTCGGCCACGATCCGGGCACAATCCTGGATAGCCCCTTCCGCCGCGAACTCCTGATCGGAAATAAGCCCCATGTGCCGTTCCGGAATGATCCCGGCTTTGATTTTGGGCAGGGCGCCCAGAACCGGAACGTCGGTATAGGCCTCGACGCAGTTTCGCAGGATCCGCCTGTGGCGCTCTCCCGCGGTCTGGTTGAAGATCACCCCGGCCAAGTCCAAACCGGGTTCAAAAGAGGCGCAGCCCTGCACGAGCGGGGCCACGGTCCGGGACATCTTGGTGCAGTCGATAATCAAAACCGCAGGTGCGCCCAGCTGCCGGGCCAGATAGGCAGAGGAGCAGGAACCGCCGACGTCCTTGCCGTCGAAGAGACCCCGGTTGCCCTCGATAAGGGCCAGGTCTGCCCCGTCGGCCTTGTCCAGGAACAGGGCCTTGAGCAGGCGGTCATCCATAAAAAAAGGATCCAGATTCGTGGCCGCCTTCCCGGCCGCACGACCGAGCCAGACGGCATCGATATAATCCGGACCCTTCTTATAAGGTTTGACCCGCAACCCGACCTTGGAAAAATACCGGGCCAGACCCAGGGAGACAATGGTCTTTCCAGAGCCGCCTTTGAGGCCGCCCAGGAGCAAGCGAGGGAGCTTCATACAGCAATTAAGATACAGGTTTTGGTTGCCAGCAGTCCTGATAGCTTACAACATCCGAGGCTTGTCCAAATTCACTTTCTTAATTGCTATCTTTATTCAGAATACAGCCGGCTATTCCTTGGACTCGCCTTCGCTGGCGGTCTGCTTGCCCACTCCGGGCAGGGAATACATGGTCGTGCTTCCGCTGGACCAGAAGGTCAGCTTGCCTTCCGTGACCATTTCATTGACGATCTTCTTGGCCACGCGGGGCTTCATATCCATGATCTTGGCCAGGTCATTGAAGTAGAACTTGGTCTTGCTCCCGGATTTTTTCTGCAGCTCATCCAGGACCTTTTGTTTCATTTCTTCGTCAGCCATTTGCTTGCCTCCAGTTCCAGGACCGGAGGGGGATAAGCGCCCCTCCGGCCGGTATTGTAATGATTACTCTGCCTTAATGGCACTGTATTCGAAAGGTTCGGTGAACTTGAAGTTCGAGGTCTGGCGCCAGGTGTAGTAGGCCGGATCCCGGAAATCGTCTATCAGGTGATGCGAGAATTCCAGGCCGCATTTTTCGAAGAACTTCTCCCAGCCGATCCTCTCGGCCCAGTCCCCCAGCCGTTCATACTTGCGGGCATCCTTGGAATAGGCCTCGACGATCTGCCTGACGCTCTTGGCCAGGCTCGGCCAGCGCGGGGTCTCATTGGGGATGAAGGCCACGACCACTTTCGAGAACTTGGGGGCGCTGATCCGGTTGGAGACCTTGCCCCCGGCCATGAGCACGATCCCGTCGCCCTCGGCATCGGCCAGAGGCAGGGAGGGGCACATGGTGTAGCAGTTGCCGCAGAACATGCAGCGCTCGTTCTTGATCTCGACGCTCTTGACCTCTTTCTTGGACCCGTCCTTCTCGGAGACGACCTCCTTCTTCTTGGGCCTGATGGCCGCCGTGGGGCAGGCGGCAATGGCCAAGGGAATCTCGCAGAGGTTATCCAGGAATTCGTCGTCGATCATGGGCGGTTTGCGATGATAGCCCAAAATGGCGATGTCGGAGCAGTGGACCGCGCCGCACATGTTCAGGCAGCAAGCCATGGAGATCCGAAGCTGGGCCGGCAGCCGCATGTTCTGGAATTCATCAAAGAGGTCGTCCAGGACCACCTTGACCGTACCCGAGGCGTCCGTGGCCGGGGTGTGACAGTGAACCCAGCCCTGGGTATGAATGATGTTGGTCACACCGGCGCCGGTCCCGCCGATGGGAAATTTAAAGCTTCCCTCATCGTGTTTGCGCCCGGCCAAGTCCTTTTTCAAGGGCTCGACCTTGTCCTTGCTGTCCACCATAAACTCGATGTTGTTCCTGGTGGTAAAGCGGACATAGCCGTCACAGTGGGTGTCGGCTATTTCACAGAGCTCGCGGACATGCTCAACACTCATTAGCCTGACGCCGCCCACGCGCACCGTGTAGACTTCGTCCCCGCTCTCAGCCTTGTGCAACAGGACCCCGGGCTCCAGGATCTCGTGCCAGAGCCACTTGCCGAAGTTGTTCTTGATGACCGGAGGCAAAAAGTCGCCATAGTACCGGTTCCCGATATCGGTCAGCCGGTCTTCCATCGGCTTGTCTGGATTATATCCGGAAGAAATAAAAGCCATATCTGCTCTCCCTTATCTTTTGTGGTGTTTCCTGAATTCCTTCACATCACGTTCAAAGCCGCCCGGAACTTCATCCTCGTACCAGAAAATATACGGATTGTGCCTGGGTTCCTGGACGTGCTGGGCCACGGCCTTCAAGCCGGTCATCTGGAGGAGCCTCTGGAAGCCCTGCCGCTTGATGAGCTCGCCCAACCGCTCCCGGTTCTTGCCTTCTTCCATCCACCAGTCCCAGATGTTTTCGATGACTTCCTTGATGTCGTCATAAGGTTCTTCCGCCCTGATAAAGGGAACCAGCATGGAGCTCATCTGGGCACCGTCCAGGATGGGGGCCTTGGCCCCGACCAGTATGGAGCAGCCGGTGTCTGTGCCCTGGCGCAGGGCCTTGGGCATAACGTTGATGCAGTGCATGCATCTATTGCATTCACGGTTATTGATCTTCAGTTCCTTGCCCTGCATCCACATGCAATTGGTGGGGCAGAGATCAATGACCTCCTTCTGGATGTCGAACGGACCCCAGTCCCTGCCGGCATGGGCCCCGCCGTTCGGGGGAACTTCGCCGCCCATGTAGGCCTGGACCGCTTCCTGATCGATGCGGATGTCGTCTTTCCAGGTCCCGACAAAGGACATGTCGGCCCGGGCGATAGCGGCCACACAGCCGTTGGGGCAGCCGTCGAACTTGAACTTGAATTTGTAGGGAAAAGCCGGACGATGCAGCTCGTCCTGGTACTCATGGGTCAGCTGATAGCAGATCTCCTGGGTATTGTAGCAGGACCACTCGCATCTTGACTGCCCCAGGCAGCAGGATGGGGTTCGCAGGTTGGAGCCCGAACCACCGAGGTCCTGATCGTACTTGTGGGTCATTTCATAGAAGATCTCTTCCAGCTGCTCGGTCCGGGTGCCGATAAAAATAATATCCCCTGTGGAGCCGTGCATGTTCATGACTCCGCTGCCCCGGAAGTCCCAGAGATCGCAGAGCTTGCGCAAATAATCAGTTGTGTAGTATTTGCCGTTGGGCTGATTGACCCGCATGGTGTGGAAATGGGCCACTCCGGGGAACATCTCAGGCTGATCGCAGTAGCGGCCGATCACCCCGCCGCCGTAGCCGAAGACACCGACAATACCGCCGTGCTTCCAGTGCACTTCCTTGTCCTTGTAGGAGAGCTCCACAACTCCCAGGATGTCTTCCACGCAATCAACCGGGATCTGGTACTCGACCTTGTCCTGATTCGCCTGCCTGTGTTCCGACTGTCTCTTCAAGTCGGACACGAAGCTTGGCCATGGACCGGATTCCAACTGGTCCA
>JAIPDR010000001.1 GCA_021737615.1 Desulfohalobiaceae bacterium | reverse complement strand
TTTGTGCACCCCCACGGTCAAACCGTAGCGCTCCAGGACCTCCTCTTTGCTCAGGGCGGAATCATCCAGCTCCGAGAGGACCGAATCGAGATCTTTGGGCAGATCGCCGAATATCTTCCAGAGATCCCGGCAGACAATGACGGGTTCCTGGGTCTTGTTGGTATCAGCTTGAGCCATAAAATATCCCTTGTTATCCTAGGAAATCTGAGTCAATTCAATAAGCCAGCCTATACCGGAAAATAGTCAAAGTCAACTGGCACCGTCTGCAATAAAATCTGAAAAAAGAGTCGTCCTTTTGATTGGCTCTTGATCATTTTTAGAGTACCATCGCTCCCTGAATAAGGATATGGGAACGGGAATTCAGCCAAGCATGAGGGGGATAGATGATCAAAGAGGCCATCGTAAAAGTGGTTCGGGGCCAGAGCCTGCAGGAGGGGGAAATGCAGGTGGTGATGCAGGAGATTTTGAACGGACAGGTCACACCGGCCCAGCTTGGCTCCCTGGTGACTGGCCTGCGTCTGAAGGGGGAGACTGAAGAGGAAATCGTCGGCGCGGCCAAAGGGATGCGGGCGGAGTCCCTGGGGATCGACTCCGAAAAGTCCGGGGTCAACCTGGACAGGGGGGAGATCAATATAGAAGAAGAAACGGTCATGAATACCTGCAGGCTCGGAGAGGATGCCACGAACACCTTCAATGTCTCCACTGCAGTGGCCCTGGTCGTGGCTGCGGGCGGTCTGGAAGTGATCAAGCACGGCTATCGGGCCGATTCAACCTATTGCGGCAGCGGCGATGTCCTGGAGGCTCTGGGGCTGAATCTGGATATATCCCGTTCCGATGCCCAGCGATGTGTGGCTGAAACAGGAATCGCCTTTCTCTATGCCCCCCTGTTTCATATGGGCCTGAGCCATGTCTCCGGTCCGCGGATGGAAATCGGGATCAGGACCATATTCAATCTGATCAGCCCCTTGATCAACCCGGCCGGGAGCGAATGTCAGGCCCTGGGTGTCTACAGCCCGGAACTGACGGAAAAAATGGCCGGAGTGCTCCAAAGGCTGGGCCTGAAAAGGGCCTTTGTCTTCTGCGGGGAATCCACGCTGGATGAGATCAGTCTCTGCGGTCCGACCAGGATCTCCAGCCTCAAAGACGGCGAAATCGAGACCCGGGATTATTTCCCCGAGGATTACGGCCTGTCCCGGGCTGAACCGGCGGACATAAGGGGGGGCAATGCCCGGGAAAACGCCCGGATTATCCGGGAAGTCCTTGAAGGCGGGGCCGGTCCGAAACGGGACCTGGTGGCTGTCAATGCGGCGGCCGCCTTTGTGATCGGCGGTCTGGACAACAGCTTCCGGGAAGGAATCGACCGGGCCAACGAGGTCATTGATTCCGGAAAGGCCTGGAAGAAGCTCGAGGAACTGATTTCCTTTACCAGGCGCTGCGCCCCCTTTGTCAGGAAGGAGCTCTGATACCAGGTTTTGCCCTTTAAATCTTTAAGATCTGAAGGGCAAAACCTGGTAAAAATTACTTCGATGCAGGGGTCCTCTTCTGAGCCTTCCGGATCAATTCCAGAAGGGAGCTCAGTTTTTGCGGTCCGGCCCGGGGGAAGGCCCGCTCCCATTCCCGCGCGGTCAGCTCCCGGCTCAGGTACTGCTGCACCGGAAAATGCATATGCCAGCAGTCAAGGGTCTTGAAGCAGGGCAGCCCCTCATTCTCCTGTCTGCAATAGGAAAACCCCACCTGATGGCCAAGCCGCGGGCAACGGATCCGGAAATCTTCAGCCGGCGGGCCGGCGTTCTCTTTTGGCTTGTTCTGCATGGCGTTATCCGGTGTACTGCCTGGGTTTGGGCAAGGGGGCAATGGCCTCCAGGGCCCTGGTAATCTCCTCTTCCGGCAGGGGCTGATCCGAAAGCTGCCCGGAAAGATAGGCCTCATAGGCGGCCATGTCCACCAGACCGTGGCCGCTCCAGTTGCAGAGGATGGTTTTCTCCCTGCCTTCTTCCCTGGCCTTCAGTGCTTCCCGGATGGTCATGGCCACGGCGTGGTTGCACTCCGGCGCGCTGATGAAGCCTTCGGTCCGGGCAAAGGTGATCCCTGCCTGGAAGGTCTCCAACTGATTGATGTTTTCGGCTCTGATCAGCTTGTCCAGAAGGAGTTGGCTGAGTATCGGGGCCATGCCGTGGTACCTGAGCCCGCCGGCGTGGATGGGGGCGGGGACGAAATCGTGTCCCAGGGTGTGCATGGGCATCAACGGGGTCATCTGGACCGTGTCCCCGAAATCATAGGCAAAGGGACCCCGGGACATGGTCGGACAGGAACTGGGCTCCACCCCGATGATGTCGATCTCTTTGCCGTGGATCTTATCCCGGACAAAGGGCAGGCAGTTTCCGGCGAAATTGCTCCCCCCGCCGGCACAGCCGATGACCACGTCCGGATAGTCCCCGGCCATCTCCAGCTGTTTCTGGGTCTCCAGGCCGTTGATGGTCTGGTGGAGCATGACATGGTTCAAGACGCTGCCCAGGGAGTACTTGGTGTTTTCATCTCCCACCGCGGCTTCAACCGCCTCGCTGATGGCCATACCCAGGCTTCCTGGAGAATCGGGATTTTTTTCCAGGATGGAACGCCCGGCCCCGGTCTCGGTGCTCGGACTCGCGGTGCAGGTCGCCCCCCAGGTCTCCATCATCAGCCTGCGGTAGGGTTTCTGGTTGTAGCTGATTTTGACCATGAAGACCTTGCATTCGAGGCCGAAGAAGGAACAGCACATGGACAGGGCGCTCCCCCACTGCCCGGCCCCGGTTTCGGTGGTGATCCGTCTGGTCCCGGCCTCCTTGTTGTAGTAGGCCTGGGCTAGGGCCGTGTTCGGTTTGTGGCTGCCGGCCGGGCTGACCCCTTCGTTTTTATAATAGATTCTGGCCGGGGTCTTGAGGTGTTTTTCCAGGTTGTAGGCCCTGTAGAGGGGGGTGGGACGCCAGATGAGGTATTTTTCAAGGACCTCTTCCGGGATATCTATCCAGCGCTTGGTGCTGACTTCCTGCTCGATGAGGTTCATGGGGAAAATCGGAGACAGGTCGTCAGGGCCGGCCGGTTCCCCTGTGCCCGGGTGTAGCGGCGGTTCCATGGGAGTGGGCATGTCGGCCATGATGTTGTACCATTGCCGGGGCATTTCCGATTCAGGCAAAACGATTTTTTTCCTCTGCATAAATCCTCCTCAGGCAAAAAGTTGGGACAGCTTATTTTTCTGGTACCTCATTTCCCGTTTTTTGACAAGGGCACGGCACGAGCCACAAAGATTTGTTCTTTGGCGGGCAGTTGATTCGGCAAACAAGCCTGTTCCAGGTTAACAAGGTTTCTATAAAAAACCTTGACAGCAGGAAATTTCTTTGCCAGCATGTGGGAAAAGGTGGTTAGAAGTAGTACTATGTGGTTTCGAGGACATTCCCACAGAAGCCTGGATGCCAAGGGCAGACTGATGCTTCCCCCTGAATATCGGGAAATCGTGGTCAATGACGACCCCCGGTCCAGGTTGATGCTCACCAATTTCGACGGCTGTGTGGCCTGCTACACTCTGTCCGAGTGGGGAAAGATCGAGTCGAGTTTCTATCAGTTGAACCAGATGCATCAGAGTGTCCGTACCTTTCAGCGGTTTTTCATTGCCGGGGCGGTGGAAGCCCTGATCGACAAGCAGGGCCGGGTACTGGTTCCACCGCATTTGAGGAGTTATGCGAAATTGGATAAAGAGGTCGTCCTGGCCGGTGTGGGCCGCAAGTTCGAGATCATGAACAGGGACCTGTTTGAAAAGCAGCGCAGGCATTTGGAGGAGAACTACGACCAGATCATGGGCGATTTGCAGAGCCAGGGTTTCGAGCTGTGTATCTGAGACCGGGCCATGTCGTCCGCCCGGCCTTAGGCTCCGAAAGCCTGATCGTTGAATTAAAAAGGCAAAACAAGTAAAGTTCTTTGACCTACAAAGAGCCCAACCCATGAAAGGAAGCAAACATATCCCGGTCATGTCCGCAGAGGTCCTGGACTGGATCACCCCGAAACCGGGGGGCAGGTATCTGGACGGAACCCTGGGGCTGGGAGGGCACAGCGCGGCTTTGCTGCAGAAAACCCGGGGCATGGCCCGGATACTGGGCATCGACAAAGATCCCGCGGCCCTGGATCGGGCTGAAGAAATCCTCAACGCAGGCGGGTACAAGGGGGCGGTGGACTATGCCCACGGTTCTTTTGCCCATTTTGATCAGGCCCTTCAGGAGACAGGCTGGGAAAAGGTCCACGGCGCGATCCTGGATCTGGGCTTCTCCTCCTGGCAGCTGGAAGATCCGGATCGGGGTTTCAGCTTCATACATGACGGGGCCCTGGACATGCGCCTGGACCCGGGCAGCGGTCTGGAATCGGCTCGGTCTCTGATAAACAGACGTTCAAGAGAGCAGCTCACGAGGGTCATCAGGGAGTACGGCCAGGAGCCCATGGCCGGCCGCATTGCCGGGAGAATCGTCGAACGCAGGCAGAAAAAGCCCATCGAAAGCACACAGGAATTAGCCGAGATCATCAAAATGGCCTATCCGCCCAAGATGCGCCATACGGCCAGAAACCATCCCGCAACCAGATCATTTCAGGCCCTCAGGATAGCGGTCAACTCCGAACTCGAAGATTTGAACACTTTTCTGGAAAAGATCCCCGGCTATGTCCATCAGGGGGGGAGAATCGCAGTCATTTCTTTCCATTCCTTGGAAGACAGGATAGTCAAGCACTGGTTCCGGCAGCATGCCAGGGACTGTATCTGTCCGCCGGAACAGCTTTATTGCCGGTGTGCCCATACGGCTGTGCTCAAAATTTTGACCAAAAAGCCGCTGACGCCGGGACAGGAGGAAATTCGGGACAATCCGCGGGCCAGGAGCGCCAAACTCAGGGTGGCCGAGGCGCGCTAGCCGGCCTAAAATACAACCCCGGGTCTCAAAACCCTTTGGAAGTTTTTTTGTTGGCGGCAGTTTCAAAAACCGATCGATGCCAACGGCTGGTATCAAAACAACCAAAATCAGCAAAGGCATGATGACGAGAATAACCAACTGGCACGCTCTCTGGTTCGGGCTGGGGCTGACTCTGCTCATGCTGTCTCTTTTTGTTGTCTGGCTGAATATCGCCCTGGTTGACCTGTCCTACAGGATCGAGGATCTGAAAGGCACGGTGGAACATGAGGAGAACTTGAACGACAAGCTCAAGCTGGAGAGATTGAACCTGGTCTCCTCCCGGAGGCTGCGGGAATTGTCCAGGGACTTGAACCTGCATCACCCGGAAACATCCAGAATCAGGAGGCTGAGACCCTGACATGCGGCTAAGGGATGCCACTTCCGGGAATGGGGCGACAAGGCTGGACTGGATCAAGTTCAGGATCGCCCTGCTTGGCTGTCTGCTGGGGATCGCCCTGCTCGGATTATGGGCTCGGGCCTACTATGTTCAGGTCGTCCTGGGCCCCGGGCTCTCGCGACAGGCCTCCGGTCAATACTGGACCCACAAATCAACCTATGGACAGCGGGGAAAAATCTTCGATGCCCGGGGGAACCTTCTGGCCAAAAGCGTTCGCATCAATTCGGTTTTCGCCCGCCCCTCGGAAATCGAAAAGGTGGGACACACAGCAGAGACCTTGCAGGATATACTGAGAAAAGGTAATCGGGAGATCCAAAGCTCCTTGGAAAAAGACAGGTCCTTTGCCTGGCTGGCTCGGAAGATAAGCGACCGCACGGCAAGCCGAATCAGAGCCGCCCGTCTTCCCGGGGTCTATCTGACCCAGGAGAAGGCCCGCTTCTATCCCCAGGGACATCTGGCAGGACAGCTACTGGGTTTTGTGGGTCTGGACAATGAGGGATTGGAGGGGCTGGAATGCTCGTATAACCAGCACTTGTCAGGCAAAAAAAAAGAGTTCATTGTCCAAAGGGATGCCGGGGGCAGGCTCCTCTTTGCCCCGGGGCAGCTGGGCAATGATCTGGCCGGAAAAGACCTGGTCCTGACCCTGGACAAGAAGATTCAATTTGCGGCGGAGGAGGCTTTGGCCGGGACGGTCCTGAAAAACCGGGCCAAAAGCGGCCTCTGCCTCGTGGTCAAGGTTTCCAGCGGCGAGATCCTGGCCTGGGCCCAGTATCCCTTTTTCAACCCCAACAATTTTTCACAGTCAGACCCGGAAATCTGGAAAAACAGGATCGCTCTGGATGTCTTTGAGCCGGGATCTACGATAAAGCCGATTTTGGCGGCTGCTGCCCTGAATACCGGAACCTGCCGCACCCAGGACATCTTTTTCTGCGAAAACGGGAGCTGGACGTTTTCGGGGCAGGAAATTCGGGACACCCATGAGTACGGCTGGCTTCCGGTGAACAGGATCATCCGGTACTCGAGCAACATCGGAGCCGGAAAGATCGGGCTTCAGCTCGGGGCCGGCAACTACCACGGCTACCTGAGCCGGCTCGGTCTGGGACAGAAGACTGAACTGCAACTGCCGGGGGAGGCCTCAGGGATTTTCAGGGATGCAGGGAAATGGAACCAGGTCGACCTCATCGCGGCCTCTTTTGGCCAGGGCTTCGGGATGACGGCCCTGCAAATGGCCAAGATGTATTTGTGCCTGGCCAATTATGGGGAGTTGGTCCCCTTGCGCTTGCTGAAGGCCCCCCAGCCCAGGGAGCGGGCTTCCAGGGTCAGGGTCTTTTCGAAACAGACAGCCCGGGAGGTTCTGTCCATGATGGTCGAGGTGGTGGAAGAAGACGGTACCGGCACCCAGGCCAGAATTCCCGGCATGTATGTCGGGGGAAAGACAGGGACGGCCCAGAAGGCATCGAAACAGGGAGGATACGCCGACAGGTATACGGCCTCCTTTGTCGGCCTGTTTCCGGGCCTGGCGCCGGAGTATCTGGTCCTGGCGGTCGTCGACGAACCCCGGGAAAGCCACTACGGCGGGGTGGTGGCAGCCCCGGCGGTCCGGGAGGTGGCCCGGGAGCTGGTGGCTGGGACGGATGATTTCCCCGGCTACTGGGCCAGGCAGGAACAGGCAGGAACAGGTGAAAACAGCAAGCAGGCGGCCCTGAACACGACCAGGGAAATCTCCAGGATCAAGCCCCGAAAGCAGATTTCGCTGCTCCCGGGGAAGGTGCCCGATGTCAGAGGGGTACCCCTTCGTCAGGCCCTCGAAGTCCTGGCCGGACAGGACCTGATTCCGAGAATGAAAGGCAGCGGGGTGCTGGTTTCCGGCCAGAAGCCGGCCCCGGGGACGCCGTGGCCGCAAAACGAAAAGGACAAACTGGTTCTAACCCTTAAATTCGACGATGAATGAAATAACTTTGACCACGCTTCTGGACAGGGTCAGGTCAGGCTTGAAGGTCCACAGTCATTCCTCCGGGGTCCGGCCGGGAGACGTCTTTGTAGCCCTGACCGGCGGAGCGCTTGAAGGCTCGAGGTACATCCCCCTGGCTCTGAGCCAAGGGGCCGGATACGTGGTCAGTAACTGCCGCTTCGATCCCGGACAGGCCGGTACAGAAACCTGCTTTGTCTACAGCCCTGATCCGAATCAGGCCCTGGGGCAATTGGCTGCCGCCTCCTGCGGGACCGAGGTCATGGCCTCGACCCTGGTGGGAATAACCGGCACCAACGGCAAGACCACGATTGCCCACGGGCTCGACCACCTGCTGCAGGGAGCCGGGAAGAGTTGCGGACTTCTGGGGACCATCGCCTATCGTTGGCCCGGGCATGAACAGGAGGCCGCCCTGACCACACCGGGCTGCCTGGAACTCCACAGGCTCCTGGCAGAGATGCAGAGCCTTGGAGTGGAAACTGTTTGCATGGAAGTCTCTTCCCACGCTCTTGTACAACAGCGGGTTGCCGGACTTTGTTTCGATCTGGCCCTGTTCAGCAATCTCAGTCATGATCACCTTGACTATCACTCGGACATGGAAGACTATTTCCAGGCCAAGTCCAGGCTGTTCGCTTTGCACAAGGGCAAAAGGCCTTTTCCCATCCTGAATCTGGACGATCCGTACGGCCAAAGACTGGCCGCAGCAGCCAGGCCGGGGCTGGGCTTCGGCCTGAAGCCGGCTGCAGTCAAGGACTATGATTTTCTTCAGGGGCGTCTGATTAGACTCTCCAGGGAGGGAATCGACCTGGAGATGACCTATCGCGGCCAAAAGTGGCGGATCAGCTCTCCCCTTTTGGGTCGGCACAATGCGTCGAATCTGCTGGCGGTCCAGGCGACCGGCTTGAAACTCGGCCTGTCCCCGGATGAGCTGGCCTCCCTCTCCGGGTTTCCGGGAGTGCCGGGCCGGCTGGAGCGGGTCCGGACCCCTTTTGGAGCGCATGTCTTTATCGATTATGCCCATACCCCTGAGGGCCTGCGCAGCGTCTTGAAGGCCATCCGGGAAATCGACTTCGAGCGGGTGATCGTCGTCTTCGGCTGCGGCGGTGACCGGGACCGGGCAAAACGGCCGCTCATGGGCAGAGCGGTGGCTGAAAACTCCGATCTGGCTGTCCTGACTTCGGATAATCCCCGCAGCGAAGACCCTTTGAGTATCATGCAGGAGGTCCTGCCGGGACTGGAGGGAAAAAGCAGGGTCATCCAGGAACCGGACCGGGCCTGGGCCATCGAGCTGGCCCTGCATGAGGCCGGGCCCGGAGATGCGGTCATCATTGCCGGCAAGGGCCATGAAACGTATCAGGACATTAACGGGGAAAAAAAACCCTTTAGCGACCGGGAAAAGGTACTGGCCTTATGCGCATGAGTTTGTCGGACATAGCCCGAAACACTCAGGCTGTCGGAGATTATGCCCTCTTTACCGATCTGACGGTCACCGGGGTCAAGACGGACAGCAGGCTGGTGGTCCCGGGTGATCTCTTTGTCTGCCTGCCCGGGCAACGCTTCGATGGACATCAGTTCGTCTGGGATGCGGTCCATAGAGGGGCTTCTGCCCTGCTCGTGGAACGCCCTCTTTTCGATTTCAGCGGGGAAGTCCCGATCCTGCTGGTCAAGAATACTCTGCGGGCTTTGGGCCAACTGGCCGCGTCCTGGCGGAGCCTTTTCCAGGGCCGGGTCCTGGGGGTGACCGGAAGCGCAGGCAAGACCACGGTCAAGGAGTTCTTGAGTTCCATGCTCAGGGCCAGAGGAGAAGTGGGCAAGAACTACAAGAACTGGAACAACGAGCTGGGCCTGTCCCTGTCCATCTTGAGTTTCAGCGGGCAGGAAAAGTACTGGGTCCTGGAGGCCGGAATCAGTGAAAACGGAGAAATGGATGTCCTGGGCCGGATACTCAAACCGGACCTGGTCGTGATCGTCAATGTCGGCCCTGTCCACCTGCAGGGCCTGGGCGACTTAAAGGGGGTGGCCCGGGAAAAGGGCAGGCTGCTTTCTTATCTGTCCCCGGGCGGGACAGCGGTCCTGGGAACGGATAGTCCCGAAATCCAGTCCCTGGTTCCGATGCGGGACGACATCCGGCTGGTCCGGTTTTCCACCCGTGATCCAGAGGCTGACTACTTCGGCGGCTGCCTGGAGACGTCTCTCTGCAAAAGCGTCTTTTCCCTGCGGCTCAACAAAGTGGAAGTGGGCGTGGACATTCGGTATCCTGGACGATTCATGCTGGAGAACGTCCTGGCGGCGGCAACAGCGGCCCATATTCTGGGCCTGGAAGCAGAAGCCATCCAGGCGGGGCCGCCGGCTGCGGATCTCCCTGAACACCGCTGTCAGGTCCATTCCCTGCGGGGATTTTCGATCATAGATGACTGTTACAACGCCAATCCGCTGGCCATGCACTGCGTCATCTCCGATTGCCGGGAGATGAACCCCGCCGGCCCCTTGGTCCTGGTCCTCGGGGAGATGAAGGAACTCGGAGATCAGGCCCCGGAGGCCCACCGGAATCTAGGGGAATTGGCCGCGGCATCAAGATGTGCGCAGCTGATCTATTTCGGAGATTTCAGTCATGAGGTCGAGACGGGTTTTGCCCAGGGCCGGGGAGAGGGCGGTTTTGTCCGGGTGTCAGACAAGAGGGAGTTCCTCTCGGCCTGGAGGGGGCTCGGCTTGAACGAAGGTATCGTCCTTTTCAAAGGATCCCGGGGCTGCGGACTGGAGAAATTCGTGACGGCCCTTGTGCAGGAGCTCAGCTGATGTTTTACCATCTCCTGTTTCCACTGAGCGATGTCGTCAGTTTCTTCAACGTCTTTCGCTACATCACCTTCAGGTCTGTCTATGCCCTGGTGACCGCGCTCCTTCTCAGCATTCTCCTGGGACCCAGATTCATCGCCTGGCTGGAAAGGATCAAATACGGACAGCACATCCAGGAAGACGTGACCAATCACAAGTGCAAGCAGGGAACTCCGACCATGGGCGGGATCATGGTCTGGGGGAGTCTGGTCCTAAGCGTTTTGCTCTGGGGGGATTTGACCAATACCTATTTGTGGCTGACCATTTTTCTGTTTTCCGGATTCGGGCTTATCGGCTTCATTGACGATTACCTCAAGGTGGTCAAAAAACAGAACAAGGGGCTGAGCGTCAAAGGCAAATTCATAGCCCAGGTCCTGGTGGCAGGGGCCGCGGTCACGGCGCTGATCTCTTTGCCCGGATACTCCAGCGTCCTCTACGTGCCTTTTTTCAAGTCCCTGCAGCCCGATCTGGGCTGGCTGTACCTTCCTTTTGCCCTGGCGGTAATCGTGGGTGCGTCCAACGGAGTCAATCTGACCGACGGTCTCGACGGACTGGCCATAGGCCCGACCATTATCGCCGGCGGATGCCTGACCATTTTTGTCTATGTGGCCGGTCACATCCAGCTGGCGGAGTATCTCCAGGTGGCTTCGGTCACCGGCGTCGGTGAGGTCACGGTTTTCTGCGGGGCTCTGGTCGGTGCCGGCCTGGGATTTTTATGGTTCAACGCCTACCCGGCCCAGTTGTTCATGGGTGATGTGGGCAGCCTGAGCATCGGCAGTGCCCTGGGATTCATCGCCATCTTGTGCAAGCAGGAGCTGGTGCTGGTTATCGTCGGGGGGTTGTTCGTCGTGGAGACGGTTTCAGTCATCATCCAGGTCGGCTACTTCCGATTCAGCGGGGGCAGGCGTATTTTTCGGATGGCCCCGCTGCACCACCATTTTGAGATGAACGGGACCCCGGAGTCCAAGATCAGCGTCCGCTTCTGGATACTGTCAATCCTTCTGGCCCTGGTGGCCCTTAGTACATTGAAGCTGCGCTGAGGGGAGTGAGGAGTGAGGAGTGGGGAGTGGGGAGCGCGGAACGCGGAACGCGGAGCGGGGAACTCGGAACGCGGAATGTGGAATCTAAGCATCTTATTCGTTGCCGGGCAGGTGGCCAGGCTTGCTCACTGTGGCAGTGATGAAGAGGATACCAGGGAGTGCTTCTACACAAAACCCGAAACGTGATATGAAAAGTTTGACCCAGAAAAAAGGACCCCGACTGCAGGGAAAGCGGGTTGCGGTGGTGGGGGCCGGCCGGTCGGGGCTCGCTTCAGCCAGACTGGCGCAGGCAGCCGGGGCCGGGGTCCGCCTGCTGGAACAAAGTGCCTCGGCCCTTGGTCCCGAGGACAGAGAGCAGCTGCGGGCATCGGGAATAGAACTCAGGATCGGGGAGCACGTTGCAGATTTTTTTTCAGACGCGGAACTGGTCATTCTCAGCCCGGGGATTCCCAAACAGGATATACTTGAGCTGCTTCCGGGCCAAGAAAAGATTGCGGTCTATTCGGAACTGGAGATGGCTTCCTGGTTTGTGTCCGAACCAATCATAGCCGTGACCGGAAGCAACGGCAAGACGACCACGGTCAGCCTGATGGCCGATATCTTGGAGTCCCGGGGATGGCACGTCTTTGTGGGGGGCAATATCGGCACCCCCCTCTCGGAATACGTCCGCAGGCAGGAGCCGGCCGACCTCGTCGTACTCGAAGTCTCAAGCTTCCAGCTGCAGAATACGTCCACGTTTCGGCCTTCGGTTTCGGTCTTTTTGAATTTCAGTTTGAATCACCTGGATTACCACCGGGATATGCAGGAGTACTGGCAGGCCAAGACCATGATCTTTCAAAACCAGGACCGGGGGGACACCGCCATCCTGCCCGTTGAATGGCAAAACAGGCGGATCGGGCAGCTCAAGGATCGGGTCCGCAAGATGTATGTTACCGGAGAGACTGAATTTTCATGCCCGAAACTTCCGGGTCTCCACAACCGGAGGAATATGGAGGCTGCCGCTCTTGCCTGCGGCTGTTACGGTATAGATAAGGATCAGGCCGCTGCGGCCATGAGGACTTATAAGGGACAGTCCCATCGCCTACAGCTCGTCCGGGAGGTGGACGGGGTCTGCTTTGTCAACGACTCCAAGGCGACCACCATGGAGGCCCAGGAGGCCGCGCTGAAGAGCTTCCAGGCTCCGATCCTCTTGCTGGCCGGCGGGAGGTACAAGGGGGGGCAGCCGGAGCGTCTGTCCGGGTTGATTGCCGAGCGGGTCAAGGCGGTGGGTTTGTTCGGGGAGAGCCGGGAACTCTTTGCCGAGGCCTGGAAAGACAGGACCTCTCTCTTCTGGGAGCCGACACTGGAAAGGGCCTTTCAAAGGCTCACTGCCCTGGCCACAAACGGAGATGTGGTCCTGCTCTCTCCAGGGACCTCCAGTTTCGACCTCTTTGAAGATTATGCGCAGCGGGGCCGGGTCTTCAGCGACCTGGCCCGCGGGTATAGGGCGGGCACTGCGGATTCATCGCAAAAACCAGAACCGGATCGCTAAAAAGGCTCTAGAATGGCGCAGTCTCCGGACAACCAGAAGAAGGTCCAACGGATCGAGCCGGACATCCCCCTGCTGGGTTCGGTGCTGGTGCTGATGGCTTTAGGGCTGCTCATGGTCTTCAGTTCCAGCGGGATCATGGCCGAGCGGGTCAGAGGAGACGCCCTCTATTTCTTCAAAAGACAAGTCGTCTATACCCTGCTGGGTCTGGGGGTGATCTGGGCAGTGCTGTCCATTCCCCGGGGGTTTTTTTATAAAACGGTCTATGTCTGGTTTTTGGGGAGCATCCTCCTGCTGGGACTCACTTTTTCCCCCCTGGGAGTCACTGCCGGAGGGGCCAGCCGCTGGATAGACCTGGGACTGGCCACCTTTCAGCCCCTGGAAGCGGCCAAGGTCACGCTGGTCCTCTATCTGGCCTATTTTTTCAGCCAGAAACAGGACAAGCTGAAAACCTTTAGCGTGGGTTTTCTGCCTCCCCTGTTTTTCACCGCTCTCCTGGCCGGGTTGCTGCTCCTGCAGCCGGATTTCGGAGGAGCGGTCTTCTTGATCCTGCTCTTTTTGCTCATGAGCCTGGTGGCCGGGACCAGGATCAGCTACCTCTTTGGTTCTGTGATTTTGAGCGCGTCCCTGGCCGGATTCATGATACTCCAGGCCCCGTACAGGCTCGATCGCTGGCTGGCCTTTCTGCACCCCTTTCAGAATGCCAAGACCAGCGGCTACCAACTGGTCCAGTCCCTGTACGCTCTCGGGGCCGGGAACCTGTTCGGGCAAGGGCTGGGGGAAGGCAAGCAGAAGCTCTTTTTCCTGCCCGAGGCCCACAATGATTTTATCCTGGCCGTGATTGGGGAGGAACTAGGATTCATCGGGGTTTCCCTGGTCATTGTCTGTCTGGGGATCATCCTGATCAAAAGCATTCAAATCAGCCTCAGGCAGCCGGATCTTCAGGACCGTCTGACCAGCCTGGGTCTGGCCCTGGTCATCCTGGTGGGGGCTTTTCTGCACGCGGCGGTGGTCATGGGTTCCGTGCCCCCGAAGGGCTTGCCTCTGCCGTTTATAAGCTACGGCGGATCCAACATGCTGGCCATGTCCTGGTCCGTGGGCATGATCCTGAAGATCGGAGCAGAGAGGAGATAACCCGGATTGAAACGAATGGTCATCGCCACCGGGGGAACCGGAGGGCACATTTTCCCGGCTCTGGCTGTAGCCGAAGCCCTGAAAGCGGCTTACCCCGGGATCGAACTGGTGTTCATCGGCGGGGCTGCGGGCCCTGAAGCCGAAATCGTCCCCAGGGCGGGTTTCTCCTTTCTGGGACTGCCGGCCAAAGGGGTCCTGGGCAAGGGCATCGTAAAGAACACGGGCACGCTGTTCTGGATGCTCAAAAGTCTGATCAAATGCCGGAGGTTCTACAAATCCTTTTCCCCGGAACTGGTCATGGGCTTCGGGGGCTACGCCAGCTTTGTCCCGCTTCGCCTGGCTGCCCGGCAGCAGAGGACCACAGCCATCCACGAGCAGAACAGGAATCCGGGGATGAGCAACCGCTTGCTGGCCAAAAGGGTGGACAGGATCTTTCTGTCCTTTCCGGATGACGGCACCTGCTTCGATCCCGCCCGGGTGATAGTCACCGGGAACCCGGTCCGGGCCGATCTGGCTGACAGCGGGAAGCGGCAGAAGAAGTATTACGGGAACAATCGAAACGGGAAGAATGTATTGATTCTGGGCGGCAGCCAGGGGGCCAGGGCCGTCAATGAGGCCGTTGTCAAGGCCTTGCCGGTTTTGAAGTCCCAGGGAGTCAGCCTCAAACACCAGACGGGCCGGGAGGACCTGGAAAGGGTCAGGCAGGAGTATCAGGCTCAGGGCATGGACCCGGGCCAGGCCTGCGCCTTTGTGGAGGACATGGCGGCCGCATACGCCTGGGCCGATCTGGTCGTTTCCAGGGCCGGGGCCTCCACGGTGGCCGAACTCATGGTTGTGGGCAGACCGAGTATCCTGATCCCTTTTCCTTATGCCACCGGCGGGCACCAGCTGCACAACGCCAGGGAGCTGGAAAAAGCTGGAGCGGCCATGGTTCTGGAACAGAGCTATCTCCAGGAGATCGATCTCGGACGCATGATCACCGATCTGCTGGCGGTCCCGGAAAGATTGTCGGAGATGGGACAGGCGGCCGGCAGGGGCGCACGACCGGGGGCGGCCAAAGAGATCGTCAGGGAGCTGGAACGACTCGCGGGGATTTCTTGATGCGGATATGTGTTTTTGGTTTATTTTTATATTCTAAGGTCAGGCAGCGCCGATTGTTCAGTATCAGGATACGGTCACAACTTTAGTTCGGATTTCGAAATAATATCCTGTATGACATGAAATAAATAATTAATTTAAATCAGGTGCCGGGTGGAAAGGTCGGTACAAGGCCGGAAATTCGAATCATGGAAGGAAAGGTCAAGAATATTCACATGGTGGGCATCGGAGGTTCCGGAATGAGCGGAATCGCGGAAGTCCTGGTTAATCTCGGCTACCGGGTCAGCGGGTCCGATATCAAGCAAAACGGCGCGGTAAGCCGCATGAAGGATATCGGGGTCAGGGTCTGCCTGGGCCATACCGCGGCCAACCTGGATCAGGCGGATGTTCTGGTCAAATCCACCGCGGTCGGCGATCAGAATCCCGAGGTCCTGGAGGCCAGGCAACGGGGTATCCCGGTTATCCCCAGGGCGGAGATGCTGGCCGAGTTGATGCGCTTGAAGACCGGGATTGCCGTGGCCGGCACTCATGGCAAAACCACGACCACCTCCCTGCTGGGCAGCGTCTTCATCGACGCCGGTTTCGACCCCACGGTGATCATAGGTGGGCGGCTGAACAGCCTGGGCAGTAACGCCCTGCTGGGCCGGGGGGATTTTTTGATAGCCGAGGCCGATGAATCCGACGGCTCCTTCTTGTGCCTTTTGCCGATCATGACCATTGTCACCAATGTGGACAGCGATCATCTGGATTTCTACCCGGATCTGCCGGCCATTGAAGAGGCTTTTGTCCGGTTTTTGAATCAGATACCGTTTTACGGAACCAATGTGGTCTGCGGGGATGATCCAGGGCTGCAAAAATTATTGCCCAGGGTGAAAAGACCTCTTCTGAGATACGGGTTTGGCCAGGGAAACGATATCCGGGCCGAGATCACGGAATCGGGAACCGTAAGTCGATTCCGGGTCCTGATCCAGGGCCGGCCATGGGGTGAGATCGCTTTATCCCAGCCTGGGGAGCACAATGTCTTGAACGCCCTTGGAGTCGTCGGCCTGGCTCTGCAGGCCGGGATACCCAGGCGGGACATCATCAGGGGCCTGGAGCGGTTTACCGGGGTCGGCCGCCGCATGGAGAAAAAAGGCCGGGTGGGCAACATCCAGGTTGTCGACGATTACGGCCACCATCCCACCGAGATAAGGGTCACTCTTCAGACCATGAAGAAGGTCTATCCCGGCAAGAGGCTGGTGGTCGTCTTCCAGCCTCACCGCTTCTCCAGGACAAAGGCCCTGTTCGGGGATTTCTGCCGGGCTTTTGCCGCGGCTGACCTGCTCATTCTGACCGAGATCTACCCGGCTTCCGAAGATCCGATTCCAGGGATCAACGGGAACAGTCTGCTCCAGGGAATCAGACAGGTCGGAGGGGTGGAAGCGGTCTTTTGCCCGGATTTCGATGAATGCCTCCGGGTGCTCATGGAACAGGGCAGGGCAGAGGATGTGGTCCTGACCCTGGGGGCGGGCAGCGTCTGGCAGCTGGGAGAGCGTTTTTTGCAGATGGCGGGAGCCGGGTAATGCGCGTGCTGCCCAAGCCAAGCCTGGCCGACAGGACCTCCTTGCGTCTGGGGGGGGAGGCTCTGGCCGAGGTCTGTCTCGAAGAGGAACGGGACTGGGAAAACCTGCCGCATGTCTTGAGCCGATTGGGGGGCGCCCCCCTGATCCTGGGCCGGGGCAGCAACGTCCTGGCCGGAGACGGGGAGCTGCCCCTGGTCCTGCTCAGGCTGCAGGGACAAAAAGGGGGCTATCTGTCGCGGGGCAGGGAACGGGTCTCGGTCCAGGCCCAGGCCGGCCGGTCATTGCCCGGGCTTCTGGCTTTTCTGCAGAGGCAGTCTCTGTCCGGCTTGGAGGGACTGACCGGGATCCCTGGAAGCGTCGGCGGGGCGGTGGCCATGAATGCCGGTTCCTTTGGCTGCAGTTTGGATGAGTATCTGGAGCGGGTGCAGCTCTGGACCCAGGAAGACGGTCTGTTCTGGCGCGATGCAGCGGACTTGAAGACAGGGTACCGCTTCTTCGATCCGGGCCTTGGGTCCCGCTTCTGGGTGGTAGCCAAGGCGGAATTCGGATTATCGCAAGAAGAGGACCCCCAATCCATCAAAGAGAAAATGCGCCTGGTCTATCTCCGGAAAAAGAGGACCCAGCCAATCCTGTCCCGGACCTGCGGCTGCGTCTTTAAGAACCCCGGTCCTGAGAGTCCGGCCGGTCGGCTCTTGGATGACTGCGGGCTGAAAGGCTTTCGCTGCGGGGGAATGGGCTTCTCGGAGACCCATGCCAATTTTCTGGTCAACCGCGGAAGGGGCAGGACAGGCGAGGCCCTGGAACTGATAGAGATTGCCCGGGAGAGATGCAAAAGCCGTTTCGGCCTGGAACTCGAGCTCGAGGTCAGGGTCATCGGAGGATGAACCTGCTATGCCAGAAAACGTGTACAAGAGCAAAAAGCGAGATGCAGGAACAGGATTTTTCTCCCGGATGACCAGGATCGTGATCCGTATCCTGCAGCTGTCGGTCTTTGTCCTGCTTCTGTTCTGGGTCAGCTGGGGCCTGGTGAAAGGTTATCACTGGCTGGTCAACACCCCGAGGCTGGCCGTCAGGGATATCCTGATCACTGGCAACCACCACTTCGATGAGGATAGGATCATGGAAAAGGCGGGTATCAAGAGGCACCAGAACATTCTCCAGCTGCGGATCGAAGAAGTCAAGGACCGCCTGGTCCGGGACCCGTGGATCGATTCAGTGCTTATCAGGCGGGAGCTGCCCGGCAGACTGCATTTGCAGGTCAGGGAACGCGCCCCGGTCTTCATAATCCAGAAAAAGGAGACACTGTTTTACGCCGATGCCAAGGGGCAGGAAATAGGGCCGGTTCAGGCCGATCATTTCATCTCTTTGCCCCTGCTCGTTTTCGATGGTGCCTCTCCCAGACAACGCAGAAAGCTGGAGCTTCTGCACAGTTGTTTTCTGAAAAGGCAACTGCCCTTCAGCCTGGCTGAATCCAGCTGGCTTCGTTTTTTGGCTGCCGGTGAAGTCGTTGAATTTTATCTGCAGGGCAGAAGGCTGAAGGTTGTGCTGGACACCAGGGGGCTGGTCCAAAATATTGAAAGCCTGCGGCGGATCTGGCGCGATCTGGACACTCGGGGTGAACTGGAGCGGACGGTCAGGATCTTGGTTGCCAAAGATACCGGGTGGGTCAAAAAGGAGAATCAGGTATGAGTTCAAAACCGGAGATCGTGGTCGGACTGGATATCGGCACGACAAAGATTTGTGCGGTTGTCGGTGAGACGACTCCTGACGGCGTGGATGTGGTCGGGATTGGAATGAACCCTTCCACAGGGCTCAGAAAAGGGGTGGTGGTCAACATCGAACAGACCGTGCAGTCTATCAAAAAAGCCCTGGAAGAGGCCGAACTCATGGCTGGTTGCGAAATCCGCAGTGTCTATGCCGGGATAGCCGGGAGCCACATCATGGGCTTCAACAGTCACGGGGTGATTGCCGTCAAAGGCGGAGAGGTCACCCAGAGGGATGTGGAGCGGGCCCTGGACGCGGCCAAGGCGGTGGCCATCCCCTTGGACCGGGAACTGATCCATATTCTGCCCCAGGAGTACATCGTCGACGATCAGGGCGGCATCGAAGACCCTCTGGGCATGGCCGGAGTGCGCCTGGAGGTCAAGGTCCATATTGTCACCGGGGCGGTCTCCAGCGCCCAGAATATCGTCCGTTCCTGCCACCGGGCCGGACTGGACGTTTCCTCCATTGTCCTGGAATCCCTGGCCTCTTCCGATGCGGTGCTCACAGAGGAGGAGCGGGAAATCGGTGTGGCCCTGGTGGATATCGGCGGCGGGACGACTGATTTATCCGTTTTTTCAAATGATTCCATTAAACACATCTCAGTGCTGGCCCTTGGCGGGGCAAACCTGACCAATGACATCGCCTTTGGCCTGCGGACTCCCATGCGCAGTGCGGAAAAGATCAAGATCGAGAAGGGCTGCGCCATTGCCGACATGGTCCAGACCAACGAGACCATCGAGGTGCAGAGTGTCGGCGGCCGGGTGCCCAGGACTGTCTCCAGGCGTGTCCTGGCCGATATCTGCGAGCCAAGGATAGAGGAGATCCTGAACCTGGTGGACCAGGAATTGGTAAAGTCCGGATTCAAGGAGTTGGTCGGGGCCGGTGTGGTCCTGACCGGAGGCTCTTCACTGATCGAAGGCATCGCCGAACTCGGGGAGCAGGTCTTCAATCTCCCGGTACGAGTAGGATATCCCCAGTCTATCGGCGGGTTGAAAGATGTCGTGGATAACCCCAAGTTTTCGACTGCGGTCGGGCTCCTGCTTCACGGGGCGGATTCGAAAAAAAACAGCCTGCGGCTACGGATCGCCTCGGGCGAAAAACGGATGTTTCAACGGATACTGTCCTGGATGCGCCGCTGGTTTGCGGATGTGACCTGATATTTGCAGGGGAAGACCGTGCAAATATCAATTTTGAATTTGGAATAAGCAATAGGAGGTTGTTATGGATTTTTTAGAGATCGAACCCGAAGGCAATGCCCAGATCAAGGTCGTCGGAGTCGGCGGTGGCGGCGGCAACGCCATAAATAACATGATCAATTCCTCTTTGAAGGGGGTCTCCTTCATCGCCGCCAACACGGACATGCAGGCTTTGAAACACTCGGTAGCCGAACACAAACTGCAGTTGGGAGAGCGCCTGACCAAGGGCCTGGGAGCCGGGGCGGACCCGAATATCGGGAAAGAGGCGGCCACGGAGAGCGTCGAGTCCATCAAGGAGATGCTCGGTGAATGCGATATGGTTTTCGTGACGGCCGGCATGGGAGGCGGAACCGGGACCGGGGCGGCCCCGGTCATTGCCCAGGCGGCGAAGGAGCAGGGGGCTTTGACCGTGGGAGTGGTCACCAAGCCCTTCTTCTTCGAGGGCAAGCGCAGGCTCAAGGCGGCCGAGAAGGGGATCGAAGACTTAAAGGATGTTGTGGACAGCATCATCACCATCCCCAATGACCGGCTTCTGTCCCTGGCTTCAAAAAAGGCCTCCTTTCTAGAAATGCTGAAGAAGGCGGACGAGGTTCTTTACTATGCCGTCAAAGGGATCTCCGACCTGATCATGGTCCCCGGCTTGATCAACCTCGATTTTGCAGATGTCAAGGCGGTCATGTCCGGCATGGGGCTGGCCCTGATGGGGACCGGGATCGCCCAGGGCGAGGGCCGGGCCAAGGAAGCGGCCATAAAGGCCATGACCAGCCCGCTCCTGGAAGATGTCTCCATAGATGGGGCCCAGGGGGTGCTGATGAACATCACTTCAGGCATGGATCTGACCATCGACGAGGTCAGTGAGGCCGCCAGCGCCATTTCCGAGGCCGCCAGTGATGATGCCCAGATTTACTTTGGAACGGTCTTTGATCAGGAAGCTTCGGACGAACTCAGAATAACGGTGATCGCCACCGGCATTGAGACCAAGGAAAAAGTGGAGGACAGGGAAGCCTCGAATATAACTTCCTTGAAAGGATTTCAGCAAGAGAAAAGGCCCCAGAAAGAAAAAGCAGCCAAGGGCAGCAGCGAGGACCTGACCATCCCGACCTACCTCCGGAGAGAGAATGCCGGGGGGGCTGAACAGGGCGAGGTCAAACGTTTTCAGCAGGAACATGCCCCTGGAGATGAATCAGGGGAGCAGGGCGAGGAGGAGTTCGTCTTTGAAGAGAATGAGTTCGAGATCCCTTCGTTTATCCGCAGGCAGATGGACTGATACGAATCCATAGTGCCCCTTTGCAGGATTGTCTGATGAGACAAGCGCGCCGTCTTTGAAGTGACACTCGGCACTGGATTCGTATGTAATATATAAAAAATTTTAAAATGTCTTGAGCACGACCTCCTGAATTCTATAAATGAGGATTTTTCAGTTCTCTCATGATATACTGATCCAATTTTGGTTTTCACGACAAAGATTTTTGACCCTGAGGCTCAAGGCTAAAAGTGTAAAAAAGGTAAGTTGGTTCAGTATACAAAAAGACCTGGACCATGCTGAATGGCCCAGGCCTTGATAAATAACATTTTCGAAAATCAAGCATTATTGTTTTATATCATAAAAAATATACTCAAAAAAATCTGATTTTTTGAGTTTCTGATTTTTTGAGTTTACATGCCGAACTCCCCGTCAGAGGCGCCGCCTCCGAAACCGAAATCGCCTTCAGGTTCCTTGGTTTCGCCGCTGTCAGCTGCAGCCGCCTCCGGGGCGGCTCCGCCTGCTCCGGATACCGTGACCACGCCGTGCTCTTTGACTTCTTCGATCTTGGCCAGTAGCTCGTCCACTTTGCCCAGGTAGTCCTCGACCTTGGCTGCCGAGGCCACGATCTTCTTCTCGCCCTCGTCTTTCATTTGGGCTTCGTAATCCGCAACCTTTTCTTCCAGAGCGGCGATCTTTTTCTTGTTCTCTTCCAGGATCCCCTCATACTCGGCGATCTTGTCCTGCTGCTCCTTGAGGGCCTTTCTGGATTCGGTGAGCCTTGAAAAGACCGTATCCACCTCTTCCTGGACATCCGGGGGAAGACTCATGACTGAGACGTTTTCTCCGAGTTCACTCACTTCCTCCTTCTTCAGCCTGGCCAGTTCCGGATGCTGTTCGTAGATCCAGGCCTTGGACAGACCAGAGGCAAAGGGCGCCAGCTCCTTGTCCACCTCTTTCTGGGTCATAAAACCCAAAAGCTCGATGACATCCTGCTTGTAATTTCCAGCCTGACCCCTCATGTAGGACACGAATGTCTGCATGGGGAATACCTTGCGTGCTTCTGCCATGACAGCCTCCTTGATGTTTTTGGTGTCATATTAAAGTTGTTATAGGATACACAAAATTTCCGTTCTGATACGGGTTGCCGGCAGAACCGGCATTCTGATCGTACCCGGTTGGTATCATCTTGTCCGTTTGCCCCTTGCAACCTTCAAGGGGCAAAAAGGATATCAGACTACGAAAAGCTTGTTCTTATCGCTCTCCAGTTCCGTGGCCAGGCGCCCGTGTCTCCGGGCATAGGTCAAGGCGGCGGCCCGGTAGACCATGTGGCCGAGCTTGGACCAGGGGGCGTAGGCGATGAGCATGAAAACCGAGATCAGGTGCAGATAGTAGACAAAATAGGCCAATCCGGCCGCTTCGGCGATTCGAAAGATCTGGCTCAAGATCCCGGTCAGGGCGACAGCCCAAATGACCCCCAGGAGGTACCAGTCATGGTAGGATGAGGAGTCGGTTCCGGTGTCGTTCAGGCGGCGCCTGGTCAGATAGACCAGTCCGACGACCAGGGCGATGGCCCCGAGGTTGCCCAGAATCTTGACCGGATTCCAGAGGGGCATGGGGTAGGCCATGTCCAGGTAGGGAGTGATCATTCCGCCCCAGAAGGTGACGAAGACGATGGAGGTGACAACGAACAGGGCCACGAAAGAGTAAAAAAGGACGAGATGCCCTTTGAATCTGACCTGGTGGGTCTCCTCCTCCTGGCCGCAGTCCTGCCATTTCTTATGGGTCACCACCTCCTGCTTGATGACCTGCCACAGGCTGATCAGGATATTGGGCGGCTTCTGATAGCCGATGACGAAGGTTGCCGGCTGACTTTCGAAAGACTGCCAGAGGTTCCGGATCCCCTGATAAAAGGTGAAGACCACGAAGAGGGAGGCCAGAACGAAGACCGTATCGATGGAGGCCACAGGCGGGAAGATGAGTGCGAAATCCACGTGCCCGTGTTCCAGGGGGAAAGGGGTGTCGTGTATGCTGCCGGTGATGAACCAGACCAGGAGATAGATGACGGCCGGGATGGCGATGAGCTTGGGCAGGTGTTTGAGCGATCCCATCCATTCGCCGAGAAATTTCGGGCCGGCCAACTTCTTATAGGCCATGTTCCGCAGGGCGGCCATGAGTTCGCCAGGTTTGGCCCCCCTGGGGCACTGGTCGGTGCACTGGCCGCATTTGTGGCAGAGCCACATGTCGATGTCATTGGTCAGCCTGTCTTTGAGTCCCCACTGGGCCCAAACCATCTCCTTCCTGGGAAAGGCCCGGTCCATGGGAGACAGGGGGCAGACCACACTGCAGGTCGCGCACTGGAAGCACATGTTCAGATCCTGGCCGCCGCTGGCCTGGAGTTCCTTGACAAACTCCAGATCTGGTTGAATTCGTATCGGTTCAGACATATATCCTCCTAATAAGCCCTATTCATAACTAATGAAATTTGGTCGCCAATCCGGGATCTCGGGTCCTGCTTCATCAGGATTTAAGAAAGTAATTGTTGTTATCGGTTTGCGCCTCGGACTGCTGCAGACCGAGGCGCAAACCGATATTAGAATCCCTTGAAGGGGTTCGGGCCGAGTTGAAAGATCTTCTCTACAAAGCTGTCAATGATCCCGGGGATCATATCGTAATCGTCGATGGCCACCTGTTCCTGCTGAACCCGTTCCAGTTCGACCCCCAGACGGTCAAGGGTCTCGCCGATATTTTTCATCCTCCGGTCGCAGAGTTCCGATCCTTTCATGAAATGACACTGATAGTCGTCACCGTACTTGCAACCCAAAAGGAGGCAGCCGTCATTGCCCTTGCCCATGGCGTCGGCTATCCAGATGGTGTTCACCGAACCCAGGCAGCGGACCGGGATGACCCGGACATAGGGGCTCCATTTCCAGCCTCTCTGGGCGGCCATATCCAGGGCCGGGTAGGCGTCGTTCTCACAGGCCAGGATCAGGATGCGGGGACCTTCGGTCTCCATTTCGTCCGGGACCTTGATCTGGGTGATCATGGAGCCGATCTGGCCCACGCTGTAATTGTCAAAGGAAATGACCCGCTCCGGACAGGCCCCCATGCAGGTGCCGCAGCGTCTGCACCTGGCGGTGTTCGGCTTCGGGGTCCCTTTCTCGTCGTCGTCGAGAGCTCCGAAGGGACACTCTTCGGTGCATCGCTTGCACTGGGTGCAGCGCACGAAATTGAACAGCGGGTAGGAGAGGTCGCCGGATCTGGGATGCACAGCGACTCCTCTGTCCACGGATTCGAGACTCTGGATCGCTTTTAAGGAAGCACCCTGGGCATCGGCTGCGCACTTGGCCATGGTCATGGGCTGCCGGACCGTGCCCGCGGCATAGATCCCCGTTCTTCTGGTTTCATAGGGAAAACAGATGTAGTTGGAATCGGCAAAACCGTCGAAGAGGGCCAGATCGGGAAAGGCGGCCCCCTGCCTGTAGGCCAGCTGGATCACGGGATCAAGGGCCGTGGTCGGGACCAGGCCGGTGGGGGTGACCACCAGATCGGCCTCCAGGGCGATGTCCCGGCCGAGCAGTGTATTCTTGGCCCGGATCATGAGATTGCCCTCGGGGCCTGAATCCACGGAATAGACTTCGGCCTTGCTGAGCATGATTCCGGGATCGTTCTGGGCCTCTTTGTAGTAAAGTTCAAAGATACCGGTCGCGGTCATGTGTTCGTAGAGAATGGAGGCAATCGCATCCGGAAGCAATTCCCGGACGTAGCCGGCCTGTTTCAGGGCATTCAGGGTGCTGATCTCGTTAGTGAAGCCCATGTGGCGGTAGGATTCCGTCTTTTCAAAGACCTCTTCGATGGCTGGTTCTTCGTCCTGTCCCTGCTCGGCGGCCGCCTTTTCCTCTTCTGCCTTTTTCTTCTCTTCCTCCTCCTTTTGGGCGATGTCGGCCAAGAGTTCGGAATAGCCGAGAATAAAGGCCACGCTCTTCGGCGGCTGGCCGGTGGCGGGACAGACAATGCGGCCGTTCTTGGCCATTTCCTCCAGCTCCATGGAGGTGATTACGTTCTTATTCCTGCCGTAGCCCAGGGGTTCCAGATACTTCGTGTCCTGGGGCTCCCATCCGGTGGCGACGACCATGGACCCCACCTGAACGGTTTCCTGGCCGGAGCCGTTGTTCAAAACGGCGCTGTACTGGCCCGGCTGCCCGGCCAGTTCCGTGAGGCTGGTGGAGGTATAGACCGTGATCTTGTCCTGACTGTTGACCTGGTTGATCAGTTCCGGGACACCGGTTTCCTGGGCCTTTGCATAGGGCGGGCTCTTGGGAAAGGTCTTGTGCAGTTTCGCGGCATAGCCGCCGAGTTCCTTTTCTTTTTCCACCAAGGCCACCTCATAACCGGTCAGAGCCAGGCCCAGGGCGGCATTGAGGCCGGTCCAGCCGCCGCCGAGAACAAGGATCCGTTTGACCGTCTCCAAATCTTCGGGCTGCGGGATCGCGGATTTCTGGAGCTTGCTGATGGACATGTTGATGTAGTCCAGGGCAGTCTCCCCCAGGAGTTTATCCACTTCCTCGGCCTTTTTGGGGACGCTGCCATCAGGGTTGCGATAGGGCCAGACGCACTGCTCCCGCAGGTTGACCCGGTCGAGCAGGACATGGGACCCGAAATCGAAGAGGTCCCAGTCCACCCTGGGCGATGAGCCGCAGATACAGACTGCCTCGATTTCTCCTGAATCGAGGTCGGCCTGAATCAGCTTTTTCCCGGCCTCGGTGGACAGATTGGATTCAACCTTGACCACCGGACAGGTCTTGCCCCATTTGCTGCGCACCTTTTCCGCAAGGGGCTCGCAGTCAAGGAGCGGTCCGATATTCTGTGTGTCAAAATAAACACCGATTTTTTCGGCCATGTCTTACCTCCCTCTCACCGTTTGGATGGCTTGCATCGCAGCGCTCGTTCCCGACTGGGCCGATTTCATGACATCCAGGGGCTCTTTGGCGCATCCCACGGCAAAGATTCCCCGTTCCGGATCCGAGGCCACAAAACCGTTCTCATCCATGGTCACATCCATGGGCAGGACCTCTCCGGACAGACTGGGCTGCATCCCTGTGGCCAGGACAACGAGATCAAAGCATTCCTGGAGCTTGTTCCCGCTGACAGCGTCTTCTGCGGTCACCCAGACCCCTTTCGAGCTGAGATCTTCCTCCACGGCAGCCACTTTGCCCTTCACGGTCCGGACCTTTTCATCAGCCAGGATCCGTTGGGCGAATTTTTCATATCTGCCCGGCGTCCGCAGGTCAATGTAAAAAATGGTGACCTCGGTTTCCGGATATTGCTCCCGAAGGTACTGGGTCTGTTTCAAAGAGGCCATGCAGCAGATATAGGAGCAGTATTCGAGATGATTTTCATCCCTGGATCCGGCGCACTGGACAAAGGCGCATTTTTTGGGCGGCCGCCCGTCGGAAGGACGTTGGATGCGGCCGTTGGTCGGACCGTTCGGGGCCGCCAGGCGCTCCATCTGCATGTTGGTGATGCAGTTTACCAGATTTCCGGCCCCGAGCAGGGTCAGGTTGGTCGCGTCGTAAGGTTTCCAGCCCGTGGCCAGGATGATGGAGCCGCAGTTCAAGGTGATGGTCTTTTCCTTATCCTCAAGGTTGATGAACTCCTTCTTGGACAGTTTCTTGCGGTCGGTTTCCTCCAGGTTGTCCATGTCCAGGGTATAGCGCTGGGGGAAAGCAAAGGGAACATCCATGTACAGGGCTTTCCTGGTGGAGAGGCCGAATTCGAATTCATTTTCGACGTCCTTGGAAAGGCCGGCCGCCAGTTCCCGCAGATCAGCGCTGTAGGGGGCGGTGTAGCGGGGTTTGACCCGGACCGCAACCTCATAGTTGCCGGCTGAACCACTGACTGAAACCACCTCCGCCAGAGTCAAGCAATGGATCTTGGGATTCTTTTTGATCCGCTGAAACTGGATTTCCAATCCGCATGACGGGGGGCACAGCTTGGGAAAGTACTTGTTGAGCTGCATCACCCGGCCGCCCAGGTACGGGGCCTTTTCCACGAGATAGACTTCATGGCCCACCTCTGCGGCTTCCAGAGCAGCCGTGATTCCGCCGAAGCCCCCTCCGATAACGAGTATGTTTTGTGACATATGTTTCCTCCCTCAATCTGTCAACTTCAGGCTCTGATACGTACCAGTATCGTTTTTCAATGAAAACGGTCTGAGCCGGGGCTGAAATAGGCTGATCTATTTCAGGCCCGCCTCAGACCATCTTATGAAAAAGGCCGCGGGGACAGCCCCGCGGCCTTGCGATACGGTTGATTACGGGGCCATTGGATCAGGGATGATCTGGATATAGGGACGCTTGAAGAAGGTGGTCTTGCCGGTTTCCGGGTCGTGCTTGGAGTTGGCGAAACATTTCCACTTGGCGTCGTCCAGACCGATAAAGTCGGCCCGATAGTAGAATCCGGGATACCTGGATTCCTTGCGGAAGTTGATGTGCTGCAGGTGCAGGCGCACGGTCCACAGCCTGTGGAACTGTTCCCAGCATCTGAGCAGTTCGTGCAGGTCTCTGGCCCCGAGCTTGGCGGCGTCTTCCTCCAGCATGTCCAGGAGATGGAAGCCCACCTTGAGCATGGCCGCATTGGTGGTGTACAATGTGGCGCAGCCGCCGCCGTACTCGTCGGTGTGCTTGACCAGCCGCATCATGTAGTTTCTCGGGGTGATGTACAGCGGGTTGACGTTGGGATCGGTGGATTCGTGCTTGTTCTCTTCAAAGGTGTACCAGGGCTGGTAAACCATTTTCTTCAGCTCTTCGGCGGATTCCTTCAAAGCCGGCTGGTAGTCCTTGTGGTCCACGCACCAGCGGATCAGCTGCTTGGCGGCGATGCGGCCTTCGGCATGGGATCCGGAGGAGAACTTGTGCCCGGAAGCACCGACGCCGTCGGCGCAGGTGAACAGGCCGTTGACCGTGGTCATGCGGTTGTAGATCTTGCCGTTGTCGGCCTTGATCTTGTAGTCGTCCGGGACCCAGTCTTCGTCCGGACCGGAGACCCAGATGCCGCAGCAGCCGGAGTGGGAGCCGAGGAGGTAGGGCTCGGTGGGCATGATCTCGGAACCGATTTCCTCGGGCTTGATGTTCATGGCCGCCCAGAGGTTGGCCTGGCCCGGAGCCATATCCAGGAAGTCTTCCCAGGCTTCGGCTTCAAGATGTTTCTGCTCGTTCTTGTTCAGTTCCTTGAAGGAGGTCTGCAGCGCAGTGGCCGTGTCCATGTAGATCGGTCCGCGTCCTTCGCGCATTTCCCTGAGCATCATGTGGTTTCTGAGGCAGGTGGGAACAACCGGACCGGCCACGTAATTGCGGTCTTCATAAGGCTTGAGCATGGCCTTGTTGGTCTGGGTGTAGTCCTCGCCCTTGTAGTTGGTGGCCTTGGCCTTGAAGAGCAGGAACCAGGCACCGACAGGGCCGTAGCCGTCCTTGAACCGGGCCGGGACGAACCTGTTTTCCATCATGGTCATTTCCGCGCCGACCTGGGCGCACATGGTGTAGGTGGAACCGGCGTTCCAGACCGGATACCAGGCCCGGCCCATGCCTTCGCCGGTGGAGCGGGGCCTGAAGACGTTGACCGCACCGCCGCAGGCCACGATCATGCCCTTGGCCTTGAAGATGTAGACCTTGTTTTCCCGGACGGAGAAACCGACTGCACCGGCCACCCGGTTTGGCTGGTTGGCGTCCAGGAGCAGCTTGACCACGAAGACCCTTTCCAGATAGCGGTCTTCGCCCAGGGCGTTCTTGGCGGCCTCGGCCACGATGACCTTGTAGGATTCCCCGTTGATCATGCACTGCCAGCGGCCGGAACGGACCACGTCGGCGCCTTCCCTGACCTTCAAGCCTTCGGACTGGGCCTTGGCCCCGTCCAGGTTCTTGCCGTCCTTGCTGACCCAGATGGGCAGCCCCCACTCTTCGAAGAGGTGGACGGAGTCGTCCACGTGCCGGCCCAGATCGAAGATCAGGTCTTCCCGGACGACGTGCATCAGGTCGGTGCGGACCATGCGCACGTAATCGTCGGGATCGTTCTTGCCAAGATAGGTGTTGATGGCCGAAAGTCCCGGGGCTACGGCGCCGGAGCGCTCCAGGGCGGCTTTGTCCACGAGCAGGACCTTGACGCCGTATTTGTCCCCCCAGCGAACCGCTTCCACGGCGGCGCCGGTGCAGCCCATACCGCCGCCGATAAGCAGGGCGTCGGTTTCCACTTCCACGACTTCCGGTTCAGCCAGGGCAAGACCTGTGGTTACGTTCTTGGTTGGTAACTGAGGCATATATCACTCCTTTTCAAAGTTGTTCTCTATATTCGGTGCTTGCAACCAACAAAAAAAATGCGGTCGGGTTTAGATGACTTCGGTATAATCCGCATCCTGGATGTCCACTTTCTTGTTCAGGACTTCCTTGGGGGATTTCAGTTCCTTTTCGTTGAAAAACAGCGGGCTCTCCAGATCATCGGCCTCAGGTTTGCCCTCGAAGGGCTGGATGGATCCTTCCGGAGTGGTCCGGATGGGGAATTTGAACCGCTTGACCTCACCGGAACGGAACTGGATGGTCCACATGATATCTTCGGCGCTGCGCAGGGGAATGCTGGTCCCGCCCATGGGGGCGAAGTCTGCGTAGGGCCTGGCGGTAATAGCGCCCTGGGGGCAGATCTTGATGCAGGAGTAGCACTCCCAGCACTGATCCGGTTCCAGGTTGTAAGCCTTCATTTCTTTCTCGTCCAGGATCATGAGGTCGTTGGGGCAGACGTACATGCAGGCTGTCTTTTCTCCGCCTTTGCAACCGTCGCATTTTTCCGGGTTAACGTAACTAGGCATTGTGAATCCTCCTTCAAACAGGTTTGTTAGAATAATGGGGTGCCAGTGATATATCCAAAAAGCGGCAGGGAAACCGCTTGTTAACGAATGGACCGCTCCATCCCGGAAGCGGGCCCTGCAGTTGTTGTCCGTGCTTACGAGAATTCCTTCAAGACATCGGAGACTACGTCCAGACTCTGTTTTTCCACCACCTTGTCATAGAGCCTGTGCTTGACCTCCTTGGGCAGGAGTTCGATGCTTCCGGTGGTGGAGGTGTCGTGTTTGGCGCCGAATTTATCGACAAAGGTTTTGGCCTGCTCGTCATCGGCATAGACAACCAGGACTTTCAGTCCGGCCAGCCGTTCTTCGGTGTGATGAGCCAGGCCGGCCTTTTCCAACTGCTCGTATCTCTCTTCATTGACCCAGACATAGATCGGGTTTTTCCCAGCCATACTTGCTACCTCCTCATTGGGACTCTAAAGAATGTAAAACATTCCCGCGAATCTGTTATCCTTGCGTGCTCTTTTCAACCTTGGGCCTGTCGCCTGTTTTACTCCGATCTAGAGCGGTTCGATATTGAAGACCGGGGTCCTCTTTTCCAGGTACTTTTCGCTGACAAAGGGCGAGCCCTCACCGTACTTTTCGGCGCATTCCATGATTTGATCGAAGACTTCCGGCCTGATGATCAACCTGGGCGGTTTGACCCCGTCGGTGACGATGCTCCGGATCAGGGTGCCGCTGAATTTCTGCTGCTTGTCCTTGTGGTTGCAGAGGCCCTCGCTGGTGATTTCGGCGCAGACCGGACAGTAGAGCCAGTTCATGGAATAGACCGGAGTGATGTCCAGTTCTTTGCCCACGGTGTCCAGGAGATGGTGAGCCTCGTAGGCGCCGTAGTAGTCGCCGACTCCGGCGTGGTCACGACCGTACATGTGGTGCGTGATGCCCAGGTTGGCCCGTAATATGGCATGGAAAACAGCTTCCTTGGGTCCGGCGTAGCGCATATCCCAGAAAGTCAGAGAGGTCAAGTGATTGTGCGGGCCGAAATAGCCGGCCTTTTCCAACTCGTCCTGGCAGAGGATGATGGCCTCGTCGATGTAATCCTTGACCCGTTTTTCACCGATGATGGCATTGACCACCACTCCCACTTCGGGTTTTTCAATGGGCAGGTCGCCGTAGGTCTGGAAAAAGGCGCCCTTCATCAGCCATTCGTGCCCGGTGTGGGGGACATTTCTGGTCTGATGGGCCACTGTCCGGTTCCAGCCCTTTTCCTTGATGATGGCCCGCATCTTCAAGGGCGGCAGGAAGTAAGGTCCAAAGGGCTCGTTGATTCTGGGTTCCTTGAGCAGGGTGATTTTTCCGGCCACGAACTTGTCTTTATAGCTGTAGGTCCGGGCGCAGCCGGGGTGCTTCTCCTCGGTGGTGCCCAGCACGGCCTGACAGATGGCGGCCTTGTCGTACTCGAAGACTTCGCTGACCTCAAACAGGGCCATGGGGTTGTCCTGGTAGTTGAGCACAACCGATGTTCCCGGCTTGACTCCGTAGTCCTGGATCTCCTTTTCGGAAAGATCGAAGAGAATGGGGATGGGCCAGATGGTGCCGTTGGCCAGGCGCATGTTCTTGACCACTGCCTCGACGTCGTCCTTGCCCATGAATCCTTCCAGGGGAGTGAACCATCCATAGGCCAGGTTGATGATCTCGTTGGCGATCTGTTTACGGACCGGGATCTGGGTCAAACCCTTGATCTTTTCCCTGGCCTCGGCCGGCTTCATGATTCTTTCCCGGATCTCTTTGCCTCCATGTCCTATCTCAGCCATGTGCAGTCTCCTTATGGGTTATACGTTTGTATCTGCTTTCACGATTTTGGCCGATACAATTTTCACAGTCCTGATTTCAGCGCCTTAAGAAACATATAGTCATTTGAAAATAATGTATAAACAAAAACCAAAGACCTGTTGTGATTGGCTGATGCAAAAAGGTGAAAACACTTTGTGAAATTTTTATCAAGTTGTCAAGAAAAAAGATCAGACTTGGTGCATCCGGGTCATCAGGGGATTTCAGGCTTTTTGTAGCTGCCTGTTTTTTTCTTTCTGTCTTGCCTTGTCCGCCTGCTTTACGATACTGTTATTTTCCCGTAAATATCCGATTCGGGCCAGCGGATCCCGAGCCCAGAGGCCGCAGGTGCTCTCGAAATGAGCCTGAAGACCTCTTTTAATGATAAACCTTGACCCAGATGAAGAGAAACAACCAGATGCCGGAAAAAAATCACAGCTTGGAAAAGAAAAGAACCTTGACTTCTGAACTCGAGGAAATGGACGGGGCCCTGATACGGCTCCTGGGAAAGCGGAGCAGGCTGCTCGGCAAGGCAGCGGGATCCAGGAAACAGAAAAAGAAGTCTCTGGTTGATCCCGGGCAGGAGAAGCAGCTCTGGCAGAACTGGCGGGCCCAGGCCGAGTCCCAGGGACTCGATGAACGGATGATGCACAGCCTGTTTCATCTGGTCAACGGGCTCGGCTATGAACGTCTCGAGAAAAAAAAGGACTGGGAATTCGAGTTGCGCCCGAGCAAGGAACCGGCCCGGATGGACCTGGAAGGTCCGGGAGACATTCTGCTCTCCAGGATGTGGGTTTTCATGGGGGCGGCTGCAGGGGTCCCCCTGCAGCTCTCCGGCGCGGTCCTGAACGATCCTCTCTTTGAGCTCATCAAAGGCTTGAATCAGGCCGGGGGCACATTTTTCTGGGAAAAGGACCTGGTTTCCTGCCGGGGAGGCCAAGGGCCGGATTTCGACAGGAAAACTCTTTTCGTGGGTCAGGATCCTTTCAATCTCTACCTCTTGATCTTTCTGGCGGCGATGAAACCTGGGGTTTGCCGCTTTTCCGGGGGAAGCCGTCTCAAGCTGATCGACCTCAGGCCCGTGGAAAGGATCGTCCGGGCCCTGGGAGGCAGGATGATCAGCCTGGTCCCCGGTAGCCGCGGACTGCCGGTCCGTCTGGAATCAAGCGGCAGGATCGATGCGAGCCTGGACCTGCCCCCTGATGCCTCCCCGGACATGGTCCAGGCCCTGGTCCTGACTCTGGCGGCAAGGCTGGAACCGAAAGCAGAGGCCTTTGTGAAACAAGAAGACGCTGGGGGCCTGTTTTTGGATTTGCCCAGGGTCTTCAGGGTCCTGACCGCGGCCGGAGGGCGTTTCCGTCAACAGGAGCAAGGTTGGGTGATCACGGGGGGGCGCCTGGACATGCCCGAGTGTCCCGGGCTGCCCCTGGATCCTGTCTTTTGCGGATATCTGCTGGCCATGGCCTATGTCAGCCGGGGCCGGGCCGGAATCCAGGGGGAGTTCCCCCTGGACCTGCCGGAAAGCGCGACGGTCCTGGAGCTTTTCGAAAAGCTGGGAATGGAGGTCACGGTTGATTCCGCAGGGGTCAGGGGGAAGTTTTTAAGAGAAAAGACGCAGCCCTTGTCCATCGATACCCGGGGAAAGGCCTGGCTTTTGCCGCTGGCTCTGGCTCAGGTCCTCTGCAGGCAAAAAGAAGCGGAGCTCATGGTCCTTCCCGGAGAGGACCTGGATTTTGCCCTGGTCCTTCTGGACAGTCTGGGGGCCGCCTACAGCCTGAGCGATGACCGGCTTTCGATCCAGGGCGGGCTCAACCTGCAGGACTGCCCGGAAGTGAAAATGCAGACGCTTCACCCCTGGTGGAGCATGGCTCTGGCGGTCATGGCCTTGAAGCGGCCCGGGCTGATAGTCAAGAATCCCGGGGAACTGACCCGCCTCTGGCCTCAGTTCTGGTCCCTTTTCAAGGGATTGCCGGATCCGGGGAGAGTCCGGGAAGCAGCCGACCCCAAGACGGCCGGTCAAAGAAGAAAAATGAGGAAGAAGGTATCCTGATACCGGCAGTCGGCCTGAAATTGAGCAGCATCTCAATAATCCAGACTTCGTACACCTGTACCAATTATGTGAGTTAACTGCTTGAAATGATTTATTTGACTTTAAAATTGGACATTTCACAGGTTTCAGGTACCAGGTTTCGGGTGTCAGCCCTGCCTCTGGCAGGCCTGACATTCAACTCTTTAATATTTATGATGATAAACGGCTGTACCTTAAGTTCTAGTTGTTGAAGTCGATTGCTGCCAGTTTGATCAATGAGAAGAAACTTTTAGCCCTTGCCCACTGCCTGTTGCTGGTTACATATAAAGCAACAGGAACGGCAGCAGTCAAGATCCTTTTAGCTCTGGCGTTGTATACCCCTTTGTCAGCATGATCCCGGGCGGCCCTTGATCAATGATGAGGCTTTCGAGATTAGAAGCCTATGAGGCCCGTTTCAACAAACGCCGAGTTAATTATTACACCAACTATCTAAAATCACAGGGATATGAGGTCATACCCATCGAAACTGAAGAGGCCTGTGCTACATGAAGTTTCATATGAGGCCTGCCTCTGGCAGGCCTCATATGAAACTTCATGTAAAAATGCGGAATAGTTCGAACCGGGCGACAGGGCTCTCTTGCGCTTAAACGCTTCCGGCTCTCGGTTTTCTTAGGCTCGCTCACGGGGGATCCCTGCCCCCTCCGGACTCTTAAGCTCTGCTTTGAATTTGGATGTTGCATGAAAGTGTATTTTCAGCTGTCTTCTGGTTTTCAGCCTTTGGTGCGGTCCGGTTTCCCCCATTTCGCGAGCCTAAGAAAACCTGAGAAGCCTCCCAGCGAGGACGCTCAAGAGAACCCTGCAGACCGGTTCGAAAAGAGTGTGCAAATGCTCAAAACTGAAGTACGCAAAAACCGGATGAACCAAAAATAATGACTGACCACAATCCCCAAGAAGTCCGTTCCCGGCCGGTTTTGAGCCTGCTGCCCAATGGAATGCAGATCCTCGTTCAGGAGGACCGCCGTTTTCCCCTGGTCGTCATGAGGCTCTACGTCCGGGCCGGTTCGAGCCATGAGCAGCCTGAAGAGGCCGGCATCAGCCATATGCTCGAACACATGGCCTTCAGGAAAGGACAGGGAGAAAATCCGGAGCGGGTGGCCGGGCAGATCGAAAAAAGAGGGGGAAGCCTGAATGCGGCCACTGGTTTCGACCAGACCGTATACATGGTCGACCTCCCGGCGGATGACTGGGCAGCGGGGCTGGAGAGCCTTTTTGAACTCTGTTGCATAACCCCGGCCGGAGAAAAGGACCTGGAAGTCGAAAAAGAGGTTGTCCTGGCCGAACTGGAGAAAAACGAAGACAACCCCAGGCATTGCCTGTTTGAACAGATCCAGAAAACGGTCTGGTCAAAAACGGCCTACGCGCACCCGATCATCGGTTACCGGGAGACAATCAAGGCCCTGGACCTTAAAAAGGTCAAGGACTATTTCCGGAGAGTCTATCTTCCCCAATCCATGCTTCTGGTGGTCTGCGGACAGGTGGACCAGCCAGAGGTCCTGGATAAGGCCGGGAGGCTTTTCGGGCGCTTTCGCACGGAGAAGACCCTGCTCTCCAGGCACCGCCCTTTCGAGCCCGCGGCAGGCCCGAGTCAGGCCGTCTCAGTTATGGAGACATCCTGGAAAAAAGGCTACCTGGGACTTTGCTTCCCTGCTCCTTGTTTTTCAGCCCTGACTTCTCCTTTCCTGGAGCTGGCGGCCTATATCCTCGGCGGGGACCCCTCCTCCAGATTTCCAAGCCGGTACAAGTACGAGGAAAAACTGGTCGACGAATTGGGCATCAGTCCGGTGCTGCTTGAAGGGCAGGGCATGATCTATTGTCAGGTCCAGCTCGATCCGCCCCGGGTCATCGATTTCTGGAAAAAGTGGGTTCAAGATATTTCGGAACTAGCCTCCAGGCCTCCGGCCGGGGAGGAACTGGAGCGGGCCAAGGTGAATCTGGAGCACGGTCTGCTGCAGGCCAGGGAGACCCTGGCCGGCATGGCCTCCAAGATGGGCCATTTCCAGTTCTTTGAACAGACCCTGGCCGCGGAGGATCACTATCTGCAACAGATCAGAAGGGCAAGCCCGGAGGATGTCCGGCAGGCCATGCTGAACACGTTCAGCCTGCAGCAGATGCAGGGGCATTTTTTTCTGCCGAAGGAGACCGGGATAGAGGCCGGGGACTTGGAGAAAGAGCTCTTTTTTCCTTGCACACAAACCCGGCCGAACAGGCCCAGGAGAGCCTCCCGGGCAGATGGACGGGCCCGGGTCAAGAAACTGAGCCGGGGTTGCCGTCTCGTCCTGCTGCCCGACCCCACGCTTCCCTATCTAGGCATGGATCTGACCTGGCTCGGCGGAGATCAGCTCCTTAAAGAAAATGAACAGGGCCTGGCAGCCCTGACCGCCGGGACTCTGACCAAGGGGGCCGGGCAAAGGGAGGCCGGCCGGATACGGGATTTCCTCTCGAAAAGGGCGGCCGATCTTGAAGGCATGGCCAACCGGGATCAGGTTTCCATAGTGGCCAAGTCTCCTTCCAGGTTCAGCTCGGATTTGCTGGGTCTTCTGCAGGACGTTGTCCTTGCGCCGCAGTTCGATCCGGAGGAGGTGGCCAGATCCGCCTTTGAGCAGGCCAGCCGAATTGTTGAAAGGACGGACCACCCTCTTGGTCTGTTATCCAGGGAGATCTTCCCCTTTCTTTTTCCGGGCAGTCCCTACGGCTACCATCACCTGGGTGATCCGGCCGGGCTCGAGGCTTTTCTGCGGGAGGACCTTAAGGGCTTCTGGGAACAACAGTCTGCTTTTCCATGGGTGCTCAGCGTCTGCGGGGATTTCGACCAGGACGAGATCGAGGAAGCGGCCCAAAAACTTCAGGGCGGGGTCCGGTTGACAGGTCCGGCTTTGTCTGTTCCCGACTGGTCACGGGAAAAGGAACTCGAACTCGAAATCGAGGCGGGAAACCAGGCCCATATCCTTCTGGCCTTTCCTGTCCCCGGGCTTGGCGACCCCCTCAATGCCTGCACCTCCCTGGTCAAAAAACTACTGGCCGGGCAGGACGGGATCCTGTTCAAGGAGCTCAGGGACCGGCAGGGGCTCGGATACGCGGTTTCCCCCATGCTCTGGACAAATCCGGTGGCCGGGCTTTTGGGGTTTTATATCGGGACCTATGCCGACAAAGTGGGACAGGCGGTTTCCGGTTTTTTCAAAGTCATTCATCAGCTGCGGCAGGAAACAGTCGGCCCGGAGCGACTCAACCGGGCACGCAACATGCTCAAGGCGGAGTATTTCCGGGGAAGGCAAGGCCTGCTCCCCCGCTGCAGCGAGGCCTCGGATCTGTTGGCCTACGGCTTGCCTCTTAACTACCATCGGGACATGATTGACAGGACCTCGGACATCTCTCCTGCTGAAATCCAGGGCTTTGTCCGGGAGTATCTGCACTGGGACAACAAGTACTCGATGATCCTCAGGTCCGGGGGATAAGAAAATGATTGTTGGTCTGCGCTCTCATGGTGCCGGCCGGGTTCGGCCGCTCCACAGGAGACGGGCCTGATCCGCTTTACCCTGCCTGAGGAGAATCGAGTCCAGGAGCTCCACGAAATCAAAGCGTTCGGGTCGCAGGGCCGAACTCTTCCTGGCCAGGGATTCCGCAATCTCCAGGTCCTGACCGTCCTCGGAGTAGAGCCAGGCCAGAAAATGCATGGTCTCGGCGTCCTGGGGGTTGTGGGTCAGGGCTTTCTGCAGGCTTGTCCGCCCCTGTTCCGGATCCCCTTTTTTGATGGCCAGTTTTCCCAGCAGCCGGTAGGCGTGCTTTTTTCCTTCCGGGAGCGTTATGGCCTGGCGGTAGTATGTTTCGGCCTGTTCCAGGTCGTGCTCCTCTTCGGACAGAAGGCCCAGCCGGAGCAGGCTGAAGACGTGATCCGGATCCAGTTCCAGGCACTTCCGGAAGCTTTCGATGCCCTTTTTTCGGTTGCCTGTCTTCAGGCTGACATAACCCAGATTATACCTGGCCAGACAGTTCTCCGGTTCCAGGCGCAGGACTTCCTGGAATTCGGAGGCGGCCCGGTCGATCTGTCCCAGTCTGGCCAGGCAGATTCCGAGGGAGTTGCGGGCCGTGTTGTTCTCCGGATCCAGGACCAGGGCCAGGCCGTATTCTTTGCAGGCTCCGGGCAGATCGTTGTGGGCATAGAAGCGGTCAGCGCTGATGGTCAGGGTCTGGGAGTCGAAAGAGGCTATCCGCGGATGGGGAAGCATCTGGGCATGGACAAGGGCCTTGCGGCAATTGCTCAGGATTTCGGCCCGGGTCGAATCGAGGCAGGGGTAGTACCCGATGCCGACGGCCAGGGAGGGGCAGCCTCTGTCCTGCAGGACTTCACTCATCCCTTCGGCTGTCTTCCGGGACTCGTCAGGACCGAGATCAGGGAGGTAGACAAGCAGGCTGCTTGATCCGTACTCTCCGATGATTGCCTTGGCCCCATGCGTTTTCCGGACTACATCCAGGACCAAAAGAAGGGGCTCGATTTCTTTATTTTCAGAAACGTCCGCTTCTTGAGGGACATGCAGTCGGACAAGGAGCAGGGAAAAGGCCGTCCTCTGCTCCTTGTCCTTCTGCCAGTTCCAGAGGAAGTGCTGAAAAGTGAGGATCGGCGAATGTGCTTCTTCTCCGGCTTCAGGGGGCCGGCTCCGGATCCTGGATCTGGTCAGGGTCACAGCATCACCCGGGGCTATTGCCCTGCCCGGCTCGTGGACGTAGAGGACCTCGGCCAGGGATTCGTCCGGACCAACCTGGACCAGCATGATCTCGCCCTTGGGAAGAGGCTTTTCCTGCCAAAGTCCCGGCCGCCCATGTTCGTGATCTGTTTTCCGGCGGACGCTGAACCGCTGGCCCTCGGCGGCCTGGTGCAGATACCCGAGATCGACCCTGACCCGATCCAGGGAGATCCTGTCGATGATTGTCCCGCCGTGGGTCAGGATCTTTGAAAAGGGAAGAGGCTGTCCGGGATCGATCTTGCGTCCTCTTTTCAGGGCGCTGCCTGCGTTTTTGAGCAGGACCCTGGCCTTTTCAAAGGAGTGGGCCCTGAGTTGAGAGCCGTGTAAGTCCTGAGGATAGTTGGTTGAGCCGATCTCGACTTTGATTTTCACGCTTTCCCGGGTGACCGGGGTCTTGAAAGACAGGGCGCTCAACCCCTGCTGCAGCTTGACGGCTGTTTTTTTTGATTGTACAGGTCCCTTACCAGGGATTAGGATTGCAAAGACCTGCTCCCTGTATCGGGACAGGAGGCTCTGCTCGGGACAGAGCTCTCGGAGCTCCCGGGCCACGGAGCACAGGATAGAATCCCCGAAACGGTAGCCGTGATCCTGGTTAAGCTGATCCAGGTTGGTGACGGCTACGGCCAGGAGGCTGAAATCCGGTCTGGTCTCAAAGGAGGTCAGTTCGAAAGAATAACCGCCCGGCTCAAGGGTCCGGGCAGCCAGGTCGATGGATTGTTCAATGCGGCTGACGAAGGCCGGCCGGTTCAAGAGCCCGGTCAGGGGATCGGTCTGCTTTTCCCTGGTCAAAAGGAAGTTCTGGAGGCAGATCCCGGCCATGTGGCCCATGATCCGGCCCTGGTCTTTGCAGCCATTGACCTGGACGCCCTTGATCAGGAAGACCCCGAGCAGATCGTCCTCAAGGGTCAAGGGGATCAGGATCTTGTTTTCTTCGGGCAGAAAACAGACCCGGTAACCGTTTTCTTCTGACACGATCCCCTGGGGGGGGAGCCGGGGACAATAGACCGTCCCGGAAGACCCGGGGAATAATTTCCCGAAGGCATGGTCCAGGCTCTCTTCCAGGAGGATAAGCTCTTCAGGGTCGAGTCGTTTGGTCATAACAATATTTGATTTCGGAGGTTTGCTTCAAATGATAGACGTACAGTGTTTCCCCCTGGGTCCCTTACAGACCAATTGTTTTCTCGTCTCTTACAACACCCGGGCAATAGTTGTCGACCCCGGAGGAGATCCTGAAAAAGTAGTTGATTTTATAAATAAAAACAACCTGACACTTGAGCGGATCATCAATACCCACTTTCATTTCGATCATATCCTGGGCAACGCCCCTCTGCAAAAGGCCACCGGCGCCGTGATCCTGGCCAACAAGGAGGATGATTTCCTGCTGCAATCCCAGGTCGGCGCCGGGGGAGGGACCTTCGGCTTTCCCAGGGTGGAGCCCTTTTCCTATGAAGACATTTCTGCGGGGGAGCATGAATTTCTCGGACAAACCTGCAGGGTGCTCGCGACCCCCGGTCATACTCCGGGCAGCCTTTCCTTCTACTTCCCGGATTCAGGGATGCTTTTTTCCGGGGATGTCCTTTTTCAGCGCTCCATCGGGAGAACGGATTTTCCAAGGGGGGATACCAAGACTCTGCTCACGGCCATTAAAGAAAAGATCTTCAGCCTGCCCGATGAAACGCGGGTTTTTTCCGGCCACGGGCCGGAGACCAATGTGGGGGATGAGAAGCAGTTCAATCCCTTTTTTCAGCAGGGGTTTCCTTTCTGATATCCAGTTTGCACCCCCGGGCTTTTCAGCCCGGGGATGCAAACTGGATAAGGACTGGAAAATATGCAAGGGAATGAGGCATCTGAAGAACTGAAAGTACGCAAAAACTGGATGAACCTTTTGGGTTGCGGGCGAAGCCCGCTTTAAAAGGTAGCTAAATGAGTCTTTTGTAGTGAAAGCGTAAATCTTACCAACCTCTGCTATCCGGGGCTGAATGGTGCTAACGGAAGTTGGCAAAGTCATGGCCGCATTTCTGGCCCAATTTTTTCCGGCCCGCTGCCTGCTCTGCGGGCGGGAGGTGCCGGGCAGCCGGCAGGAAAACGGGTGCTGCCCTGCATGCAGTCAGGACTTGCGGCCTTACCGGGGCGGCCACTGCCCTGGTTGCGGCCTCATGTTCGCCCCGGATGATCCGGTTTCCCTCTGTCTGGAATGCAGGTTGAAGTCCAGGCCCTGGAATGGCTTCGGCTTTTTCGGTCCCTACCAGGGGGTTCTCAGGGACCTGATTCTCAAGTATAAATTTCAGGGGGGATTCGGGTACGCCCATCTCCTGCAGTCTCTTTTGCTCCAGGCCTATGCCCTTCATCTCAGCCCCTTTGTGCCTGATCTTGTCCTGCCGGTGCCCATGCATCCGGCCAGGCTGGCTGCCAGGGGTTTCAACCAGAGCCTCGAGCTGGGCCGGGGGGCGGCCAAACACCTGGGGGTGGACATCTCCCTGCCGGGCGTGGTTCGCCGCCGGCACAGCCCGGCCCAGACCGGGCTGCCGCGGAAAGAGAGGCTGAAAAACGTGCAGGGGGTTTTTGCCGCGGACAAGAGCCTGGTTCAGGGCAGAAAGATTCTGGTGGTGGACGACATCTACACCACCGGGGCGACCATGACAGCCTGCACCCGGGTCCTGCAGAAGTCCGGGGCTCAAGAGGTGCGGGTCCTGGTCCTGGCCAGGGCCGTGGAAGCCTGAGGAAAGTGTCTTTCCTATGCTCAAGGCTGTTCGAGGTTACAAAGACAGGGCAGCTGCGTTCGGTTGCCGCAAGAGCCCCTGGCCTTGACTGAAAAACAATCTCGCCGATATCAGGCCCGGCCTTTCGGGCCGTTTGGCCGAAAAGCCCAAACAAGATAGCAGGACAGACCCGGATGTTTCTTGAATTCCTGTTCCACAACTTATAAGGATTGCCATGGATGTCTTAGAAAATCTCACGAGTAAGACAGATCACCTGGAGGAGTTTCCGGCCCTTCCCGGAGTGGCTCTTAAGATACTGGAAAGGATCAAGGACCCGGAGGCCCCGCTGTGTCAACTGGCCGAGGTCCTGGCGACCGATCCCCCGCTTTCGGCCAAGGTGCTGATGGTGGTCAATTCTCCGTATTTCGGTTTGAGCAGAAGGATCACGAACCTGCCCCATGCGGTGAACTTACTGGGTGAAGACTCTCTCAAGTATATCGCCCTGAGTTTTTCCCTGGTCAATCTTTTCGGGAAGGGCAGAAAGTTTTTCGACTACTCCCTTTTCTGGAAGGAGTCCCTGACCTGTGCCGTGGTCAGCCGGCTCATGGCCAGAGATTTAGGCCTGCAGGATGCGGAGGATTTCTATTTTTTGGGTCTGATCCATAACATCGGGAAGCTGGCCCTAGTCCGGAGCTATCCGGAACAATACGCCCTGGTCATGGACAAGATCAGAAAAGAGGGCTCGGAGTTTCATGTGGCTGAAAACGAGGTCCTTGGCTGCAACCATATGGAGGCCGGGGCCTTTTTGGTCAATTCCTGGGGGTTGGCAGGGGGCTTTTCCCTGCCGATTCTGCATCACCATCACCCGGATCATGTCCCGGAGGGACATTCCCGGAGTCTGTTCAGGGCCAGGATCATCTTTCTGGCCTATGAGATCTGCCTCTTCTTGTACAGGGAGGACAAGGTCCTGCGTCTGTCTTTGCTCAAGGACACCCTCCAGGAGTACGAGCTGGCCGAGAAGGTCAGCCTGGAAGGTCTTCTGGTGAAGGCCGGCGAGCAGATAGAACCCCTGATCCCTCTTTTTGACCTGGAGCTGAACACTGAGCTGGATTACCTGCAAATCCTCGAGGACAGCAAGAAAGAACTGGTCAAGTTGTCCTCCAGCCTGACCAGAAAGGTCAAAGAGCAGCGGGAGAAGATTACGACCTTGAGCGCCCTGGCCACCCAGGACGGCCTGACCGGCCTGAAAAACTATCAGAGCTTTCGAGAGGCCCTGGACAGGGAGCTTGCCGGCTGCCGGCGCTATGCTTACTCAGGTGTCCTGGCCCTGGCTGACATGGATTCCTTTAAATCCGTCAACGACAATTACGGACATATGGCCGGAGACCATGTCTTGCAGGAGATTGCCCGATTTTTTTCCGAAAATATCCGAAAATCCGACATCGTGGCCAGATACGGGGGGGAAGAGTTTGTCTTCATTCTTTCCAGGACCTCGGTCAAGGCCGGCCTGCAGATCCTGGACAGGCTGCGGGAGCGTTTGTCCAAGTTTCAGATGAAATACCTGGACCAGACGATCTCGGTCAGTATGAGCGTCGGGGTGACCTCTTTCTCCTCGGACGAAGCTTCGAAGGACGAACTGCTCAGACAGGCGGACACAGCCATGTACCAGGCCAAAAACGAAGGCGGCAACCGCACCCGGCTCTTTCGTCCTTTTTCCAGGGCCTGATCTTGATTTTCAGGACAGATCAGGTGTAGACTGGAAACTGAACCCAGAGCCGGAATCCGGTTGCAACCCTCTCCCGGGAGGTCAGCCATGCGGATCATCGTTTGTCTCCTCGGCCTGGTCCTGCTGTGGCCTGTCCAGGCCCTGGACGCTTCAGGCCCTGACTTTGCAAAGCAAAGGGCCGAACTCGCTGCCGAGATCGAAGAGGAGGTCCGCCAGACCAGCGAGCATATCGGCCGGGAACATTTCCATCCCGAGGTGTTGAAAGCCATAGCAGCGGTTGAAAGACACCGGTTCGTCCCCGAGAAGTACCGGGATCAGGCCTATGAGAACAGGCCGCTGCCCATCGGCTTCGGCCAGACCATCTCCCAGCCCTATATCGTGGCCCTGATGACCGATCTTTTGGACCCGGCTCCGGGAGACACGGTCCTGGAGGTGGGCACCGGCTCCGGATACCAGGCCGCGGTCCTGGCCCGGCTGGTCCAGGAGGTGGTCACAATCGAGATCATCCCGGATCTGGCCCGGCAGGCTCGAGAGCGTTTCAAGCGGCTCGGCCTGGAAAACATCCGCGCCGTGACCGGGGACGGGTATTTCGGCTTTCCGGAAGCGGCTCCCTATGAGGCCATCGTGGTCACCGCGGCCGGGGACCATATCCCGCCGCCTCTGATCGAACAGCTCAAGCCGGGAGGACGGATGGTCCTTCCGGTGGGAGGGCCGTTCTCGGTGCAGCAGTTGACCCTGGTCAGCAAGGCCGGGGACGGGACGGTCAGGACCGAACACCTGCTTCCGGTCCGCTTCGTGCCCCTGACCGGCGGCCATTGAGCGCCATGTCCCGGGAAGCTCATCCTCCCCCGGGCCTCTTTCTGGCCGTGGCCCTTGTCTCGGGCTCCCTCCTCGGGTTCCAGGTCCTGCTCCTGCGCCTGTTCACCCTGATGTACGGGCACCATTTCGCCTCCATGGTCATCAGCCTGGCCCTGCTCGGCCTCGGGGCCGGGGGCAGTTTTCTCCGTCTATTCCGGACCCGGCTTCAGCCCAGGTTCTCCTGGTCTTTTTTCCTTAGCTGCGTCCTGTTCGCCGCCTCCCTGCCCGTCTGCCTGAGCCTGGCCGGCAGGATCAGCTTCAACCCCCTGCAGGTGGTCTGGGACAAGGGACAGTGGCTGTCCCTCTCGGGACTGTACCTGCTCTTCGCCCTGCCCTTTTTCCTGGGCGGGACCGGGATCGGCCTGGCCCTGACCTTCGGCCGCTACAGGATCAGCCGGATCTACGCGGCCGACCTCTTCGGGGCCGCCGCCGGAGGCGGGCTGATGCTGGGCAGCCTCTTCCTGCTGACCCCGGTCCAGGCCCTGGCCGTACTGTCGGGATGCGGCCTCCTGGCCGCCCTCTCGGCCGGACGGGTTTTGTTTTCAGGCAGCAGGCTTCTGCCGCCGGGGGGTATCCTGCTGGCTGCGGCCCTGCTCACGGCCTGGCCCGGCCTTTGGCCGGAACCGGTCCCCTCCGAGTATAAGGGCTTGTCCCGGACCCTCTTGTTGCCGGAGGCGGAAAAGATCATGGAAAGGGACACTCCCTTTGGACGGGTCAGTGTGGTTCAATCGCCCAGGGTCCCTTTCAGGTACGCCCCCGGGCTCAGCCATCGCTGTTCGGCCGACTTGCCTGAGCAGCTCGGGCTCTTTGTGGACGGGGAGATGGCCGGGGTCATCAACTTGGGGGAAAGAGGAAAGGTTTCGCCAGGGGCCACGGATTGCCTGCCGACCGCCGCGGCCTATCGTCTCCTGGACAGCCCAAAGGTGCTCTGCAACCAGGCCGGGCAGGGGCTCTGCATCCTGGAGGGGCTTCAGCATTCGGCCGCCTCCATTGCCGGTGTTCAGGACAATCCGGCCCTGGTCTCCCTCTTGAAACGGACACTGGGGGCCGGGGGGGCGGGCCTGTACCACAGCCCGGAGGTCGATCTCTTTTCCGGGACCCTGCGGGCCTTCCTGGCGGCCCAGCCCGGCCCTTACGACCTCATCCGGCTCTGGAGCCCGGGCGGCAGGGGGATGTCCCTGCGCGGCCAGCCCCTGAAGGAAGAGTTCGATTTTACAACCCAGGCCTTTAGGAGCTATCTGGATCATCTCAGGGACGGGGGTCTGATCCTGGTCTCCCACTGGCTGAGCCCTTTGTGGTCCGAGACCTTCAAGCTGGCGGCCACGGCCAGGGAGGCTCTTCTGGCCCTGGGGCAGAGCGATCCCGGGCCGGGCATGGGCCTGATCCTGAGCCAGAGCACGGCCCTGCTGCTGGTCAAAAAGGGCCGCTTTCAGGCCGGCCAGCGGGAGGGGCTCGAGGCCTTCGGAGAGAAGCTGGGCTTTCGGGTCCTGTTTTTCGATGAGCTTCAGGCCGGGCAAAAATCAGATCAAAAGGCGGGCCAGGACGCCGGACTGCGGACCGGGATGCAGGCCCTCCTGGAAAAAGAGGGCAGCAGGGGCTTCAAGTTCCATGTCCGGCCGGCCACTGACGCTTCCCCCTATTTCAACCGCTTCTTCACCTGGAGATCCCTGCCGGAACTCTGGCAGCTGCGGACCCGGGGCGGGGGATTTCTGCAGTGGGGCTACCTGGTCCTGATCCTGACCCTGGTCCAGGCGGTCGCGGCCGGAACCCTGCTCATCCTGCTGCCGGTCGGCCTGGCCGGGAGCGGGCCCGGGGGAGGCGCCGGGCCGGGCAGGCTGGTCTACTTCACCTGCCTGGGCCTGGCCTTTTTGTTCGTGGAGATCGGGCTCATGCAGAAAATGACCCTGCTTTTGGGGCAGCCCTTGCTGGCCGTGTCCCTGGCCCTGGTCTCGATCCTGTTCTTCGCCGGCCTGGGCAGCAGCCGGTCCGAGAAAATCGGTCTTTTTCCGGCTGTTGCCGCCATCAGCGGGCTCTGTCTCGTCTACCTCCTTTTTCTTCCCGCTCTTTTTGCCGCTTGTCTGGCCTGGCCCCTGTGGGCGCGGCTGGCCATGGGCCTGGCCGTGAGCGGACTGCCGGCCTTTTTCATGGGCATTCCCTTTCCGTCCGGGCTAAGCGCCCTGCAGGACAGCGCCCCTGCCTGGACCCCCTGGGCCTTTGCCGTGAACGGCTGCGCCTCGGTCATCAGCCCGCTCCTGGCGGTCCTTATCTGCGTGCACCTGGGCTTTGCCTGGCTCATGGGGGCGGCCATGCTGCTCTATATCCTGGCCCTGGTGGTCTACCCGAGACTGTCGGCCGATTAATCCGGACAATAAAAAGCAAGGCATTTGCAGGGCCTTTTCAGGGCATCAACTGCCGCACGCGGTCGGGCTCCTCTCCGAGCCAGTGCGGATTTAAAGCGGTCGCGTCGTGGATGGACGAGGTCTTGAACAGTTCGAAGCGGCCCTGTGAGGCCGCCTGGGCCGTTTTTGCCAGCAGGCTCTTTTCTTCTTCCTGGCTCAAGGGGCGGAAAGTGCGCGCGGCCTCACAAGCCTGATCCAGGGCCTCCAGGCTGTCGATTCCGGTGATCACGGTCGATGTCGGGAGGTTGAGGGCGTAGTGAAGGCACTCGATCGGGCTGACCGTCCGGGATTGCAGGATGACCCCGTTGCCCATGCTTTTCATTCCAAGGATGCCTATACCCCGGGCCTGAAGCTCCGGGACGACGATTCGGGCAAAGCTGCGATAGTGGGCGTCCATTACGTTCAGGGGCAGCTGCACCGCATCGAAGTCAAAGCCCTGATCTGCGGCGACCTCCAGCATATGCATATGGATTCCGGGGTCCTTGTGGCCGGTGAAGCCGATATATCGAAGCTTTCCGGCCTGGCGCGCCTCGATGAGGGCCTGGTTGGCGCCGTCTGCCGCAAAGACCCGGTACGGGTCTTCGTAGCGGATAATCTCATGGTGCTGAACCAGATCGATGCAGTCGGTCTGCAGGCGTTTGAGGGACTCATCCAGCTGCCGGGCGGCCTCGGCCCTGGACCGCCCGTCGATCTTGGTCATCAGGAAAACCTTGTCGCGGTAGCCGTCACGAAGCGCCCGGCCCATCCGGATTTCGCTCCAGCCGTCATTGTAGTCCCAGGAATTGTCCAGGAAGGTAATTCCCCGGTCTATGGCCGAGCGAATTATCCGGTGGCTCAGGTCTTCGCTGACGTACTTCTGGGCCAGATGCCAGCCGCCGAGGCCGATGGCTGAGACCAGCTCCCCGGTCTTGCCTAATTTGCGGTAGGTCATTTCCGAAGACATCTTGTCCTCCTCCTCCTTGCTCATCCGCGCCTGACCCCGGAATCGGAAACTGCACTCCGGGATTCGTGCGCTAAGGTTTTGGTATTTTGCTAAATTTTTCTATACAGATCCAATTTTGGTTTTGCCGGCAAAGATCCCCGCTTCTGCTGCTCCCGGCAGGGTTTTTCAGGAAAAGCCGGGCTGGATCGTATAAAGAGAATATCACAGTCCTGATTTGTAGGTCAAAGGTAGCCCTACAACGTCACTTACCACATGATTGGCCTACTTCCGGATGTCGGCCAGGACCTGGTAGCGGCGGCAGGCGGTCCGGTACTTGAATAAAACAGTCCGGTCCAAGGGGGCCAGGCCTTGCTCCGGAGCCGGCGGCAAGGCCTGGATAGTCGCAGAAAGGGACAGGCTCCTGTTGACATTCATTTCTGTTGAGAGTGACAGAAAGAGGCACGTAAAAGACATGTAATCGAGGGACTTAATTAGAAGACTGACTTCTCGCTAACCAAGCGCTTTGACCGACCGCGGATCACGTTGGGTGAGCCTGGCCTACCTCCTGGGTCTTGACAAATTGCACTACTGCTGTACAATTGTCTAAAAATGATCGCTACGGGTAGCCAATGGAAATCGTAATTGACACTTCTGCATTAATTTCGGTTATTGTCGGTGAACCAGTACGTGAAAGGATCATCGAGTTGACAAAAGGAAATGCACTTATTGGACCCGGCTCAATCCCATGGGAAATTGGCAACGCCTTTTCGGCTATGTTCAAACAAAACAGGCTGACACTGGCAGAAGCTGGAAAAGGATTATCAATTTTTAATGGCATTCCAATCAGGTATATCGATCCAGATTTTGTTAAGGCATTAAAATTATCAAAACAGGCCAATATCTATGCATACGATGCTTATTTTTTGGTTTGTGCGATCAGACATAAGGCGCCACTATTGACACTGGATCGAAAGCTGATGGCATCTGCCCAAAATTTCGACGTCGAGACCCTGGAGGTTTAAAATGCAGGTTTATACATATTCTGAAGCACGGCAAAAACTTGCCATGATTCTTGACCAAGTGGAAAACACAGGAAAAGTGATAATCCGAAGGAAGGACGGCAGGACCTTCGCATTGGTTCCGGAAAAAAATATTTCTTCGCCGTTAGATGTGCCTTCCATAAAAGCGGATATAACTAAACAAGAAATAGTGGATATTATTCGAGAAGGAAGGGAAAGATAGAACCTATCAGTTCGCCGGACAGGTGTTACGCTACGCTTCACACCCTGCCGGTGGCTTATTCGTTCAGTTTGCTGAGGCGGCAGAGAAACTGCTTGAGTCAAGGCCGGCGGGTGATCGATGAAGCTGCAAACCTGATTGAAGCGAAAACGGTCCATTCCCGTTGATACTTTGAAAATCTAAGAAAGCAGATGGTTGTCCTCGAATGCTCACGAATTGACCCCAGTACCATCACAAGGCTGAGCTACGGGGCAGGCACGAATAGGTTTTTTTGCCTGCCAGCGATAAGAGGCTGGCAGGCAAATGCCATCGCCTTGCGGCATGGTATAAAGACGGTGAAGCTCTTATCCCGCGACAGCGGGATGAAGCTTTCCGGCCTGCGATCAGCAGGCTGGAAAATCACTTTCTTCATTCGTGTCCATCCGTGAGCATTCGTGGTACCCAATTCTTCTTTTCATATGCTTGATTCCTATCCCATAGGATAAGCAAAGTATAATCGGATGAACACCCCGAAATCCCGATCAAAAATATTGCTCAGATCGAGTGTGCCAGAGGACCAGAAAGCGCGGCTGGCAAAGAAAAAAGAGATGCAAGAGGACCAAGCCTACCGCCTCAACCAGAAAGATGTCCAAAAACATTGGTCAGCGAAGCATCGTATGAGAGGAATCTATTTTTTTGATCCATGTCATCCAGCTCTTATAGAAGCTGCATGAAGTTGAAATATTGTTTTTGACGTCCCTGCACAGACCTGCTAACTGTCCTTTTTCGGCGCCAAGATCCTGAATTCCGATAGAAAGCTTTCGAAGGGACAGACATGCTCGTTATCCTCGTCAGTTTTGCCTTTGGCTTCGGTTTCGCCCTCACCCGCATCGGACTGCCCCCCATGGTGGGCTTTCTCCTGGCCGGCTTTGCCTACAATATCGTTGGCTTTGCCCCGCCCGCCGGCCTGGATGTTATATCGGACCTGGGCATCACCCTGCTCCTTTTTTCCATCGGGCTCAAACTGGATGTCAAAGGCCTGCTCAAAGGAGAAATCTGGGGCAGCGCCACTGCCCAGATGTGTGTCTCCACCCTGCTCATCTGGGGCGTCCTGTTCTTGGGAAAACAGTACCTGGGCATCCCGCTTCTGGACCTCTCGTGGCAGGCCCTGCTGGTCCTCGGCTTTGCCCTGTCCTTTTCCAGCACGGTCTATGCCGTGAAAGTCCTGGAAGACAAAGGGGACATGACTGCCTTTTACGGCCGCATCGCCATCGGCATCCTCATCATGCAGGATTTGTTCGCCGTGCTCTTCTTGAGCGCATCCGCCGGCAAAACCCCCAGCATCTGGGCCTTGAGCGTTCTGGTTCTGCCCTTTATCCGGCCGCTTCTCTACCGGCTGCTGGATCTCTCCGGCCGAGGGGAACTCTTCATCCTTTGCGGTCTGTTCTTCGCCCTGGGTGTCGGGGCGGAGTATTTCGCCCTGGTCGGGCTCAAGCCAGATCTGGGCGCCCTGGTGGTCGGGGTCCTAATCGCCGGACATCCCAGGGCCTCGGAGCTGTCCAAAGCCCTTTTCGGCTTCAAGGAACTCATGCTGGTGGGATTTTTCCTGTCCATCGGCATGACCGGCCTGCCCACCCTGCACATGCTGGCAATCTCGGTCCTGCTCTGCCTGCTCCTTTTTCTCAAGACCGGCATCTATTATTTTATTGTCAGCCGTTTCGGCCTGCGGGCCCGAACCAGCCTCTTCGCCTCCCTGACCCTGACCAATTTTTCCGAATTCGGACTCATTGTGGCCTCCCTGGCCGTGACCCAGGACCTGCTGCCGCCGGACTGGCTCCTGATCATGGCCATGGCCGTGAGCATCAGCTTTGCCCTGTCCTCGCCCCTCAGCCTTTTTGCAGAAAGCATCTATCAGAAGTTCGGTCAATGGCTCTCGTTTCTGGAGCGGGACTGGTGCCATCCCCTGGATGCTCCCATAGAACTGGGCCAGGTCCGGGCGGTGGTCTTCGGCATGGGACGCATCGGCAGCGGAGCCTACGATAAACTGCGGCAGTTTTACGGCAATGAAATCTGCGGTGTGGAGCATGCCCCGGAACGGGTGGACTGGAACCGCTCCCAAGGGCGGAAGATCGTCCTGGGAGACGCCGGGGACACCGAATTCTGGCTGAAACTCAGAAAAGACATCAACCTGGAACTGATCGTCCTGGCCATGCCCAATCACCAGGGCAATGTCTTTGCGGTACACCAGCTGCGCAATCTGGGGTTTGACTGCATGGTGGCGGCCATTGCCAAGTACCCGGAAGAGGTGGAGGAACTCTCCGGGCTTGGCATCTGTACGGCCTACGACATGTATGAACAAGCCGGGGCGGGCCTGGCCAGACAGGCCCTGGAAGGCTGCGTGCTGCGCGAGTGAAAAACCGGCTGTGCTTTATCGCTCTCCGGAAAAAATGCTTCTTCTTTCTTTAAAATCAAAAACCCTCAATCGAAAAATATTTCATTGACAAATGCTTCCAAGCTTACTATATTATATTTTGTTGGCCAAATTGGTTGGCCATTTTTTATTTTTTTCTTTGGAGAAGTGAAGTTTTATGACCAAGAAGATGTACGTAGGGAATCTGGCCTTTCAGTCCACCGAGGATGACATTCAAAATCTGTTCACCCAGTATGGAGAAGTCAAGTCCATTAATCTTATCACAGACAGGGAGACTGGAAGGTCTCGCGGTTTTGCTTTTGTCGAAATGGATGATCAAGAAGCGAAAACGGCTATGCAGGCCCTTGACGGCACTGACTTAGACGGCCGGAACCTGAAGGTCAACGAAGCACGACCCCGGACATAGATTCCCCGTTTTTCACATCCAAAGTGATGTGAAATATCTGGTAGACAAAAACCGCCTTTTGAGGCGGTTTTTTTTTATGATATCCGATGCTTTTGTAATGCCCCCGAGTTACTGATGCCCGGAAGAGACAAGCGGTGCGGTCAGTCCTGAAGCCTCGGGTTCAGGGCGTCCCTGAGGCCTTCGCCGAAGAGGTTGAAGGCCAGGACTACGACCAGGATGGAAAACCCCGGGATCAGGGTCAGCCAGGGAGCGTCGAAGATGTACTGTTTGCCCTGAGAGAGGATATTGCCCCAGGTGGCCTGGGGCGGGGGAACGCCGAACCCCAGGAAGCTGAGCCCGGCTTCGGTCAAAATGGCGGTGGCGATGCCGATGGTGGCCGAGACCAGGACCGGGGCCACGGCATTGGGCAGCATGTGCCTGAAGATGATCCGGGTGCTGCCCACGCCCAGGACCCGGGCCGCGAGGACGAAGTCCTGTTCCCTGAGCGATAGAAATTCGGCCCGGATGAAGCGGGCCGTTCCCATCCAGCTGGTCAGGCCGATGACGACCATGATGTTGTAGATGCTGGCCGGAAGCAGGGCGATGACGGTCAAGATCAGGAAAAAGCTGGGGAAGCAGAGCATGATGTCCACGAAACGCATGATCAGGGTATCCACGCTGATTCCGTATTGGCCGAGTCTGAAAAACGGCCTCAGGACCCTGGCCGGGGAAGAGTCCCAGGAGGGCTCTTTTCCGGAGAGAAACGTAAGGATCAGACCGGCCAGAATCAGGCTCAGCCCCGGGAGAAAGAGCCTGAAAACGAGAAAGAGCGCCCCCAGGCTGAGCAGACTGAGCCGGATGATCATGGCGAAACTCAGGACCTTCGGGCCGAAGTAGCCGGCCAGACCGCCCAGAAAGATGCCCACCAGGACGGATATTCCCACAGCCACGAATCCCACCGTCAACGAGACCCAGGCTCCCTGCAGCATCCTGGAGAATACGTCCCGTCCCAGTTCATCGGTGCCCAGGAGGTAGAGGTCGAACAAGGGGCGCTCATCCGGCCTGACCGTGCCTGGTCCGGGACTGCTCAGAGGGGGCAGGAGCTTGTTCTGGAGATTGACCCGGGAAGGGTTGAAGACCGGGTCTTCCCCGGTGGTCAGGAAGACTCCGGACACGGCCACAACGAAAAAAAGAGCAAAGGCCACCAGTCCGCTCACCGCCAGCCTGTTTTTGGCAAAACGCTTTCTGAATTCCCGGAACGGGGAATAGAGCGGCGGTTGTTTTTGAGTCTCGGGCGCGGTGGGCATAGCCATGCTTCAGTTCGCAGCCTGGTCTCCGGCCGGCGGACCGTCTGGTTTGATCTCATAGAGGAAGACCTGCATCTGGTACTCCTTGTAGGCGATGAACTCCTGATCCAGGCAGGACACCTCCCAGCTGTCCCGTTTCAGGCGGTCCCAGAAGGGCCTGCTTACCCGGCGTTCAGGCGTAGAGAGCCAGATGGTCCCCCCCGGGGCCAGGAGCTGCTGAAAAATTGAGAGAAGGGGCTCGAAGAAACGGGCCTCATAGAGGATGTCCGCCCCCCAGATACAGGAAAAGCTGTGCTTTTTCAGCCCCGGATCCCTCCAGTCCATGAGCAGCCAGTTCGGAAAGATGAGGTTGTTCAGGCCCGCACTGTAGCGGGCAAAGGACAGGGCCTGGAATTCGTAGTCCATTCCCACTACCCGGCTGGAGAACTCCGAGGCCACGGAGGTGGTCAGGCCCAGGCCGCAGCCCAGATCGAGGCACCACCTGTTTTGGTAGCGCCGCTTGTTCTTTCTGAGCCAGCGGGCCAGGAAGATGGAGGCCGGCCAGATCTCCACCCAATAGGGCAGGCGTTCGTCGGCCGTAAAGGCGTCTTCGTCCAGCCGCTCCCAGAGTGTTTCCAGATCCGCGGGCCTTTCAAGGCAATAGGTGCGCTCTCCAACTTCAATATGCTGTTGCATTTTTGATTCTCAGTCCTTGAGCCCGGCCATGAGCGGACCTATTGAGGCGACTTTTTCCTGATCCGCAGCCGGAAAGGTGTCCATGATCCTGCCCCGGTAAATGACCGTGATCCAGTCCGCCAGGGACAGGGCTTCATTCAGGTCGCTGGTGATGAGCAGGATTCCGGCCTTGCCTCTTGCCTGGAGAAGATAGTTCCATATTTCTTCCGTAGCCGCAATATCCAGTCCCTGGGAGGGCTGTTCAGCCAGGATGAGTTTCGGCCTGCGGTAGAGTTCCCTGGCCAGGACCAGTTTCTGCAGGTTGCCGCCGGAGAGTTCCCCGGCCCTTGCTTTGAGGGATGAGAACCGGACGTTGAAGGTCTTGAAAAGACCGGAAGCGGCCGCCCTGGCTCTTTTCTTGTCCAGCCAGGGTCCACTGGAAAAATACTGCCTGGTGGTCAAAAGGAAGTTGTCCCCCAGATCCAGAGCGGGGCAGGTGGCCCTGCCCAGGCGGTCTTCAGGGATGTAGCAGAACTCCTCCAGCCACTTAGAGGAGCGGAAGAACTCCTTCCAGGGCTTGTCCAGGACGGTGACCAGTCCCCGCTTGGGAGGGGTCTGGCCGGAAATGATCTCCACCAGGGGTTTCTGACCGTTACCGGCCACCCCGACCAGAGCATTGATCTCCCCGGACTTGACCCGCAGGGAGATATCCTGAAGCGGTCCGTGCCAGACGTTTTGCAGCCTCAGGACGTCCCTGCCGGCAGACATCGGTTTCTTGTCCGGATGAAGAAAGATCTCCCGGCCCACCATGCGCAGGGCCAGTTCCCTGGTGGAGGTCACCCGGCTGATTTCCATCTCGTCCACGATGCGCCCCTGTCTGAGGATGGCCACTTCGTCGGCTACTGACATGACTTCGTCGAGCTTATGGCTGATAAAGACAATGGCCTTCCCGGACTCGCTCATGTGGCGCATGGCCACGAAAAGCTGTTCAATCTCCGTGGGGGTCAAGACGGTCGTCGGCTCGTCCAGGATGAGGACAGAACTCTGCCTGAAGAGCAGCTTCAGGATTTCCACCCGTTGTTTTTCGCCCATGGACAGCGAAGAGACCCTGGCCCTGGGGTCGATTTCCAGTTTATAACGCCCGGCCAGCCGGCCCACCTCCTGAAAGATCCCTTTTGGTTTGAGCCAGAAACGGCCTTCCTGACCCAGGATGACGTTTTCAGCCACGGTCATGCCCTCCACGAGCATGAAATGCTGGTAGACCATGCCTATGCCCGCCTCGATGGCCTGTTTGGGGCTGCTGAAAACCGTGGTCCGCCCCCGGACCCGAACGTCTCCCTGGTCCGGCTGAAAGCGCCCGGCCAGGATGCTCATCAGGGTGCTTTTTCCGGCTCCGTTTTCGCCGAGCAGGGCCTTGATTCTGCCGGCCCGGATGTCCAGGGAGATGTCCGCATTGGCCTGGGTCAGGCCAAAGGATTTGCTGATGCCTTCCAGGCGGATCAGGGGCTGGGTGCTTTGTTCCAAAACCATCCTCTATGCAGACTTCGTAGCATTATCGCTGCCGTCTTTTGGTGATTGATGCGGGTAACTTCGAATTTCATGCTTCGAATTTAAACAAAAAGAGACCCTTGTCCAAATAATGTTCCAAATTTTAGAAAACGGCAAGGGCTCTGATGGGCGCCTCTTCACTCCCGCAGGCTGATGAGGGGCCTGCTGAATCGATGCTCACAGTCCCAGGGAAAGAGGATCCAGGTGTCCTGGCTGACTTCGGTTATGAACATGTCCACCAGGGGGCGTCCGGCAGGCTTGGCGTATACTGTGGCAAAAAAGGCCTGGGGCAGCATGTCCCGGACGATCCTGGCGGTGGCGCCGGTATCCACCAGGTCGTCCAGCAGCAGCCAGCCCCTGCCTTTATGCTCCAGGGACTTGAGGACGACCGGTTCTTTCTGTTGCTGCCAGTCGTAACTGGAGAGGCAGACCGTTTCGATCAGGCGGATTTCCAGTTCCCTGGCGATGATGGCCGCCGGGACCAGTCCGCCCCTGGTAATGGCCACGATTCCCTCCCAGCTGCCTTTCTCCAGCAGTCTCCGGGCCAGAGCCCGGCCGTCCCGGTGCAGTTGTTCCCAGGATACGGGGAAGCATTTCTGATAGCGTTTGGTATCGGACATAGCATTAAAGCGGGCTTCGCCCGCAACCCAAGGGTGAAAGCTTAAACAATAAAAAGAAAATTAAACCACGAAGTAATGAAGAAACTTTGAGTCACCTCCTCCGTCATTCCGGTAAAAGAACGTCATCCCGGACCCCGATCCGGGAGCCGGAATCCAGACTGAAAAAGCAAGAGCTGGACCCCGGCCTCCGCCGGGGTGACGGACAAAGAAAAATCAAGTTTCTATATGAGTGCTTACGTCATAAGTCACCAAAATCAATTTAGGCGCTTAGCAGAAATTTCAAAACAACATGTTGGTCTTTACGAAGCAAACTGCCCCGAAGGGGCTTCTTTTCCCGCGCAAGGTCGCGGAAAAAGCTTAGTGACTTATCCCTGAATCTCTGCAATAAAAAACAAGAAAGTGTGTTGCCCCGAAGGAGCTTAAGCCCTAAATCAGAGGGCTATTTTCATTTTCTTAACCGTGAACCGTGAACTGTGAACCTGGAACCTTTGGGTTGCGGGCGAAGCCCGCTTTAATTACTCTTCGGGTTCGACATTAACCCCGAGCCAAGCCGGGGCTTCACCGCCCCGCGACCTTCTCGAGGCCAGGGCAATGACGATGATGGTCAAAAGATACGGCAGCATAAGCAGCAATGAGGAAGGAATCGTTGTGCCCATGGCCTGAAGCCTGAGCTGGAAGGCCATGACCCCGCCGAAGAGATAGGCTCCGAGGACGGCCCGTCCTGGTTTCCAGAAGGCGAAGATGACCAGGGCCACGGCGATCCAGCCCCGGCCTGCGGTGATCCCGTTGGTCCAGATGTGGGTGTAGGCCAGGGAGAGATAGCTGCCCCCGAGTCCCACCAGAAACCCGCCGACCAGAATCCCCAGAGCACGGTAGAATTGAACCGATATCCCGGCTACATCGACTGCTCTGGGGTTTTCGCCGCTTGCCCGCAGGGCGAGCCCCCATCTCGTATAATACAAAAAGAGCCAGAGGGCGATGGGCAGGATATAGGAGATGTAGACCAGGGGATCCTGCCTGAACAGGATCGGTCCGAGCAGGGGAATGTCCTGCAGGAACGGAATGAATATCCGGGTGAACCCAGGGGCTTTTTGGCCGATGAGCGGGGTCCCCAGGAAAGAGGCCAGCCCGGTGCCCAGGATGGTCAGAGCCAGGCCGGAAACCACCTGATGCCCCTGAAAAATCAGACAGACGGCGGCATGAACAAGGCTGAACAGGGCCGCACACACCCCTCCGGCCAAAAAACCGAGCCAGGGATTGCCGGTTGCCTGACTGACCCAGAAGCCGGACAGGGCCCCGACAATCATGATCCCTTCCACCCCGAGATTCAGGACACCGCTTTTTTCGGTGAAAATCTCCCCGAGAGTGGCATAGAGGACCGGGGTTCCCGACTGGACCGTGGCCGCCAGCAGGGGGATGATAATTGTGCTGGACATGTCGTTGAAAATGCCTGTTCAAAAATTGGGTTCATCCAGTTTTTGCGTACTTTCAGTTCTTCAGTTGCCTCATTCTCTTGTCCGTCATTCCGGCGGAGGCCGGAATCCAGTCAGACGATGCCATGATATAAGTCCTACCAAGCAGGGTCACCACTTTCAATCATTCGCAGTTTCCAGACTCACTTTTATATCCACTTCCTGTGCCCCTTCTCCTGGATTCCGGCCTCCGCCGGAATGACGAAATTGAACCGTGAACCCGGACCCCGATTAGAACCGGCTAGCGCCGGGCAAAGCGGTAGTTCCTGAAAAATTGCCCGCTTAAGACCGTGAGCAGGATCAATCCCTCCATAATCTTCCCGAAGGCTGCCGGGATCTGGAGTTCGAGCTGCATGCCTTCCACTCCGACCAGCATTCCGGCCAGGAGAAAGGAAAACAGGGCGATTCCCAGAGGGTTCAGCCTGGCCAGCCAGGCCACGACAATGGCGGTGTAGCCATATCCGGCCATGACACTCGGCTGGAGACGGTTCAAGGTGGCCGAGGTCTCGACAAAACCGGCCCAGCCAGCCAGGGCCCCGCTGATGACCAGGACCAGGATAACCAGTTTTTTGTAAGGAATATGGGCATACCGCCCGGCCCGGGGATTCTCGCCGCTGACCTTTAATTCGTAACCGAATCTGGTATAGGCCAGAACAAGGGCCATGGCCAGACCGATCGCCAGGGAAAGAAACAGGCCGTAGTGCAGATTGGTCCGGCCTATCCTGGCGATGACGGCACCGGATTCGAAGACCGGGGTCATGGGGAACCCGAAACTGGCTCTGTCTTTCCAGCTGCCGTAAACCAGAAACTCCAGGATGAGGATCCCGATGTAGTTGAGCATCAGGGTGGTGATGATTTCATTGGCCCGCATGTAGAGCTTTAAAAGGGCCGGAATCAATCCCCAGACCCCGCCGGCGACTGTGGCCGACAAAAGCATGAGCGGCAGGAGAAAAAACCAGGGCAGAAAGGAAAAATGAAGGGCGGCCCAGGTGGCGCCGACAGCGCCCAGGGCGAACTGTCCTTCGGCCCCGATGTTCCAGATCTGGAGCTTGAAAGCCACTGCCACCCCCAGGGAGCAGAGGAACAGGGGCACGGCTTTGTTTAGGGTGTCCTCCAGGGCCCAGGCATTCCCGAATCCGCTCTGGAAGAAAACGAGCAGGCCCTCCCAGGCCGGCTGCCCCTGCAGCCGGAGCAAAAGTGCACTCACTGCCAGGGACAGGACCACGGCCGTGACAAAGACCAGAGGGGCTGACCAGCCAAGGGGGGTCGGTCGTTTTCTGAGCTGCAGCATCAGAGATCTTTCCTGTGCGAGGTCCGGGGCCGCTATTGCGTGGTCCCGACCACGTTTTCGACGAACCAGGTCATGCCCAGGAGTTCTTCATCGCTCATGGCTTCTCCTTCCTCGACCCTGAGCTGGCCTTCCTGGTCGTGGATCGGACCGGAGAAGACCTCGAATTTACCGGCCGCAATGGCTTCTTTTTTGGACCTGACCAGCGCCGCGGTCTCGGTATCCACCATGGGACCGAAGGGGGCGATGCCGACCACGTTTTCATCCAGTCCGGCCCAGATGTCGGTGCTTTTCCAGGTTCCGTCCTGGACCTGTTTCACCACGTCGGTGTACAGATTCTCCCATTTCCAGACAGCCGACGTCAGGTGGGCGTCCGGGGCGAAAGCGGACATGTCGCTGTTGTATCCTACGGAATATTCACCTTTTTCCTGGGCCGCCTCCTGGGGGGCGGGTGAGTCGACATGCTGGGCGATGACGTCGGCGCCCACGTCGAGCAGGCTTTTGGCGGCCTCTTTCTCAGTGGCCGGATCGTACCAGCTCTTGGTCCAGACCACCCGGACCTGGACCTCGGGATTGACCGAGCGGGCTCCCAGGGTGAAGGCATTGATCCCCCGGATGAGTTCCGGGATCGGATAGGCGGCGACATAGCCGAGCACGTTGCTCGTGGTCATCTTCCCGGCTACGATTCCGGTCAGGTACCTGGCCTGGTAGATGCGGCCGAAGTAGGTGCCGGCGTTTTCCGCCCGCTTGAATCCCGAGCAGTGCATGAAGATCACCTCGGGGAACTGCTTGGCCACCTTGATGACCGAATCCATGTAGCCGTAACTGGTGGCAAAGATCAGGTCGAAGCCTTTTCGGGCCATATTGCGCAGGACCCGCTCGGCATCGGGTCCTTCGGGCACAGATTCCACGTAGGAAGTGTCCACCCCGTCCATCTGCTCGACGGCCTGCCGGCCCAGGTCATGGGCATAGGAATACCCGGCATCTCCAACCGGTGAGACATAGATGAAACCGACCTTGAGATCCTTGGCCGAGACCGGACCGGCTGCCAGAAGCAGGATCATGGCGCAGAGCAGCAGGCAAAAACTTCTTGTTTTCATTTCCTCTTTTCCTCCTTGCTAATTTCGTTTAGTGTGTGTCTTTATGGCGGAAAAAAACGGTCTGCCGTTGTTCAAGCCCTTGCCGGGACCATTTTGGTTCAAGCGGATCAGGGCAAAGTTTTTTTTGTTTTGGATTGCCGGAATATAGTCCAAGGTCGCCTTGATGGCAAGCAAGGGCTAAAGCAGGCAACAGGTAGCGCCTTACCTGGAGACCGGAGGCATATCACATACCAGGCTCAGGGCCAGAGGCCTGACGGCTCGAAAACAGAAGGGCATCTAAATTGTTTCCGGTTGAGGGTGGTCCTTGACAAGGAATATGTATTCTCAATATGAAAAAATAACGGACCAAAGGCCGGATTATTCCTGGAGGAATCCCTGGGCTGTGATCTGTTTCTGGTTGTGGGGAGCTCCCTTCTTGTTCAGCCCGCAGCCTCGCTGCCGGTCATGGCCCGGGAAAACGGCGCCAAGCTGGTGATCATCAACAAGGACAAGACCCCTCTGGACTCCCTGGCGGATATTCTGGTCAACCAGAGCGCGGCCAAGGTCCTGGGGGAGCTGGTGGAGTAAGCAGGGAGCCCGAACCTTTCGTGTAAAAAATAAATAGTTATATGTCAGATTTGCCAGAGGCAAAGCTCATATGAAACTTCATTTAAAAATGCGGAATAGTTCGAACCGGTCACAGGGTTCTCTTGCGCTTAAACGCTTCCGGCTCTCGGTTTTCTAAGGCTCGTGAACACGGGATCCCTGCCCCCTCCGGACTCTTAGGCTCTGCTATAACCTTTGATGTTGCATGAATGACAATCTTCTGCAGTCTTATGGTTTGA
>JAIPDR010000061.1 GCA_021737615.1 Desulfohalobiaceae bacterium | reverse complement strand
TTTTTTGGTCGGGGGGACGGAAAAAGCCACCGCAATGGGCACGCCGCTTGCCACCCGGACCTTTTCAATGGGCTGTGACGCCAAGTACGAGTTTGCACCGGGGCTGACCTTTCCGGGTTTTTTTGCGCTGCTTGCCCATCTGTATGCCGACCGGTACGGGGTTTCCATGGCGCGCCTGCGGGAGCAGATGTCACTTATATCCGTGCAGTCCCATTTTTACGGCACCAAAAATCCCCTGGCCCAGTTCCGGTACAAGGAAATCACTGTTGAGCAGGTATCCGGCGGTTTGGTCGTTGCTTCCCCCCTGCGCCTGCTGGACTGCTGCCCCTTTTCAGACGGGGCCGCAGCCGTTGTGCTGGCCTCGGAGGAAGCCGCTAAAAAACTTACAGACAAGCCAGTATACATCACCGGCCTGGGTCAGGCATCCTCCCCCCGCTTAAGCGCGCAGGCGCCTTACCTGCCCCGCCTCCGGGCGCGTGAAATCGCATCCAAGCAGGCCTATGACATGGCCGGCATTGGCCCCGATGATATCGACATCTGCGAACTTCACGATTGCTTCAGCATCGCTTCCATCATTGCCGCGGAAAATCTCGGTTTCGCCGGTCCGGGAGAAGGCGGCAGCCTCTGGGAAAACGGAGACACCAAAATCGACGGGAAAATTCCCATCAACGTATCCGGAGGATTGAAAGCCAAGGGGCATCCCATCGGCGCCACCGGCGTCTCCCAGACCTGCGAGATTGTCCGGCAGATCAGAGGCGACCTGGAAGGTTCCGGACGGCAGGTGGAAGGGGCCAAAACCGGCCTGGTCGACACCCTGGGCGGCGACGGGACCATTGCCAACCTGGTTCTTGAGGCCGGATGGTAGCCCTGAATTCCAACAGGCGGATAGAAAAGCGCCACAATTATTGAAACCTGCACTAGGGAAACATCCGAGGAGTATGCCATGGAATACAAACTTCCCTTTCGGGATTATCACAAGGCCCTGCTCAAAAACCGGCTTCTGGGGCTCAAATGCAACCAGTGCGGCCGGGTTACCTGTCCGCCGCAGATGAGCTGCAGCAGCTGCTCCTCATATGACCTGGAGATTACACAACTGTCCGGAAAAGGAAAAATTACGACTTTCACCACGATCGTTGTGGCCCCTGAAGGGCGTGAAACCGAGGCGCCCTATATCATTGTCGTGGTGGAGCTCGAGGAGGGACCCTGGATTATGGGGAATTTAACCGACATGGATCCGGGCAGGGCGGGGATGGACCTGATCGGAAAAACTGTGGAAGCGGGCTGCCGGGTCTTTCCCGGGGACCGGTATTCGGATGGCCCCATGGCCAGGCCGGCGTTTCGGTTCGCCGCTCATCCGTAAGGCCCGGCTGGCCGTTCAAACTTGACCATCAACAGGCAGGGCCGCATCACCTACTTCATTAAATGCCAAGCGTATATTTATGGAGGTAATTATGGGCAAAGCAATCCTTGATGGTTTCCCCTCTACATCGGGAGATGGTTACCAATTGAACACCATTACCTTTCTGCGTCACGCCGCCCGAACGTTTCCCGAACAGGAGGTCGTATCCAGGGGGATCGACGGCAACATCCGCAGATCCGATTACGCCCGGACCTATGCGCGGGTTAAACAGATGGCCAATGCCCTGACGGAGCTGGGCGTGCAGGCGGGGGACCGGGTCGGTGTCATGGGATGGAACACGCATCGCTTTTTTGAGCTGTATTTCGCGGTTTCCGGCATTGGGGCGGTGCTGCTGCAGCTGAACCCGAGGATCGCCCCGGAGCACCTGACCCACGTGATTCGTCACAGCCGGGGCAAATACATCTGCGTTGCCGAGACCATGGCACCTGTCATCGAAAATGTGGCACCCAATCTCGAAGAGGTAAAAGGATATATCGTGTTGACCGATTCGGCAATCGGCGATGTAAAGTCGAAACTTGCTCCAAAATACGGTTACGAAGAACTTTTAAAGGCCGCACAGCCGGATCTGGAATGGCCCATGGTAAACGAGCACTCGGCCTACAGCGCATGCTACACCACGGGCACAACTGGCCTGCCCAAGGGAGTTTACTATTCGCACCGATGCATCTATCTCCACAGCCTGCAGTTCGCTTCCATGGGACAAATCAACATGAACGACGTCATTATGCAGATCGTGCCCATGTTTCATGCCCAGGGTTGGGGTGTTTTTTTCATTGCCCCGCTAGTCGGGGCCAAGCTTGTCCTCCCCGGGCGTTACAGCCTGGAGGAGCCTGGCAGCCTGGTGGATCTCATGGTGTCCGAAAAGGCGACCGTCTCCTGTGGCGCCCCGGCCATTTTCATGCCCATGCTGCAACACATCCAGAAAATGGCTGAAAAGCCGGATCTAAGCGGCCTACGCATGTTTTCGGGCGCCACCGAGCCTCCGGTCTCCATGATGAAAGGATACTGGGACCTGGGGAAAGCGCAGCTCATTCATGCATACGGCGCGACAGAAACCACACCCCTGGTTACCATGAACAAGCTCAAGCCTTCGCTCGAAAACCTGCCGGAAGAGGAGCAATGGGAGCTCAGGAAAAAACAGGGGCTGCCGGTTGCGGGAATTGACGTGAAGATCGTGGATCCCATGGGGAACGTGCTTCCCCACGACGGAAAGAGCGTGGGCGAACTCTGGATAAAAGGGCCCTGGATCACTACGGCCTATTATGACGATGAGCGCAGCGATGAGTCTTTCCAGGACGGATACTGGAAAAGCAGTGATGTCGCAACAATTGACGAGAACGGCTATGTCAAGGTTACCGACCGGCTCAAGGATGTCATTAAAAGCGGCGGCGAATGGATTTCTTCCATAGACCTGGAAAACAGCCTTATGGGGCATCCGCAGGTGCTGGAGGCCGCGGTCGTGGGGATCGAGCACCCTAAATGGGCGGAACGGCCATTGGCACTGGTTGTTTTATCCAAAGAAGGTCAAGATGCGGTTTCCAAGGCAGATATCTACGCATTTTTGCAGGAAAAATTCCCGAAATGGCAATTGCCTGATGATATTCTGTTTGTCGATAAAATCCCCAAAACCAGTGTAGGCAAGTTTTCCAAAAAGGATATCCGGGAAACGTACAAGGATTACTATTCACAGGCCAGATAGTCTCCAAGCGGTGCGGTCACCCGGGCACCGGTTTTTACTGAGTAACGAATGCTGCACAACCGGTAAGTGACGTTGCAGGGCCAGCCCTTTAACCGAAATGGCTGCGTATTTGCCAGGAGTTCGAAATCTTTTGACCATGTCCTGTCTGCACATCTTGCGTCAAACGCGATCTGTGCAAGTTCAGCTTTCCAGCCCTCTTTGCAGTTCTCTGGCCTCCTGCAGATAGCCCTCTGCCCGGCAGTCTTCCAGGCAGCGAACCGCTTGTCCAAGGGCCCGGGCGGCCTTCTCTCCTCTGCCCCGGCAGGCATGGATGCGGGCCAGTTCCAGGTGGGCCTGGCCCTGGAGGCCCCTGGCCCCCATCCCTGCGGCGGTTGCCTGGCACTGCTCGAGCAGGGCCACGGCTCTCCTTTGGGCCACAACCCCCTGAATGAATCCCTTGCCCATCTTTTGGAAGAAACCCGGCTGTCTGGTCTCTTTTATCCTGCGATAGCCAGCTGCATAGATCCTGGCCAGGATCAGGCTGCAGGAGGCGAATCGCAGCCGGCAATTATTCTTTTCCCAGAAATCGAGGGTCTCTTCCATGACCTGGATCCCCTTCTGCAGATCGCCGGATACAGCCAGGGCCACACCGTGAAAAAAAACAGCCGGTGTGCCCACGAACTCCACACCGTATCGCCGGCTCAGGTCGAGAATGTCCCTGATCAACAATTCGGCCTCTTCGATCCTGGAGTTGGCGATGAGCCCGTAGCACAGAGCCAATTTCGGGATCAGGGCATACCAGGGGTCCAGGGCGCAATGCACTGCGGTCTGAAAACAGCTGTTGGCTGTCTCCTGATAGCCTGCAGCCAGATACCCCCAGCCAAGAGAGCAGTGGCCCATGACCGTGCACCGGTTATCCGAATGCTTGTCTCCCAGACGAATCAGCATTCTCCCCCTTTCCAGAGCGTTTTCCACGTCTCCCATATGCCAACAAACGTAACCGTCTCCAGCCAGGGAGTTGTAATATACGTATAACTCCGATTCTCCGGAGAGATATGTCTTCTGGGCCTTTTGGGCGTGTCCCCCGGCCTTGGCCAGAAGCCCCAGGTCGGCGCTGGTCCAGGCCATCCAGGCGGAGGCATATCCCACAACCCGGTGGTCGCCGATGGATTCTCCCATTTCAAGTGACATGTTCAGATAGCGGGAGGCCTCCTCGAATCGTTCTCTATGCCACAAGGCGCATCCCAGCCAGGAAAAAAACATCCCGGCGGAGCTTTTGGCTCCGATGGAACCGGCCAGGGCTTCATTTTCCTGCAACAGAGCCAATAGCTTTTGAAAACAGCCGCGGTAATAATAGACAAAAGCCCATTGAACAAGGAGCTCCACCTGAAGCTCGGCTTGGCCGGCAAGTTCCCTGCTCAAGAGTTCCATGGCCTCCTGGTAATGGGTATGGGCCTGATCGAGGGCATGCCTGGACAGGCTCTTTTTACCGGATTTCAAGAGGTAGAAAACCGCTTGTCTGGCTTGTCCCGCCCGTTTGAAATGAAAGGCCAGGGTCTCAAAAAATTCGTGCAGCCTGTCAGCAAAGAGGGCCTCGATGCCCCCGGCTATCTTGTTGTGGATCAGCCTCCTTTCGCTTCTAAGCAGGCCATTGTATACAACCTCCTGGGCCAGGGCATGGTTGAAGACGAACTCGAGGCCGTTCGTTTCTCCGCTTTTTGTGATCAGGCCCATCAGCTCCAGCAGGGAGAGGCTGCTGTCGAGTTCGTCTTCATAAGCGGTCACCTCTTTGAAGACCTGATACAGAAAAGACCGGCCGAAAACCGAAGCTTCCTGGAGGATCTTCCTGCAGACCCGGTCCAAGCGATCAATCCTGGCCGAAAGCAGACCGTGAATCGTGAGCGGGACCTCGGCTTCGGTCATCTCCCGGACTACCCGCCAGCCGGCCTCGGACCTGGCCAGCAGGCCTGACTCGACCAATGCATTGACCACTTCGGTCAGGTAAAAAGGGTTGCCCTCTATCCGGTCCTCTACAAAACGCTCCAGCTCAAGAGGGAGATGTTCTGTCCCCAGGAGGGACTTGAGCATGGCCATGGTCTCCGGTCTGGACAGCTCTGTGGCCCGGATCAGAAACCTCTGGGCTTCTAGCGCCTCCTCCCCCTGATCAGGCCAGAGTTTGCCGTCGTCCCGGTAGACACAGACGAACAATACCGGTTCTTCAAACCGGGTGAAAAACCGCTGCAGAAGATTCAGGCATTCCTGATCGGCCCAATGCAGATCCTCCAGGCAGACGATCAAAGGGCCCCTCTGGACAAGGGCCGCGAAAAGAGCCTCAATTGCCTGATAAAAATTTTCCCTCCAGGATTCCGGACCGACGCCCTCGAGTTCAGGATAGTCTATGGAGAACAGGCTGCCGACATAGGGCAGCAGCCCGCTGTTGTAGCCAAGCAGGTCGATAAACCCGCTTTCGACCTTTGACTGGACAGTAGCCCCTGGATCATCCTCCTTGATCCCCCAGAGACGTTTGAAGAGATCGATGATCGGAAAATAGGGGATGCTGTCCCGATAGGCATAGGCGTACCCCTGACACCACTGAACCTCATTCAGGTTCAGCTCCAGTTTAAGCTCTTCGACGAGCCTGGTCTTTCCGGAACCGGCCCCGCCGCAGACCTCTACGACCGCCTTGTTTCCCTTGAGAAAACAGCTGACCGCACGCCGCAGGCTGTCCATTTCCTTTTGCCGGCCCACAAGACCGGCCTTCAGGCCGGCGGATCTGATCTGCCGGAGCGGTTCATCCCTAGTGGCCATGACCCGGTAGGCTTGAACCGGATTTGTTTTCCCCTTGACCCGGACCTCCAGCGGACCGCGACACTCAAAATAGCCCACGACCTGCCGGTAGGTGTTCGAGCCCAGCAGGATTTCCCCGGGCCTGGCCTGGAGACAGAGCCTGGAGGCGACATTGACCGTGTCTCCGGCCACCTCCTGTCTTGTTTTCAGGGTATCGGCCCATCCGATGAGGGTCAGCCCGGTATTCAGGCCGGTGTGCATACACAGAGGGGCTCTCGGCTTTCGCCCGAGAGCGGTGTTCAGTTCCTCGACCCCGGCATGGATTTCCAGAGCCGCCCTTACGGCCCGGATTGGATCATCCTCATGGGTCTGCGGAAAGCCGAACAGAATCAGGGCTGAATCCCCGAGCAATTTGGAGACAAAGCCGTCATAGGCAGCGACGACACGATCGATCTCAGCAAAAACAGATCCCATCACTTCCCGGACTTCCTCCGGATCTAAGTCCTCGCACAGCCGAGTATACCCGGCCAGATCGGTAAACAGAACCGTCAGATATTTCCGTTGCCCCCCTCCTGCATAAGGTGATAAATGGCCCTGGACCGGCTTGCCCAGCTGGGATCCGCAACTCCCGCAGAAAGAAAACTCTCTGGGATTTTCAAACCGGCAGACCGGACAGTTCTGCAAAACTTCCCCCGCCTGTGTTGGACAGTTGAAACCATTGTCTGAAAATCAAAATAACTTTCAGACAACTACAACGATTCTAACAATTCTTATAGGCCTCCTGGAGTCGCTGTTGTATATAGGCCACGGCCCGGGGTTCGTGCTCGTCCAGATCAAAGCAGTAGCCGTCCTCGCCCTGGAGTCCGCCGGGAATCAGGTCCCCTTTTTCCTCGGGATCCTGGATCTGGTCTGCGTAAAAACAGACAGAGAGCCACCTCTGTTCAGGGTCGTCATCTATGATGTCGATCAGGAAAAGCAGATTCCTCTCCCCGGATTTGGGCCTCACCCTGAGGGAATAGGAGACCCCCGGCCTGGCCTTGAACTCGAAATCCAGGTCCTTCCCGGAGGTCAAATCGGCGACAAGCTCCTCAAAGGCCTGCTTGGTTTTATTCTCGGTTTCCTGCCATCCATCCAGAAATTCCTGCATCTCTTTCGGCAATGCTTTCAGGGTCATGATTTCATCCCGGATTTTCTTATGCTCCCTGCAGGCAGCGTCTCTTCCATATTTCCACAATCCCATTTTGAGTCCACCCAAAAGGGTTACTGCTTAGCATAGGCATTGATCCTGGATCGATAGGAGGTTATGCCGTTGCTGACGCCCCGGGCAATGCCTTCCAGATAACCCCTGGTACACAGTTTCTTCCTGTCCCGGCTGTTGGTTATATATCCGGTTTCCAATAGCACGGCCGGCATCTTGGCCCCCATCAAGACATAGAACGGGGCCTGGCGAACTCCGTGGTCGTTCATCTTCTCCGAATCCAGAACTTCCTGCAGAACAACATCGGCCAGATTCTTCGACTCCTCCACCTTGGAGTTGAGCATCAGGTCGGTCAGGATCACCTGAAGATCGCTTATCTTTTTCGTGGAAACCGCGTTCTCCCTGGCCGCCACCCGGACCGCATCCTTCGAACTGGCGATGTTCAGATAGTAGACCTCCAGTCCGTTGATTCTCTTGTTTTGGTGGGCATTGACATGCAGGGAAACAAAAAGATCGGCTTTTTCGGAATTGGCCATGGCCGTCCTCTCCTCTAGGGGCACAAACTTGTCTTCTGTCCTGGTGTATTTGACATTGAACCCTTTCTGCTTCAGGATATTTCCGAGAATCTTTGCCAGGCGCAGGTTGATGTCCTTTTCATAGAGCTTTCCAAAGACGGCCCCCGGATCTTTTCCACCGTGGCCCGGATCGATCATGATGGTCTGTATATCCAGGCCAAGCTGCTCCACGAGGGTCCCGGTGAAATCCCGGCTGTCTTCTCCCTGTTGCCCCTGGAGATTTCCGGATTCCGGAGCATGGACATCGACCACGATGCGATACGGATTTTCCAGAGAAAAGGCCCGGTAGGTGTCCAGGCTGTGAACATCCAGAACAACCCTGGTCTTGTCCTTTCTGTACTGCCCGGTTCGAACATCGCGCAGGATCCCGTCTTCAATCTTGAATTCAGAGGGAATGTCGGCGGCAAGCCGGGTCTCATCGACATCCACAACAAGCCTGTAAAAAGGTTTGTCCAGTTTCGGATCCGGCTTGAGGAGCATATGCGAATAGGTTCGTTCCCGGTCCAGGTCAAGGACCACACGGGTATAGTCATCGCTGCTCCAGTGCCGAACCCTGAGGATCCTCCCGGCAACCCCGGACGTAGATCCTGAAGCGATTTTTTGCTCGCCGTCTTTTTCAGGCTCCCCGCCCCCGGTGCCGGCCGTTTTTTTCCTGTCCAGCTCCCGGAGCATTTTTTCGGCCTGCGGATACTTATCCCCCTGCGGATAGTTGTGCCTGATATGCAGAAGGGCCAGGTAGGCCTTGTCCGGCTGATGGAGGTCTTCCAAATATACCCTGGCCTCAAACAAAACGGCATCGTCTGTCCAACTGTGATCAGGGAAGCGAAGGGCCACCCGCTGAAAATAATCCACGGCCTTGAGGGAGTCGCTTTTCAAAAAAGACCTCTTGCCCAGTTCCTGGTAGGTCCGCCCCAGGTAATACAGGGCTTTCGGACCGTATGGCCCGTCAGCCGACTGCTTGAAGGCCGACAGAAAATGTTCCTCCGCCTTTAGCCACCAGGAGCGGTATTTGGCCTTGTCCGGATTGTCCAGCAGATCATGGAAGAGCTCCCATCCCTGCCGGAAATCCTGCTTCGCTCCGGAAGCCGCCTCCACCGGACTCAGAAACAGAGCGAGCATGACCAGGAAACAGCCGGCAAAAGTGGCACCCATTTTCATGCAGAAAAGCCCCTTCATTCCACAGTGACGCTTTTGGCCAGGTTCCTCGGCTGGTCCACATCCTTGCCGAGGTAGACCGCCATCTCGTAGGCAAAGAGCTGGAGGGCCGGCAGGATGAAGAAACCGGCCAGTTGGCTCCATACCTTGGGCACCTCCCATCTGTCCGCAACCCGGATCTCGACGCCGGGACTGGTCAACGCGATAACCGGCCCTCCCCTGGCCTGGACTTCCTGCAGGTTGGACTGCAGCTTCTGAAGCAGGTCGTTGTCCGTTACCAGGGCGAAGGTCGGGAAATCCTGATCAATGAGGGCGATGGGTCCATGCTTCATTTCTCCGGCTGCGTATCCTTCGGCGTGGATATAGGATATTTCTTTGAGTTTCAAAGCCCCTTCCAGGGCCAGGGGGTAGTTTTCGCCGCGTCCCAGAAAAAAGAAGCTGCGGGCCACACTGTATTTACGGGCCAGAGACCGGGCTTGCTCATGCATACCGGGAATCCCGGCCTGCATGAGTTCCGGAAGCGACTCCAGTTCCTTAAGCGCCTTGCTGCTGAAATCCGAAGAAACCGTGCCCTTGGCCTGTCCCCAGTACAGGGTCAGAAGGATCAGGGCCACCATCTGGCTGCACATGGCCTTGGTCGAGGCCACGCTTATCTCGGGACCGGCCTGGGTGTACAGGACCAGATCCGACTCCCTGGCCACGGTGGAGCCCAGGACATTGCAGATCCCCAAAACCGGGACTTTTTTTTCTCTGGCTATCCGCAAGCCGGCCAGGGTATCGGCCGTTTCTCCGGACTGACTGATGACGACGACCAACTCCCCGGGCTTTAGGATCGGCTCCCGGTAGCGAAATTCCGAGGCTATATCGACCTGGACCGACAATCCGGACCAGCGCTCGAAATAGTACTTGGCCCACAATCCGGCATGAAATGAAGTGCCGCAGGCCACGATATGGACTCTTGTCGGGACTTCCCAGCCCTCGAGTTCTTTGAGGACCACCTTCCGGGTATCCCGGTCGATCCTGCCGGCCAGGCAGTCTCGAATCACCTGGGGCTGCTCGAGGATCTCCTTGAGCATGAAATGCTTGTACCCCGATTTCTGGGCAGACTGGACATCCCAGGTGATGTGCTCCGGAGCCTTGGTCACCGGTTCCAGATTGCGGCTGTCATAGACCTGCCAGGAATGGGGCTGGATCAAAACCAGCTCGTGGTCGTCGAGAAAGACCACCTCCCGGGTGTAGTTCAAAAAAGCAGGGATATCCGAAGCCACGAAGTTTTCTCCCTGGCCGACGCCCAGCAGCAGGGGGCTGGAGTTCCTGACAGCCCAGAGTTGATCGGGGTTATCGGTACTGAAGACAGCCAGGGCATAGGCCCCTTCCACCTGTTCCAGGGCCCTGGATATGGCCCTTTGCAGGCTCAACCCGTCTTTGTGCATATGCCAGCCGATCAGCTGGACCAGGACCTCGGTATCGGTCTCCGATTGAAACTCGACCCCCTCCTGTTCGAGCTGGTCTTTCAAGCTCAGGTAGTTCTCGATGATCCCGTTATGCACCAGGGCCAGGCGGCCGCTCTGGTCCTGGTGGGGATGGGCGTTCTGCTCATTGGGCAGGCCATGGGTGGCCCAACGGGTATGCCCCATCCCGGTGGTGGCCAGGTAGGGATCGCAGCGGGACAGTTTTTGCTCCAGCCGTTCCAGCTTGCCCTCAGAGCGGACCGTTTCCAGACACTTGTTCTGGACAAAAGCCACTCCGGCGGAATCATAGCCGCGGTACTCCAATCGTTTCAAGCCTTCGATCACGACGGTAACCGCCGGTCTATGCCCGGCGTATCCGATTATACCACACATACTGATCACCCTTTTTCAATACATTTACAGATCCTTCCCTTTCTCCAGTTTACGGACAAATTCGGGCCAGGCCCGGACAAACCGCTTCAGGGCCTTGGCCCTGTGACTTTTTGAATTTTTTTCTTCGGCAGGCATCTGGGCCGCGGTCAACCCTGTCTGCCTGTCGATAAAGAGGGGATCGTAGCCGAATCCGTTGTCCCCCTTGGATTCAAATCCGATCCAGCCTTCCCAGGTCCCCTCGGCCGACAGAGTCTCCCCCCCAGGCAGACAGGCGACCAGTTGGCAGCGAAACCTGGCTGTCCTGTGCTCTCTAGGGGTATTGGCCAGGTCCTGAAGCAACTTTCGGTTGTTCTCTACGTCGCTGGCCCCCTCTTTGCTGTAGCGCGCGGAATACACTCCCGGGGCCCCTGCCAGGGCGTCTACCTCCAGGCCGGAATCGTCGGCCAGGGCAGGCTGCCCTGTCAAACGGCAGACCGTGGAAGCCTTGTGCAAGGCGTTTTCAAAAAAAGTCCGGCCTGGTTCGCTCAAAGAACCAACCTCGGGAAAATCGTCGAGTCCAAGGATACGGACATCGAAGGCCAGGGCCCGGAACATGCGTTCCAGTTCCCTGATCTTTCCCTGATTGCGGGTTGCCAGGATCAGCTCCATGCGCTCCTCACGGCCCGAAAAGTTGTTCGGCCTCTTCTGACGGGCGAAATTTGCCATTTGCTCCGCACTGGGATATATACTCTAAATATTAGCAAAGCCGGCGTCCCGGTTGAACCGGAAAGACAGAAGCCGGGGCCTGTTTTTTTTAGCGTCCCTGGTAAGGATCTTACCGCCTGACACGGCGGAAAGATCCTTACCAGGGATTGACCAGAACCTCGTAGCTGATTATTACTACTTTTTTCAACAGAACTCAACAAAACTGAAACAATGAAGCAAGACTCGCCTGACACCGACTCCATCCGTGTGCATACCGTCAGCCTCGGCTGTCCCAAGAATCGGATAGACACCGAAAAGATGCTCGGCCGGCTCGGCCCTGAATATTATCCGGCGGACAGCCCGAATGCATCAGAAGTTATCCTGGTCAACACCTGCAGCTTTATCCAGCCGGCCGTAGAAGAATCCCTGCAGACCATACTGGAGCTGGCCGGACAGATCAAAGACCTCGATCCCAAACCGCTGCTGGTCGTTACCGGTTGTCTCCAAGCCAGGTACGGACCTGAACTCCCCCCCAAACTTCCGGAAGTCGATCTCTGGATATCTTTTAAAGAGCAGGACCAATGGGACCGGCTCATAAAAAAATCCCTCGGCGACCGGGATCCAAGGCCCGGTTTCAGGCAGGCAGACCTGGAAAGGGCCCGGCTCGAACCAGCCAGGGTGATCAGCACCGGTCCCGGGTTTGCCTATTTGAAAATCAACGAAGGCTGCAACCATGATTGCAGCTTCTGCCTCATCCCCACAATCAGGGGCCCCCTTGTCTCACAGCCCGTCGAAGACCTCGTTCTGGAGGCCGAAGGGCTTCTGGCCGGGGGAGTGCAGGAAATCTGCATCGTGGCCCAGGATATCACGGCTTACGGCAAGGATCTCGGCCTTAAAAACGGATTGAAACGATTGCTGGAACGGCTGGCCCCTTTGCCCGGACTGCGCCGTCTGCGGCTCATGTACCTCTATCCTTCGGGAGTCACAAGGGACCTTCTGTCTTTTCTAAAACAGATGGGTCCCCCTCTCCTGCCCTACTTCGACATTCCCCTGCAGCACGCCCATCCCGAGATCCTGTCCAGGATGGGCAGACCCTTTCAGGCCAATCCGGCCCGGACCATAGACCTGATCCGGGATTTTTTTCCCGAGGCCTGCCTGAGGACGACATTCATCACCGGTTTTCCAGGGGAAAGCGAAGAACACTTTCAAGCCTTGTACCGTTTTGTCCGGGATACTTCCCTGAACCATGTCGGGGTCTTCGCCTTTTCACCGGAAGAGGGCACCAGGGCGGCCGGCCTGAAACCCGTTGTCCCTGACACTCAGAAACAAAAGCGGCGAAACCGGCTGCTGGAACTCCAGGCGGAGATCAGCAGCAGCATCCTGTCCGAATCAGTGGGCCAGGAGATGGAAATCCTTATCGACCAACCCGACCCGGAATGGCCGACCCTTTTTCAGGGACGAACCTGGTTTCAGGCCCCTGAAGTGGACGGAATCACTTATGTGAGCTCCCTGCAGGCCCGGCCCGGCCAGATGATCCGCTGCAGAATACAGGAGAGCAAGACCTACGATTTGACGGCCCTGGATGAATCCGGGCCCTAAAAAAATATGTGCGATAAAATGTTGCATTTTGTTTTTCGATCTGCTACAAATAACCAAATTTTTCGTTTTAGGGGGTATTAGTTTAATGCAAGATTTCGAACAACAGGAACAAACACAACCAGAAACAACTGAAACAACCGGGTTCGACGAAACCGATTTCGAATCCGCCCTGGAGCAGTACCTGAGCAGCGATTTCGGTGACGTCGAGGAAGGAAGCCTCATCAGCGGAAAAGTTGTCAAAATCGGGCCGGAAAAGATCCTGGTCGATGTCAACTTCAAATCCGAAGGCCAGGTTCCCACCGAGGAACTCATGGACAAGGAGGGCAATGTCACGGTCAAGGAAGGCGACGAGATAGACGTCTTCGTGACCCACAAGGGCGAAGGCCACATCCTTTTGTCCCACAACCGCGCCAAACGCGTGAAGGTCCTGGATGAGCTGGAAAAGGTCCACCATGAAGACAGGAACATAAAAGGCACCATCAGCGAACGGATCAAAGGCGGCTACACCGTCGACATCCAGGGCATCGAGGCCTTTTTGCCGGGCTCTCACGTCGATCTCCGTCCGGTCCCGGACATGGACGCCCTGGTCGGCCAGGAATTCGAGTTCCGCATCCTGAAAATCAACCGCAAGCGAAGCAACGTCATCATCTCCAGAAGGGTCATCCTGGAAGAACAGCGCGGCAAACAACGGGAAGAACTCCTCAAGACCCTGGAAGAGGGGCAGATCGTAACCGGCAGGGTCAAGAATATCACCGAGTACGGTGTCTTCGTCGATCTCGGCGGCCTGGACGGCCTGCTGCATATCACCGATATCTCCTGGAAAAGGATCAAGCATCCCAAAGAGGTGGTCCAGTTGGACGACACCCTCGAACTCAAGGTCCTGAGCTACGACCCGGAGAAGCAGAAAGTCTCCCTGGGTATGAAACAACTGGTTCCCAATCCCTGGGAAAACATCCACGAACGTCACCCCGAAGGGGAAAAACTTCAGGGCAGAGTGACAAACATCGTCGATTACGGGGCCTTTGTCGAACTTGAGCCGGGTGTCGAAGGGCTGGTTCACATCTCCGAGATGTCCTGGACCAGAAAACTCCGGCATCCCTCCCAGATGGTCAGCATAGACGATATCGTGGACGTGGTGGTTCTAAGCGTCGACGCCGAAAAAAAACGTATTTCCCTGGGTATGAAGCAGGTCAAGCCCAATCCCTGGGATCTGGTCTTTGAAAAGTATCCCGAGGGGACCATCCTCGAGGCCCAGATCAAGAACATCACCGATTTCGGGATCTTCATCGGAATCGAAGAGGGCATCGACGGACTGATCCATGTATCCGACATTTCCTGGACCAAAAAGATCCATCACCCCGGCGAGACTTACAAGGTCGGGGACACCGTTCAGGCCAAAGTGCTCACCGTGGACCGGGAAAACGAGAAGTTCACCCTGGGAATCAAGCAGCTCACAGAGGATCCCTGGCTGAAAATCCCGGCCAAGTACCCGGAAGGGACGGTGGTAACCGGAAAAATCAGCAACATCACCGATTTTGGACTCTTTGTCGAAGTCGAGGAGGGAATCGAAGGCCTGGTCCACCTCTCGGAGCTGAGCCAGGAAAAGGTCAAGTCACCCGGCGAGCTCTTTGAAGAGGGCCAGGAGATCACGGCCAAGGTCATCCGGGTCAGCGCCGATGAACGCAGGCTCGGCCTGTCCATCAAACAGCTCATCGAGGACGAGAACAGGAAAAAAGTTTCCAGGGAAAAGGGCAACGGATATACCGGGAACAGCCTCGGCGACATGATCAAGCAGAAACTGCAGGAAGACAGCGGTTCCGAATCCAAAGAATAAAAATTAAGTGCCGGCATGCAAAATGCTGCGGGCCATAAACGCTGACCCGCAGCATTTTTTGACAAGGAGACACTCATGGAAACACTGACCGACTTGATATCCGGCATGAGCCACAGCACCATCCAGGGGTTTGTAGGTGTAACCGGAATCGTAGTTTTCCTCGTGGTCGTCGTGCTTACAGCGACCTGCAGGATCAAGGAGCTGATGGATCAGGACGAGCACTGATTCAAGGAAGCGCCTACAGGCCCCGCCCTTTCAGACCCCATCCTTCGCCCTTTGCTCTTTGATGGCCGCTTCCACGCTCTTTTCGATCTCCTCCCCGCTCCCGAGAGTGCCCATGTCATAGAGGCTGATCTGCAGGTTCAAGACCCTGTTGATAACCGGCTGATCAGGATTGAAATACTCTCTCCACCAGGAGATGGCTTCTGCCGTCCGGCCTTGTTTGACCAGGATCAGGCCCAGGTGGAGCAGGCAGAAGTTGTCATCGGCCCTGGACCTCAAGACCGACCGGAACTGCGCGGCGGCTTCGTCTAACCGGCTTGTCTTGAGTAGGCAGTATCCCAGATTTTTCCGGGCCTGCTGGTGGTCGGGACTCTTTTCAAGGACTTTTTGCAGCTCCTGGCCGGCCTGTTCGAATCTTCCGGAGGCCATGAGCTCATCGATCTCCTTGGCCTGAAATCCAATGCCGGTGCTGGTGCCGGCGCTGTCCTGCTTCTTGAATTTATTTTTAAATCCGAACAGGATATCCCGCCTGGAATATTTCTTCTTCTTAAAATCCATGTCACATCCAATATTCAGTTTCCTTCTCCAGGCACCAGGGCCTGGAGAAGGAAACTGAATAACAGGCACTAAAAGTTCAGCAATTCAATTCAGCTGCATCCTCAACCGGAATACTGTATACCGCGTCTCAAGGCTCATGACAAGGGGGTGTTTTCCCGGCCTAGAAGTTTACCTAGGGCAAGTGTGCAACAAACCGCCGGTTGCCAAGTTCAAGAGGTACTTTGTCCTAACCTTTAAGGGATCAGCCGAGATGAATCCGAATTCCCGCCACATTATTTTCTTGACAAGCCTGAAAATACGGCTCTAGAATTCATCTCTGATTTATTCCGTATGTTCTGCAATGCCGCTGTCTGAAAGAGAAAAAACCATAACTTCAACCCGGAGGAACCCGATGGAAATTCTCAATTTCAAGGACTGCAAGGATACCCCGATCGAAAAATTCCCGTTTAAAGGCGAGCAGAGAGATGTCAAGGGCACGAGTATCCGCTGGTTGTCCAGGCATGGGGATGACGGCACCGGCTATCCTGAATATGGACTTCGCTATTTCACCATTCAGCCGGGCGGTGAAATCCCTATTCACAATCATTTCTATCACCAGACCATGTACATCCTGCAGGGGGAATTCGAATGCTGGCAATTCGATTTCGAAACAGAGGAAATCGTGCACTCAAAGGTAACCGGACCTGGGGATTTCATCTATGTGCCCAGCCTGGAAGCCCACGGAATGCGGAACGTGGGGCAAGAACCAGGGTCTTTTCTGTGTTGTATCGCCAACGTGTATGAAAACGACAAATAGTCTGCGCGCGAAACGTTTCTGAAATATGAAAAAACGAGGTGTATGAAATTCCCTACATGCAGAAAACACCATTTTCACAAAGAGATACTCTCCTTTACGCATAACCTGCCCACCCGTCTGTAGGAAAAAACCTGCAGCAGACCACTCCCTCCCTTACTGTATTTTAATAGAAATCAATTGCTTAACCCGAGAATCCTGAGCTGGCATTTTGTTTGCATAAGAATATAGAGATCAGGCAGCCGCAGCATAAGGCCCTGCTTAGCCCACCCTGGAGCAGGCCTGATCCGGACGAATGACGACTCATGGTTTTCAAAATTCGCCCTTGTTGAAACCAAATCCGTTCATGTTTTCAAAGGCCGTCCTGAAAAACGACAGGGCTTTCTCACCCCCCCGGGATGTCAATTCAAAAAATGCAGCACAGGGAGGCGCCAATGCTCAACCAGCAAGCCTACTTCACCACGTTCACAAAACTGCTTGCGCAGGTGGAAGATTGTTGCGGTCAGGCTGCTGATCTTAACGAAGAAAATTTATTCACCGTATTTGCTGAGAAACAAAAGGGCGAGCCGATCCCTCCTGTCGATTTGATCGTGGCTGATGCAGCCGAGAGGTCCACACTGACCAAAGTCAGCCGCGGTGACCCCATTCAGAACAGGAGATCGAGGCGCAGCATTCCACAGAGGCAACAGGATTGGCACGAGCCGATAAACAACAGACAGCCGGTCGACAAGACCAGCAGGGGCGAATCTGAATGCCTGTCCACCAGGTGCCATGAGATACGGACGTCGCTCAGCGGCATCAAGGTCATGCTAGAACTTGCCCGCATGAGGAACCTCGAACCCAAGGCGGCAAAACCTCTTGATAAGGCTCGCCAATTCGCGAACCATCTCCTGGAGCTCATCAACGATTTCCTGGATCTGTCCAAGATCCAGTCCGGCAAGCTCGAAGTCAGATTCCAGCCTTTTTCTCTGCGGGAGGTTTTACGGCCCTGTGTCGGGCTTTTTGCCGACAAGGCCAGGGATAAGGGCATCGATCTTAATTGTACAATCGGGACGGATGTCCCGGATCGTCTATGCGGCGACGAGGGTCATCTACGCCGGGTGCTCATGAACATCGTGGACAACGCCGTCAAGTTCACCGATCAGGGCTGGGTTGAGCTCAGGGTGGAAAGAGCCTCCCAGAAAAGCCCGGACGGGAGTACAGAGATTCTCTTCCAAGTGCAGGACACCGGCCCAGGCATTGCCCTTGACAGGCAGACCGACATTTTCGAAAGCTTCGAGCAGGTGCACTCGCATCAGGCCCAGTTCGGCGATACCGGACTGAGCCTGGCCATCTCCAGGCACCTGGTGGAAATCATGGGCGGCGAAATCCTGG
>JAIPDR010000060.1 GCA_021737615.1 Desulfohalobiaceae bacterium | reverse complement strand
GTCCTGTCCCGGTATTTGTCTTCGACCAAGCCCAGCTGGAGCTTCCTGGCCTCCTCGTAGTTAATCAGTCCAAAGTCCCGCCATAGGCAGGGCCTGGGCTTCCCGGTTGCTCGTTCCAGGTTCTTGGTTCCTGGTTCTTTACCAATTCGCATAAATGATAATCCAATGAATAATCAAACAGTTATAAACTTACTGAGTCTGCAGATTGTTATTTTCCCTTTTGTTGCGAATTGGTATCAGTTGCTTATTGTTGACCCACCGATTCACTGACTGACCGACTTACTACTCATCTCTATACTCCATGCTCTCTGCCTATGCACTATGCTTCTTTAGGCCAGCATGCCAGCATCATCTTCCCACCGACGTCCGACCTCCGCCCTCCGATGTCCGGCCACTGACCCCTCATATGAAACTTGATTTTTTTGTCCGTCACCCCGGCGGAGGCGGGGTCCAGCTCTTAAATTTTCAAACTGGATTCCGTCTTTCGCCGGAATGACGGAGGGGGTGACCAAAAGTTTCTTTATTGATCAAACTGTTCGGTCTGCCGGACCAGAGGCAGGGCTGACCCCTGACCTCCGACGTCTGACCTTCTCACTCCTCACTCTCTTCTAGCCCGTCAAGCAGGGCTTTCTGGCGGCCAGGGTCTCGTCCAGCCGCTTGACCTTGGTCTTGACCGGGGCCTGGTGCAGCTTGTCCGGGTCTTCCCGGGCCTGTTCGGCGACCCGCTCAAAGGCCAGAACCAGGCTGTCCAGGTCCTCTCTGGTCTCGGATTCGGTGGGCTCGACCATCATGGCCCCCTGGACCACCAGAGGGAAGTAGATGGTCGGCGGGTGGTAGCCCTGGTCGATGAGGCCCTTGGCGATATCCAGGGTCGAAATCCCGAATTCCTGCTGGAATTTGTCGGTAAAGACGCATTCATGCATGCAGGGCCGGTCGTAGGGCAGATGCAGGGTTTTTTTCAGACGCTCTTTGAGGTAGTTGGCGTTTAAGACAGCGGTCTGGCTGACCGATTTCAAGAGCGGCCCCAGGCTCAGGATATAGGCGTAGGCCTTGATCATGACCCCGAAATTTCCGTAGAAGGAGTGCAGCCTGCCCAGGGAGTCAGGATAGTCTTCGGACAGGGCAAAGGAATCGTTTTCCCTGACGATCCTGGGGATGGGCAGAAACGGTTCCAGCTCCCGGGTTACGCAGATCGGTCCTGAACCAGGGCCTCCGCCGCCATGGGGGGTGGCAAAGGTCTTGTGCAGGTTGAGGTGCAGGATGTCTACCCCGGTGGCTTCCATGTCCACAATGCCCATCAGGGCGTTGAAGTTGGCCCCGTCGCAGTAGATGAGCCCGCCTTTGGCGTGGACTGCCCCTGCGATTTCCTTGATGTTTTCTTCAAAGAGCCCCAGGGTGTTGGGGTTGGTGACCATGAGCCCGGCCGTGTCTTCGTCCATGAGCCGGGCCACGCCTTCAGCCGAGAGTATGCCCTGCTCGTTGGATTCGACCGGGACGGCCCGGAAGCCGCAGAGGGCTGCGCTGGCGGGATTCGTGCCGTGGGCCGTGTCCGGTATGAGGACCTTGTGCCGCTGTTTCCCCTTTTTGCGGTGCCAGGCATGGAAGATGCGCATCCCGGCGTACTCGCCGTGGGCCCCGGCGGCAGGCTGCAGGCTGACGCCCCGCAAACCGGTGATCTCCCCCAGGAAGTCCTGGAGTTCGAACATGAGCCTGAGCGCACCCTGGGACAGGGACTGGGGGGCCAGGGGGTGGGCAGAGGCGAAGCCGGGCAGCCCGGCCAGCTTCTCGTTGATTTTGGGGTTGTATTTCATGGTGCACGAGCCCAGGGGATAGGTGCCGCTGTCCACGCCGAAATTATACTGGGAGAGACGGGTGTAATGGCGGACGACCTCTATTTCGCTCAGATCCGGCAGATCCGGGTCTTCGCCCTTGAGTTCGTCCGGGACTTCAAGGGCGGGGACATCCCTGGCGGGCATGGAAAATCCGCTTCTTCCCTTTTGGCCCCTTTCAAAGATAAGGGGTTCGTCCATTACCAGTCCGGTGGTTCCAGGGGTTGGGTCTTGACTCATCGGGCCACCTCCTTGACCAGTTGATCGAGCTCGCTCTTGCTTTTGGTTTCCGTGACGCAGACCAGATAGTGATCGTCCAGTTCCGGGTAGTAGGACCCAAGCGGGAGTCCGGGCAGGATCCCCCCGGCGATGAGATCAGGGTAGCGGTTTTTGAATCCTTGGGGGTAGCGGACCACGAATTCGTTGAAGGTCGCGGCCTCAAAGGGGATCTTACAACCGACTTTTCTCAGTTCGGCTTTCAAATACTCGGCCTTGTCCCGGTTCAGGGCGGCCAGCTCCCGGAGTCCGGTTCCGCCCAGGCAGGCGAGGTACATCCCGGCAATGGTCGCGCACAGTCCCTGGTTGGAGCAGATATTGGAAGTGGCCTTCTCCCTGCGGATGTGCTGCTCTCTGGTGGCCAGGGTCAGGACGTACCCGGTTTTTCCGTCCCGGTCCCTGGTCTGGCCGACCAGGCGGCCTGGCATGCTGCGCATGTACTTTTTCGAGGTGGCGAAGAGTCCCAGGCCGGGGCCGCCGAAGGACTGCGAGATGCCCAGACTCTGGCCCTCCCCGCAGGCGATGTCCGCTCCCTGGGAGCCGGGGTTCTTGAAGAGGCCGAAGGCCAGGGGTTCGCTGAAAGAGGCCACCAGAAGTCCATTTTGGGCATGGATCCGCTCCCCCCAGGCCCCGAGGTCTTCGAGGCAGCCGAAAAAATTGGGGGACTGCAGGGCGACCGCGGCCAGGTCCTCTGCATCCTCCAGGCCGGCCGGGTCGGTTTTGCCGTCTTCCCGATAGTTAAGCTCCAGGATCTGAAAGTCCATGGGCTCGAAATAGGTCCTGATGACCTGGCGGTAGTGGGGATGAATCGCCTTGGAGACGGCCAGGGTCGATTTTTTCCTGACGCAGCGCAGGGCCATGAGCAGGGCTTCGGCCAGGGCCGAGGCCCCGTCGTACATGGAGGCGTTGGAGACCTCCATGCCCAGAAGCCTGGCGCAGAGGGACTGATATTCAAAGATGGCCTGCAGGGTCCCCTGGCTGATCTCCGGCTGGTAGGGTGTATAGGCGGTGTAGAATTCGGAGCGGGAAGCCAGGGCCCCGATGGTGGCCGGGACAAAGTGTTCGTAGTTTCCGGAGCCTAGAAAGGAGGAAGAGATCCGGGCCGTTCCCATGGATGCGGCCAGGCAGTCCATGTGTTTGCCAAGCTCCCATTCGGTCATGGGAGCCGGCAGCTGCAGTGCCTGTTGGCGTCGGCAGTCCTTGGGCACGGTGGAAAAGAGCCGGTCCAGGTCCTCGACCCCCGCGACCTGAAGCATCTGCCGGACATCTTGACTGGTATGCGGTAAGTAGCGCATCACCCCTCTCCTTTGAGCATTTCGAGATACCCGTCCTTGTCCAGCAGCTCATTCATCTCGGTCGGGTCCTCGGGTTTTACTTCGATAAGCCAGCCCTCGGCGTAGGGGTCGTTGTTGACCAGCTCAGGGGCGTCTTCAAGTTCGATATTGACCTTGATGATCTGGCCGCTGACCGGCATGTAGACTTCGGAAACAGCCTTGACCGATTCCAGGTTGGAGAATTCTTCTCCCTTGGAAAAGGCAGAACCTTCTTCCGGCAGCTCGACGAAGACGATGTCTCCGAGCTGATCCTGGGCAAAATCCGTGATGCCGATGAGCACCGTCTCTCCTTCCTCCCTGACCCACTCGTGCTCCTTGCTGTACTTCAGGTCTTCCGGCAGTTCGAGCTGATTGAGTTCTTTCATGTGTCCTCCTTTACATTTAAAAAAAATTGATTGCTATTAGAGAATATAGGGCAGCTTGAGGTTGTACCCTTTATAGATGACAAAGGTTTCCAGGGATTGAACATCCTCAACCCCGGCCACTTCCTGGGTGTAAAACTCCTTGAGCCCGTATTCTTCATTAAAGGCCACCATGAGCATCAGATCATAGCGCCCGGTGACGACGCTCACGGAGACCACTCCTTTCAATTTGCTGAATTCCCGCCCCTTGTTGAACAGATCGGTGGTCTTTAGCTTGACTCCGATGAAGACAGCCTGATGACCGGAGATCTGTTCAAGATCAACCTGCCCGGTGATCTCCAGCAGACCGCCTTCAGCCATTTTATTGACCCTGGAGCGGACGGTGTTTTCGGTGACCCCCAGTTTATCGGCTATTTTTTTAAAAGGCTTTCTGCCCTGGCGCAATTCCTTGATGATGGCCAGGTTGGTCTCGTCTAGGTCAAGCTTTTTCATACAGCAATCCAGGATTAAAGAATCTTATACCAGAAGTTGGCATAAATTGCGGTTTTGTGTTTGCCTTCATAGAGTTCTTTTAGATACCTGTACGACAGTAGTTTCATTAACATCTTTGAAAAGGCGGCAGAACGGTTCCCTGCCTGTTGACCATAGCGGCAGTATGAAGTCCTTCAGAAGTGTTGTCAATGGATTATTTGCCAATATTATAAAAAAAGATAGAAAAAATTTATTAAAAAATAAAAATTAAAGGGATTATGTTGCAAAAAAATTCATTTGGCCATAATTTCTTATGCCGAATTTCAGCCCGATCTACGGCCGGCTGCGGCCAGAGCTTGATCGAATCAAAATTCCATCAGTCTGTCTCCGGAGCCAAGGCTTGAGGAACCGGCCAGGATGGTTTACACTCCCTCTGCTCAAGCTGGCTGATACCAGGTACTCACTTATGGTAATGGAGAGGACAGGATGTCTGATGAGGTGGTGATCGTAGGCGGTGGACCCGGCGGGTACAGCGCCGCCCAGCACCTGGCCGGAAACGGGGCCCAGGTTGCGCTTGTCGAGGGGCATAGATTGGGCGGGGTCTGTCTGAATTATGGATGCATACCGACCAAGACCCTGATCGCCAGCACGACCCTTTTGGACAAGATGCAGCGGGCCAAAGAGTACGGGCTGGTCAACGAAGGACGCGTGCGGCCGGACATGAAAATGATCATGGCCCGGAAAGATACGGTCATCCGCAATCAGATAAAAGGCTTGACCGAGGCCATGCAAAAAAAAAGGATTCAGCTGCTGGAGGGATGGGCCGAGATCCGGCCCGGCGGAAAGCTTCGGATCACCAGCTCCAGGGGCGGGGTGTCCACTCAGCCCTTTGAAAAGCTGATTCTGGCCCCGGGCGGGAGACCGCTGGATCTGCCAGGCTTTTCCCCGGACCAGAGACGAATCCTGTCCAGTGATCAGGCCCTTCAACTTGAAGAAGTTCCTGGAAGGATGCTCATCGTCGGCGGAGGGGTCATTGCCTGCGAGTTTGCCTTTATTTTTAAAAGACTAGGAGCAAAGGTGACCCTGGTGGAGGCCATGGACCGTCTGCTGCCCATGGCCTCGGTGGACCGGGATTGCTCCAGACTCCTGCAGAGGGAGATGAAGAAGAGCAAGATCGAATACTTTCTGAACAAGGGGGTCAAGGACTGGGAGAAGACCGGAGACGGCCTTTTGGTCCGGATCGGGGCCTCGCCCTTTCAAAAGGATCCGGTGGAGAAGAGAGAACAGGTCCTGACCCGGGTCGTGGACACGATCCTGGTCTGCGTCGGGCGCAGCCCGAACACCGCCGGCCTCGGGCTGGAGCAGGCCGGGGTCGAGACCGACCCCCGGGGCTGGATCAAGGTCGACGACCAAATGCGGACCTCGGCCCAGGGGGTTTATGCCGTGGGGGACGTCCTGGGGCCGGACCGGGTCATGCTGGCCCATGTGGCCGCCCGGGAGGGAGAGGTGGCTGCCGGAAACATTCTGGGGCAGAAGGAAACCATGGACTACCGGGCTGTGCCGGGTGCGATCTTCACCGCCCCGGAAGTGGCCAATGTCGGCCTGACCGAAGAGCAGGCCAGGGACCGGGGGGGCGATTACGGGGTGCAGAGCGTTCTGATGCGGACCCAGGGCAAGGCTCAGGCCATGGGTGAAATAAGCGGGCAGCTCAAGCTGGTCTATGACCGGGACAACCGGAAGATCCTCGGGGTCCATCTGGTCGGGGCCCAGGCAACCGAACTGGTGGCTGAAGCCACATTGGCTGTTGAAGCCGAATTGAGCCTGAAAACAGTGGCCCGGACCATCCATGCCCATCCCACCCTGTCCGAGGCTATGCAGGACGCAGCCAAGAAGGCAGAGCGGGAAGAGTGAGGAGAAGAAAGTGAGGAGTGAGGAGTTAGGAATGAGGAGTTAGGAGTGAGGAGCTGGAAGATGCTGGAATGCCGGGATAAAGAAGCAGAGGGCATAGCGCATGGAGCATAGGGTGAAGAGGAAAGAGGAAGAAGGACGTCGGAGGTCGGCTGGCTGGAACTGTGAACTTCTTTTTTTTTCTGCAACCGTGAACCGTGAACCGTGAACCACAAAGAAGCATAGAGCATGGGGCATAGGGAAGAGGACGGAAGTCGGAGGTAGGTAGCCGGTAAGCAGATGAACAGATGTCAGCCCTGCCTCTGGCAGTGCTGACATATAAAGCTTTAATATATTTAAGTCTGATCGAGTCAGAAACTTCAATACCTTACTGGAAGTTTCACAAAAGAGTGCAGAAGAGACACAAGCAAGGCAGAGGGCACGGGGAACCAGTATCCAGGAGCCAGTAACCAGTATCCGGAAAGCAGAATGACTGTCAGGAACATATTGCCGAAATGGCTTCAGAATGCCGGCCGCAAGGCCTGGAGGTTTTCCCGGGAGGTTTACCGATCCTTTCTGGACGACCAGTGCTTTTTGCGGGCCTCGGCCCTGACCTATGCCACCACCTTGTCCATCGTCCCCTTTCTGGCGGTGGCCTTTTCCATTTCCAAGGGGTTCGGATTTCAGAACACCGAGTATATCCGGGTTTTTCTGCTGAAGGCCACAGCCGGACGGGAAACGGTGGTCGAGCATATCATCGCCTACATCAACAACACCAATGTCGGCACTCTGGGCGGGTTAGGAGTGGCCCTGCTTCTGATCACGGTATTCACCCTGCTCGGGAATATCGAGCAGAGCATGAACGCCATCTGGGGGGTGGAGCGGCAGCGGACCCTGACCCGCAAGTTCTCCGACTACCTGTCCGTGACCCTGGTCTGCCCGTTGCTGGTCATCGCGGCTCTGAGCTTTACCGCGACGCTTGAGAGTTCCGATCTGGTGCAGCAGATCCTGTCTTTCTCCGTCTTCAGCTATTCCTACCTGGTGTTTTTGAAGCTTCTGCCCATAGTCCTGGTCACTCTGGCCCTGTTTTTCGTCTACCTCTTCATCCCCAACACCAGGGTCTCGGTCAAGAACTGTCTCCTAGGGGCCTTTTTTGCCGGCGTGCTCTGGCATCTGACCCAGATTGCCTTCATCAACTATCAGATCGGAGTGGGCAAATACAATGCGATATACGGCAGCTTCGCACAACTGCCGCTTTTTTTGATCTGGTTGTTCATCAGCTGGATCATCATACTCTTGGGAGCCGAGGTCGGTCATTGTCTGAGCCGGAATCAAAACCAGGAGCTAGAAGACAGGGACGGGGATTATTGTCTGGAAAGCCGCGAACGAATCGCCCTGGCCCTGATGATCGTCTTGACCCGCCGCTTTTTGAAGGGCTCGGGTGTGGTCGGCCATCAGGAGTTGATCGGCGAACTCCGGGCCCCGGCAAGTCTGGTCAGGCAGACCCTGAAGGCCTTGATCGACCTTGGCTTGGTGGTTGCCGTCTGCACACAGGAGGAACGGGAAAAGTACTGTCTGTCCGGAATGACTGATCAATACCGGGTGATTTCCTTTCTCCGAGCCTTCAGGGAGCACCGGAAGGAGAGCGCAGCTGAGCCCTGGCCGGATCCGGCCGGGGAAGCGAATGTTTTGGATAGAATGTACGAACACCTGGCCGGGAGCGAGCTGAATATGCCCCTGACTGAACTGGCCTGGGCAACCGAAAAAAGGGATGCTTGAGAACTGAGAAAATCGGGTCGGCTTATGAAAATCAGATATCGGGAAATCCTGTTGCAGCTGGTCTTGTTCGGGTCGGCCCTGGCCCTGACAGTTGAGCGCTTTTTCAGACTGCGGCAGGAAGGGGGGCTGTGCACCACCAGTTCCTGCCAAGTAGTGGGGGAACAGCTAAGGATCGCTGAAATCTACCTGATCATGGCCGGGGCCTTTTTTTTCTGGCTCATGTGGCTCCTGGTTTTCTTTGCCGGGCGCTATCAGAGAACATGGCTCTGGAATATGGCCCTCATCGGCCTCTTTGCTGCTCTGGCCTTTGACGGCGGTCTCTTGGGCTATCAGTTCGTGGGGCTGGAGCTGGCCTGCCTGATTTGTGCAGGGGTGGGCGCGGTCCTGCTGGCCTGCCTGGTTTTGACCGCCTGGTCCAGGCGGTCTTTTGCTGTCTTGTTCATCGGCCTGGGCGTCTTTGCCTCGGCCTTCACCGCCAATTCCCTGCTGAAATTCAACCAGGACACGGCTCCCAGGCTGGAAGAGACCGCCTTTGCCCGTCAGTTGGCGCCCGGAGAGGAGAAAGGACCGCAGATGTATCTGTTTTTCAGTCTTCATTGCGGTCACTGCACGACCGTCCTCAAGAATCTGGGATTTCAGCCCTCGGCCTGGAAGGTCGACTGGCATCTGTCCTGCGTGGATACCGGTCAAGAGGATCTGGAGAAACTGGCCTATGCCTTGAGCCGGACCAAAAACGACGAGTCCGTCTTTTTGAGTTTGCTCCGGGTCAAACAGAGCCCGGAGGTGCCGGCGACCTCGGTACCGAAGGAACTCGAGAAACAGGCCCAACAGGCCAAGGCCTATTTGAAGAGAATGGGTTTTTCGGGTATACCTACTCTGGTGGCTTTGGAGGGACCGGGCCGGAAAACCGTTCTCAATGGAGCAGTCAATATTGCCAGATACCTGCTGGAAAAGGGGCTGATTCGCGGATGGGTCAGCGAATGACCTCCATGCGGGGTTCCTGCCAGGATGATTCTGCGGACTGCGCCGGGTCGACGCTGATGATTTCCACTTGCTCATCGACTCCGACTTTGATCCGGGCCGGGTTTTTCGTCTTTTGGGCCTTGGTGGAGAAGGTGCTCATGAACCGGGCGGCCTCAATAATAAGTTCCCGGGACCATTTCCGGGCGGGCTGCCTGCCAAGGGCCAGCGGCCCCGGCAGGTCGGCCAGCTTAAAAACAATATCATCTTTTTGAACCAGCTCCATGAGCCTGGTGTTGTCCTCCTGGTTCCTGCCGATGACCAGCCAGTTGTCTCCCGACCAGTACTGTCTTCCGACCTTGGCCAGCTCGAAATCCTCGACCCGGGGAGGTGCCATGTGCACAAGCAGGGGAGAGAAGCGCCTGGACGATTCCGGGTCGGCCAGGAGACACCCTCCGGCCGGGGTGGGGACTTCTTGAATCTGGAACTCCCTGGCCAGACGGAGCTGTTCTTTTCTGCCCCTGCCCTGAATAGCCGGCAGCCGGTCAAGATCCACCAGGTTTGATTCGCTGACCGCAGGCGGTATGGAGAGCTTCCTGCCGCTCAACGGTCTGAGCAGGGTTTCTTTGACCCCGGCTTCGCGCCGGATGATGTTCATGGCGTCCCTGCGCTGGGACATGGGACGTTGTCCCAGGACTTCGCCGCTGATCAGGAAGCGGGCCTCGAACATGGGCAGCATGGCCGCAGCTTTTTTCAGCATCAGGATCTTGCAGTCGATGCAGGGATTCAAGTATTTGCCGAATCCCCAGGCCGGACCCCGGGTCAAAAGGTCCACATATTCCTGACCGATATCCACCGGGAGCAGGTCGAGATTATGGATTTGCTCCCAATGGGGGATTTTTTCTTTCGATCCAAAAAAGGGACTTGTGAAATGAAGTCCCAGGACCCTCAATCCCTGGCTTTGCATCAGTTTGCAGGCCAGAAGGCTGTCCAGGCCGCTGGAATAAAGGGCAAGGCAGTGGTAGCTGTTGGATGGCATGGGCTTAGCCTACTCCAGGCGGCAAAAATGGGCAAGGCCAAGAAGTTGCTCTTCAGAGATTGTTCTGATAGGTTGAAAATCTTTGGATGATTTCCAGGCCGGCCCCTGTCCGTTCTGCTGAACATCCTGTTTTGACTGAAAAAATAAATAACACATTTTCGTGACAACGGTATCTGATTGTAAAACTTTTATACTGATCAGATTCGGGTCCTGGCGGCAAAGTCAGCCTGTTCCCGGCTCTTGCCGGCAGCCGGGAAATGGGTCCTTTTAACAGTATACCGACACAGTGGAGCAGCTTATGGCCAGAAAACAGTCTCAGTCAACAGGCGATCTGCGCAGGGAGGCCCTGCAGACCGCCCTGACGACGATCGAGCGCAAATATGGCAAAGGGTCGGTCATGTATCTCTCGGACGATGCCATGCCGACGGTGCCTTCGATTCCCACGGGCTCCATCGGTCTGGACCTTGCCCTGGGGGTCGGGGGAATCCCCAGAGGGAGAGTCGTGGAGATTTATGGCCCTGAATCTTCAGGGAAAACCACCCTGGCTCTGCAGATCCTGGCTCAGTCCCAGAAGCAGGGGGGCACGGCGGCTTTCGTGGATGCCGAACACGCCATGGATATTCATTACGCCAGGAGAATAGGCGTGGAAACCGAGGAGCTTCTCATCTCCCAGCCGGACTATGGAGAGCAGGCCCTGGAAATCTGTGACCTCCTGGTCCGTTCCGGAGCGGTTGACGTCATTGTCGTGGACTCGGTGGCCGCCCTCATCCCCCAGGCGGAGTTGGAAGGGACGATGGGGGAGACCCAGGTGGGAGGGCACGCCAGACTCATGTCCCATGCCATGCGGAAATTGACCGGGTCGATCCACCGTTCCAAGACCTCGGTCATTTTCATCAATCAGATCCGGATGAAAATCGGGATGACCGGTTACGGGAGCCCGGAGACGACCACCGGAGGCAACGCCCTGAAATTCTACGCCTCTGTCCGGCTGGACATCAGAAAGATCCAGACCCTGAAGGACAAGGAAGAGGTCTACGGGAACAGGGTCAGGGTCAAGGTGGTCAAGAACAAGGTGGCTCCTCCCTTCCGGGAGGCCCAGTTCGACATACTCTATGGCGTGGGGGTCTCCAGAGAAGGCGAGCTTCTCGATATGGGAGTCCAGATGGGGGTCGTGGAGAAGAGCGGTTCCTGGTTCGCCTTCGGTTCGGAGCGTCTCGGTCAGGGCAAGGAGAATGTCCGGGCTTTTCTTCAGGAGAACCCGGAAATCAAAACGGCTATCGAGGATAAGCTCCTGGAGCATCTGGGCATGAAGGAGCCGGTCGAAGCAGAGGGCGAAGAGCAGCCGGATTAGCATAAAAATCGGACAAACGAGGAGTGTCAAGTGATTTCCGCTTCAGAGATACGCAGGTCTTTTCTGGATTATTTTGCCGGGAAAGATCATGAGATCGTTCCCAGCTCGTCCCTGATCCCCAAGGACGATCCCAGCCTGCTGTTCACCAACGCCGGCATGGTTCAGTTTAAAAAGATCTTTCTCGGGCAGGAAAAGCGTCCCTACGACCGGGCGGTGACTTCGCAGAAATGTCTGCGGGTGGGGGGCAAGCACAATGATCTGGAAAACGTGGGCCGGACGGCCAGGCACCACACCTTCTTCGAGATGCTGGGCAACTTTTCCTTCGGCGATTACTTCAAGGAAGAGGCCATCGCCTATGCCTGGGAGTATCTGACCCGTGATCTGGGGCTGCCAAAAGACAGGCTCTATATAACGATTTTCAGGGACGACGACGAGGCCGGCCGCCTCTGGAAAAAGGTGACCGGCATTTCCGGGGAGAGGATCTATCGTCTCGGGGAGAAGGAAAATTTCTGGTCCATGGGGGATACCGGACCCTGCGGTCCCTGTTCCGAGGTGCATATCGACCAGGGAGAGCACATGGCCTGCAGTCCGGACTGTGAAATAGGAGTCTGTGAGTGCGACCGCTTTCTGGAGATCTGGAATCTGGTCTTCATGCAGTTCAATCGCGATGAATCCGGAAACCTGACCAATCTTCCCAAGCCGAGCATCGATACCGGGCTGGGCCTGGAACGCATAGCCGCCGTCTGCCAGGGGGTCTATTCCAACTACGACACCGACCTCTTTTCCGGGCTTATCCAGAGTGCGGCCTACAAGGCAGGCCTGGAGTACGGGCAGGACCGGGAAACCGACGTGGCCTTCAGGGTCATAGCCGATCACAGCCGCTCGGTCCCATTCATGATCGCCGACGGCATCCTGCCTTCCAACGAAGGACGCGGCTATGTGCTGCGCCGCCTTATCCGCAGGGCGTATCGATACGGCCGGTCGCTCGGTTTCGACTCCCCGTTTCTCTATGAGACCTGCGGCCAGTTGGTCGGGGAAATGGGTGAAAGCTATCCGGAACTGCAGAGATCAGAAGAGTTCATGGTCAAGGTGGTCAGACAGGAGGAGGAAAACTTCAGCAAGACCCTGGACAAGGGCTTGCATCTTCTGGAGTCCGAACTGCGGGCCCTGGAAAAAAAGGGCGAGCGCGTGGTGCCCGGTGCGGTCATCTTCAAGCTCTACGACACCTTCGGTTTTCCCATCGATATCGTCCGTGACCTGACCGAGAAACGGGAACTGGATCTGGACGAATCCGGATTCACGAAGCTGATGCAGTCCCAGAGGGAGCGTTCCAAGGCAGCCTGGGCCGGCAGCGGTGAAGTCGATCCCGGCACGAAGTTCGCTTCATTGCTTGGAAACGGTCTGCAGACCGAGTTTGTGGGTTACGACACCCTGCAGTCCTCCAGCCGGATCATCGCCCTCTTGAGTCTGGAGGCTGAGAACAAGGCAGTCCTGGAGCAGGGAGAAACAGGGTATCTGATCACCGCGTCCACTCCGTTCTACGGCGAATCCGGAGGTCAGGTCGGCGACAGGGGAAAGATCCTCTCGAACACGGGCCTGGGGCAGGTCAAGGACACCCTGAAACCCGGCCCGGATTTGACCGTGCACCTGGTCCATGTGGAGCAGGGCAGACTGACCCTGGAAGAGGAGGCCAACCTGAGGGTTGATCAAGAGCACCGTCTGGCGGTTGCCAGGAATCATACCTGCACCCATCTTTTGCACGCGGCCCTGCGCAGTGTACTCGGAAAGCATGTCAAACAGTCCGGCTCCCTGGTCGCTTCTGACAGGCTGCGCTTCGATTTCACCCACATCAATCCTGTCTCCCGGCAGGAACTGGAACAGGTCGAAGACTATGTGAACGAGGCCGTTCTGGCGGATATGCGGCTGAAGACCAGGGTCATTCCCTTTCAGCAGGCCAGAGAAGAAGAGGCCATCGGCATCTTTACGGAAAAATACCAGGATGAGGTCCGGGTGGTGGAGATCCCGGGCTGGACCAAGGAGCTGTGCGGCGGGACTCATCTGGAAAATACCGCCAGAATCGGCGGCTTTTCGGTTCTGTCGGAGACTGGGATCGCCGCAGGGATTCGAAGGATAGAGGCCGCCACCGGCTGGAACTTCTTCCAGGATTACCGGAAGATCCGCCAAAGACAGCAGGCCATGGCCGCAGAACTGAAAACCAGGCCCGAGGAACTGCCGAAGAAAGTGAGCGAACTCCAGGAACAGCTGAAAAAAACCAGGAAAGAGTTCGAAGCCCTGCAGAGCGGTAAGGCCACGGATTCAACCAGGGATCTCTTGAGCCGGGCGGAGGATGTCCAGGGGACCAGGGTCCTGGCCGCGAAAGTGGACCTGCCGGATGGGGCGGGCATGAAGGGTTTGCGCCTGATCATGGACCAGGTCCGCTCCGGGCTGCAGCAGGGAGTGGTTTTCCTGGCCGCGGAAAGCGCAGGCAAGGCGCATCTCATCCTGTACGTACCCAAAGAGCTGCATTCCCTCTTCACGGCCCCGGAACTGATCCGGGACCTTGCCGGAGAGGTCAATGGAAGCGGGGGAGGACGACCGGACATGGCCCAGGCCGGAGGCAGCGACCCGGAGGGCATTGAGAGGGCCCTGGACCGGATCAGGGAGTTGATTGACAAGAAGCTGCAGCAATGAGGCTGTAGCGGCAGTTGACCTATATCGCGATTTTGAAAGCAATTTTCCAGTTATCCGGTTGTGCGCCTTTGGTCTGATCCAAAGGCGCAAAGCCTGATATGGAGCAGCATAGATGACATATATTGGCGTTAAGTTTCGAGAACAGGGACTTATATATTACTTTGACGGGCAGGGACAGGAGATCAAAAAAGGTGACAAGGTGGTCGTTACCACTGAAGAAGGAGTGGGACTGGCCCTCGTGTTTCTGACCCGGGAGACCCCGCCTGAAGGTCTGCCGGAGAAGGACATCAAGCCGGTGGAAAGAGTGGCTGAAGCGGAGGATCTCCAGGCCGAGGAGGAAAACATCAGAATGGGCCGGGAGGCTTTTGCCTTTTGCAAGACCCGGATCAGAGAGTCCGGCCTGGAGATGAAGCTCGTGGATGTGGAGGTCCGTTTTGATCGGAGCAAGATGATCTTCTACTTCACGGCCCCCTCCCGGGTCGATTTCAGAGAGTTGATCAAGGCCCTGGTCAACAAGTACCGGACCCGGATAGAGCTCAGGCAGATCGGGGTCAGGCACGAAGCCCAGATTCTTGGCGGGATCGGAGACTGCGGCCGGGGGTGCTGTTGCAGCACCTTTTTGCGTCGGTTCGACCCGGTGACCATCAAGATGGCCAAAGAACAGCAGCTTTTTTTAAATCCTTCAAAAATATCCGGATGCTGCGGCCGTTTACTCTGTTGTCTGAATTTTGAAAGGGAATTTTATTCGGATTTTTATAAGAAATGTCCGAAGATCGGCAAGAAGTACGAAACCGCAGCCGGCGAGGTCAAGGTCTTGCGGGCCAATATATTTCAAGATTCCCTGGTGGTCGATGCCGGAGGCGGCCAGGAAAAGGAGATCAGCCTCCCGGAATGGCAGGAGCTGGTTTCCGGACAGGGCGACAGCTCTTTTTTGAATACCCAGATCCCGACAACCTCTGCGGCATCTTCTTCCCAAGAAAAAGGCAAAGCCGACCAACAGCCGGCCGCTGTTCAGGAGAAGGCAGTAGAACAAAAAGAGGCGGGAGCCTCGAATGAGCAACCGCAGGCCGAGCATCTGAAGAAAAGAGGCAAAAGGAGCGGGGCCAGACGGAAAGGAAAGAGTCCTTCGCCTTCGAGGCGGAATCGGAGAAAAACCAAACAAAAGAAGTGAAAAGGGGGCCTCAGGTTGAATTCGTTTTATGTGACCACGCCGATTTACTATGTCAATGCCCTTCCCCACCTGGGCCATGCCTATACCACGATTCTGGCCGACTGTGCGAACCGTTTTCACCGGCTGCTCAATGAAAAGACCTATTTTTTGACCGGCACGGACGAACACGGAGACAAGATCGTCCAGGCCGCCGAAAAAAACGGCGAGGATCCGAAGAGCTATGTCGATAAGATCAGTGCCCGCTTTCAAGGCCTCTGGCCGGAACTGGGGGTCGAAAACAACGCTTTCATCAGGACCACCTTCCCGTCGCACAAGAGGTGCGTGCAGCGGATCCTGCAGGATGTCTTCGACAAGGGGGATATCTACTTCGGGGAGTACGGCGGCTATTACTGTTACGGCTGCGAGTGCTTCTATACCGAGAAGGAGCTTGAAAACGGACTCTGCCCGGATCACCTGGAAAAGCCGACCTACATCAAAGAGGAAAATTATTTTTTCCGGATGTCCAAGTACCAGGATTGGCTGAAAGAGCACATCCTGTCCCATCCGGATTTTATCCAGCCGAGACAGTACCGGGCCGAGGTCCTGGCCATGCTCAGGGAGCCCCTGGACGACCTGTGCATTTCCAGGCCGAAGACCAGGCTGACCTGGGGGATCGAACTCCCTTTTGATCAGCGCTTCGTGACCTATGTCTGGTTCGACGCCCTGATCAACTACGTCTCCGCCCTGGGTTGGCCTGACCATGAATTGTTCAGGACCTTCTGGCCGAATGCCCATCATCTGGTGGCCAAGGACATCCTGAAGCCCCATGCCGTGTTCTGGCCGACCATGCTCAAGGCAGCCGGGATCGAGCTCTACAAAGGGCTCCGGGTCCACGGCTACTGGAAGGTGGATGAGACCAAGATGTCCAAGAGTCTGGGCAATGTGGTGGACCCTTTGGAAATGCGGAAGAAATACGGATTGGACGGCTTCCGCTATTTTTTGATGCGCGAGATGCAGCTCGGCCATGACGGCAGTTTTTCTGAACAGGCCCTGGTCAGCAGGTTCAATGCAGACCTGGCCAATGATCTCGGCAACCTTTTCAACAGGTCTTTGTCCATGGCCCGGAAATACTTCCAGGGAAAAGTGCCCCAGTCCGGGGCCTGGACAGCCGAAGACCGGGAGATTGTGGACCGGGGTCTAAGGACCATGCACGACTATGTCCAATGTTTCCAGGACTTTCGGATGGCCCGGGGGCTGGAGACCTTTTGGGAGTTCATCCGGGGTCTGAACAAGTACATCGACCTCTCCGCCCCCTGGAAACTGAGGAAGGAAGGGGACATGGACCGCCTGGCCACGGTCATGGCCCTGGTCCTGGCCGGCCTGCGCAGAACGGCCCTGGCGGTCTGGCCGATCATGCCGGATGCCGGGCAGAAGATGTGCGCTCAACTGGGCCTCGACTTCAGGCCCGAAGAGATCGACCTCATTGAGGAGGCCGGGAACTGGCGCCAATTGCAACCCGGGACAGCCCTGGCCGAAAGATCGAATCTCTTCCCCAGGCAGGAGTTTATCCTCGAACAGGAGCAAATAACCGAAAGCAAAAGCCGGGAGCAGGAACCTGAACCGGCAGAGGCCGGCTACGAGGATTTTCAGAAACTGCAGCTTCTAACCGGAAAGGTCCTGGCCGCGGAAAAGGTCAAGGGTACGGACAAGCTCTTGAAACTGGAGGTCGATCTGGGGGAAGAACGCAAAAGGACTATTGTGGCCGGTTTGGCCAAAGATTATGCCCCGCAGGAAATCCAGGGCAGGCAGGTGACGGTGGTGGCCAATCTGAAGCCCCGCAAGCTGCGGGGGATACTTTCCCAGGGCATGGTCCTCACGGTCCATACACCTTCCGGGTTGACGATCCTGAGCCCTGAACAGGACGTCCCGCCGGGATCGAGGATCAGCTAGAGGAGAGTGAGGAGTGAGGAGTTAGGAGTGAGGAGAGAGGAATACAGAGGTCAGAGATCAGACGTCAGATGTCAGCCCTGCCTCTGGCCACAGACGCCCAGTTTGATCAAAAAAGAAACTTTTGATCACCCCTTCCGTCATTCCGGCGGGGCCTGTCCCGGACCCCGATCCGGGAGCCGAAATCCAGACTGAAAAAGCTGGACCCTGGCCTACGCCGGGGTGACGGAGAAAGAAAAATCAAGTTTCAACTGATTCACTGTCCTTTTTGACCGCATTCAGGGTCCCGCCTGCCAGCAAAACAGCCTTCAGCCGGGTGGAGACGTCGAGCCTGGTTCGAATTTCCTCCCCTTTTGAGCAGTTGAGCACCAGGATGGGGTCGTCGCTTTTAAGACTTTGGGTCAGAGCGCCGAGCTGCAGGGTGTCTCCCTGATTCAGTTTCTCCCGGTCGGCTGGATTTATCAGTTCCAGGGGAAGGATGCCGAAGTTGACCAGGTTGAACTTGTGGATGCGGGCGAAGGACTCGGCGATCACCGCCCGAATCCCTAAGTAGCGCGGGGCCAGGGCCGCGTGCTCCCGGCTGGATCCCTGGCCGTAGTTTCTGCCGCCCAGGATGAATCCGGTCCCGGCCGAACTGGCCCGGTCGGGAAAGGTCTCGTCGATCTTGGAGAAGATGAATTTAGAAATG
>JAIPDR010000059.1 GCA_021737615.1 Desulfohalobiaceae bacterium | reverse complement strand
GCCGCAAAGCCCTTTTCGAAATTGGGGACCACCTGCTTCTTGCGGCTCATGACTTTATCCAGCCAGACCCGGTCTCCCTGAGGGGCCTTGCCGAAGGACTTCTCGACTACGGACGGGTCGTCCGAGACAAGGAGCATCTCCGAACCCTCCTTCATGATGTCGGTCAAGAGCAGAAAGACGCTGTGGTAGCTGCCCTCGTTCTTCAAGCTTTGGATGTCCCTGGCCAGGTCTTCCTTGACCGCATCCAGCAGGCTGAGATCGACCACTTCCAGCTGTCCGATGCCGACCTTGTTGCCGCTCATGTCGAAATCCTTATAATCCCGCTTGACCAGCTCCCTGACCGGGGTGCCTTCGATGGCGGACTTGACTTTGAACATTTCGACACCCAGGCCCTGGAGATCGTCCAGCCCGGCTATCCGGGCCAGGGCCGCGGCGGCCTCCCGGTCCTGTTCCGTGCAGGTGGCGGACTTGAAGATGACGGTATCGCTCAAAATAGAGCAGGTCATGATCCCGGCGATGTTGCGGGGGATTTCCACCTTGAAGAAATCGTACATGTTCTTTATCACCGTACAGGTGCAGCCCACCGGCCAGGTCCAGACCCAGATCGGATTCGGCGTGGTCACGTCGCCGACCTTGTGGTGGTCGACAATGCCCAGGATTTTGTCTTTTTCCAGATTGTCCAGGCTCTGGGCCAGATCGGAGTGGTCCACCAGGAAGACCTGTTTGCCGGCGCCGTCGGTTAAAAACTCCGGGGCGTCGAGCCCGAATTTGTCCAAAACAAACCTGGATTCCGGATTAATCTCTCCCTGGACGGCAGGCTTGGCCTCGACTCCGATTTTACTCTTCAGATCAGCCAGAGCAATGGCTGCACAGACGGAATCTGTGTCCGGACTTTTATGACCCACTACAAACGCAGTCATCTCAGACCTCCTTGACTAGAATTTAAGATACTTCAGTGCCTTATCCTTGTATCAACTAACATCTCATTAATCAGGGCCTACCCTGGATTACGGCCTCCGCCGGAATGATTCCACTTGGCGTATACGGTTCACGGTTGAAAGCCGAAGAAAGCAGAAAATTAGACAGGATTTACAGGATTTAACAGGATAAGAGAGAAGAAACAGATTTCAGCCGCCCCGGATGGTCGGCTGAAAAGCTCTCAGCCTCCGGCGGGGAAGACCGCTGTCCACCGACCATTGCTCTCTGTCCTCTTTCCTCTAACCTCTCTTGTGGAACTTCACGTAAGGTATTGAAGTTTATGCCTCGATCAAACCGGCCGTTCCCGCGGCCAGAGGCGCCGCTCGTATGAAACTAGATTTTTCTTTTTCCGTCACCCCGGCGTAGGCCGGGGTCCAGCTCTTACATTTTCAGACTGGATTCCGGCTCCCGGATAGTTAAAAAACAAGTCCCGGGGGCTTGTGATTTTTAGCACAAGAGGAGTACTCTGACAAGGAAAATTTTCTCTCTTCATTCGTGCCCATTCGTGAGCATTCGTGGACAACATTCTTTTTTCTTGAGCATTTTTTGTATCAGCAATTCTCAAAATATCGGTGGAGGACCTCCCATTCCTGTGATCAGTGGATGAAGAACAAGGCTGCGGCCACAGCCGCGGCCGCGCAGATCAAAAGCCCGTAGACCCTTTTCGAGCGCAGAGCCAGAAACCCTGCAGCCAGCCCCCCGCTAAGGAGATGGAACCAGGTCAGCTCCGGCAGGGCCGCAAAGCCGGATAGCGGGATGAGTTCCAGTCCGGCCAGAGTCGTTCCCAGGCAAAGGGCAAAGACGGCCATATTCATCCCGGCTGCCTTCAACACGCTTCCCAGCACGATCCCCCGGGGTTCATAGTCCGGGATCTCTTTTTGCACCTGGCGGATGACTCTTTTGTAGTTGCTGTCCTCTTTTGTCCTGAACCAGACTTCCAGCCGGTGCATCAGGCTGGTCAGAGGCAAAACCGCCAGGAGCAGAAGAAAAATAGCCCCAGGCTGGGACAGGCCGAGGTAATCCGCGGTCAGAATCGTGAAAAAGGCGGCAAAGGTCTGTTGCGGCGGGATATAGGTCCCTGCGGGGAAGGTATCGAGCCAGAAGAGTTCGAAAAAAACTCCGATCAATATCGGTTCCTGCCAGTTGGAGGTCACAAAAGCCAAAAGCAGTCCGATAAAGACCGGTCTCTCGATAAAACCGAGATTAACGGCAAACCTGGACAGAGATATCAGGCCAAAAAAAAACTGCCGCTCAGAATGCAAAACAAGAATTGGAAATCCATAATCTTACCAAATGGTTTTCACCTGCACCTGTCTGTTGGGCAGACAGCGAAAATCGAGCTGAACACCCTTATTTTCAAAAAAACGCAAGCACTTTATATCTTCCCTGCTCAAGGCGATATGATCGCAAATCTGCTGTTTGCCCTGCCCGTAATGGATGTTGCCGATGTTGAGTGTCGAGAATTGCAAACCCCTTTGCAGGGCCTCCCGGGCATCGCTGCAGCGGGCAAACATGACCAGAAACGATCTGCCGTCGCCCTGGCACCAGTGAGCATTGAGGGTCTCCAGGACACCGGAAACCGGAGAGAATAAAAGCTTTACGCCCTTCGGGACGGCCAGTCCTATGATTTCCTGCTGCAATTCATCGTGAGCCAGTTGATCGTTGGCCACCAGAATATGCCCGGCATTCAGATACGGCAGCCAGTTTTCAACAATCTGGCCGTGTATGAGACGGTTATCCACCCTGATCCATAGTTTTGGCATGGGACATTTACCTGCTCAGCATCAATTTTTTTTGGGGCCGACCTTACGCTTCAAGACCTCTCCGGCCACCACGATCCCCTGACGGCCGGCGGATTTCGCCTCAGCCGCAAGCTCGAGAAGGGGAGTATGCCTGGAGTTGAGTATTTTCAACAGCATAGGCATATTGGCGCCGGTTATGACCTCTACGCGCGTCGTTTTAAGCAGAGACAAACTCAGGTTGCTGGGAGTGCCGCCGAACATATCCGTGAGGATGATCACTCCCTCGCCGTTGTCTACCTCTTTGATAGCGGACTCGATCTCTTCAATGATTGCCTGCATGGATTTGGCGTGGTTCACGGAAACCGGCACACACCTCTCCTGGACCCCGAGTATGCCTTCGGCAGCCCGGAGCAGACCCTCCCCAAAATCCGAATGGGCAACAAGCAAAACACCTACCATGTATATTCTACTCCCGACCGGGTCCGGAATAAGGTTCCGGGGGAACCCTCTGCCTAGCCCAGTTCCAAGTGCTTATGTTCGAGCGAGGTAAAGTAATGATTCTCCTTCAACACCGAATGAATTTTCCGGGCCACCGCGACCGACCGGTGTTTGCCCCCGGTGCAGCCGAAAGCCAGGGTCATGCGATAGCGGCCTTCCTTGACGTACAGGGGTAAAACATAGAGCAGAAAATCCAAAAACTTGTCCAAAAAATTGGTGCCTGTTTCCGTCTCGAGCACATAGGCGGCAACCCGGGGATCGAGACCGGAAAATTCTTTCAGCTCTTTTACAAAATACGGATTCGGCAGGAAGCGGAGATCAAAGACCAGATCCGCTTCAGAGGGAATGCCGTACTTGAACCCGAAAGAGACGACATGGACCCGTAATCCACGGGCCGGCTTATTAAGGAAAGACCATTGTTCCTGCAGGTATCTGCGCAGATCGTGGATGGAAAAATCGGAGGTGTCCACCACACGTTCCGCGTCTTGCAGCAATGAAGCCAGGAGCTGCCTTTCCTTTTCCAGGGCTTTTTCCAGCCCCAGGTGCGGGGTTTCCAGAGGATGCGGCCGCCTTGTCTCGGCATATCGCCGCATCAAAACATCCATTCTGGCCTCGAGAAAAATAATCCGGGGCCAGATGCCCTGGCCGGACAACCAGTCCAGGTTTTTTTGCCACTGCTGGATAAAGTCGTGCTGGCGGATATCCATGCCCAGAGCCAGTCCCCTGAAATCGCTGGGGTTTTTTGTTGTGATCAAGCCCACCAAGCGGGTGACCATCCCGGCCGGAAGGCCGTCCACACAAAAAAAGCCCAGGTCCTCGAAGACCTTCAGGGCGGTGCTCTTTCCAGAGCCTGAAAGTCCGGTCAATATGACCAATGGAAATTGAGAAGCGGATGTGGCGGCCAAAAATATTTTCCTCCGGGTTTTTCAATGCGACCCGTGAACCTCTGCCCGCTGCCGGGATGGACTCTGAACGAAAACGCCGATTGGACGTAACTTTCCAGGATACGAGGACCAAAAGATTTTGAGACCGCAGTGTATCTCAAGACTCAAGCATTTCAAAAGCTTGCAGTGACTAGGGAGAAGGATGGGTTTACGTCCAGGCACTAGATAGACTTTAGGAGCTCCCGGAAGGCCCGGGGATCTTCGGCCTCGATAAAGTCCCGGCGAAACCCCGGATCCTTGAGCAGTCTCGATATTTGGGCCAGGATCCGCAAATGCTGCCCGGCCACATCCTCCGGGGCCAGGACCAGAAAGAATATATGGCAGGGCTTGGTGTCCAGGGCTGCAAAATCCACCCCTTGTTCACTCCGGCCCACAATAACCACAATATTCTTCAGTTCTTCCATCTTGCCGTGGGGAATGGCCACCCCGTCCCCGATGCCTGTGCTTCCGAGGTTTTCCCTTTCCAGCAGGATCTCGTGAGCCTTTTCCGGATCCAGGTCACTGAATTTTTCCCGCAGATGGCTCAACATCTCCAGGAGAACTCCTGACTTATCCCGGCCCTTGAGGTCATAGATGAACAAATCAGGATCCAAATAATCTGAAAGTTGCATAGCTTACATTCCTGGGTCTATAAGACCAAAGTCCCCGTTTTTTCTGGCGTAGACCACATTCACCCTGTTTGTAGCCGCGTTGAAAAAGACCAGGAAGTCGTAATCGGATTTCTGGAGGCGGATCACGGCTTCTTCAACATCCATGGGTTTCGGTTCAAACATGTCGGTCAGAACCACGGACGGAGCATCCGATTCCGGAGAAGTTTCAGCGGCGGCAGCCGGGGTGGGACCGGGATTGCTTCGTCTTTTCTCCTTCTGCTTGTCGCGTGCCTTTTTGAGTTGCTTCTCGATCTTATCCAAGGCTGCATCGATTGTTGAATACATATCATCGGTTTCTTCCTGGGTGGAGAGATGAATACTGTCGGCATCCAGAACAACTTCGGCCATCTGCCGAAATTTTTCAACCTCAAGGTTTATCCTGACACTGGCATTTTCAGGATTTCGAAGATGCTTTTCCAGTTTTCCGAATCTGGTGGCCGCATAATTTTTCAAATGTTCCGAAGGGTCAAAACTCTTGAAGTTAAATTTGATTTCCATTTCCCCTCCTGGTTCGAGTTGAAACCTGACTTTGCCCTGTCCCGATCAAGTGCTGAGCCGTTCTTCAATGTTCAGAGGCCGATTATTTCTGCCTGCGTTTTTTCGAGGAAGGGATCTGCAGGATGTCCCTGTACTTGGCAACGGTTCGTCTGGCAATGCCCACATCGAGCATTTCCTTCAAACGCTCCGAGAGCTTCTCGTCGCTCAGGGGGTCTTTCCTGTCTTCTTCGCTTATCAGGCTCTTGAGGGTCAACTTGATGCTTTCAGATGAAATTTGCGAGCCATTGGCGGTTTCCATTCCGCTTCCAAAGAAGAATTTCAGATCCAGGATCCCGAAAGGGGTGGAAACGTATTTACTGGTCGTGATCCGGCTCACCGTGGACTCATGGACCCCGACGGTCCCGGCCACGTCCTTGAGGACCATCGGTCTTAAGAATGCCGGACCCTTCAGGAAAAATTCCCGCTGATAATCCACTATGTATTCCAAAACCTTATACAGCGTCTTCTGCCTCTGATGCAGGCTCTTGACGAGCCATTCCGCCTCCTGCAGCTTCTTCTTCAGATACTCCGCGGCTTGGGGGTCCTGATCCTTTTCCAGATAGGAGGAATTGATCTGCAGATCCGGAAGGCCTTCGTCATTGAGCAGGATCGTAAAGTCATCGTCGATCTTGAAAACATAGGCATCAGGACTGATATAAATCACTTCGTCTTCACTGTACCCCATCCCCGGCCTGGGATCGAAGCTTCTGATCGTATCCAGACAGGCCTCTATTCTTTCCGCTTCCACGCCAAGAGACTTGACCAGCTCCTTGATCCGGCCCTCCTCGATATCCGCGAGATGATCCTGGATAAGGCTGTACAAAACAGGATCTTCCAGGCCCTGAAACCTGGCCTGTACCGTCAGACATTCCTTCAGGGACCGGCTGGCTACACCGACCGGGTCGAAAAACTGAATGATCTCCAGGACCCGCTCCACTTCCTCGATACCGGCCCCGGTTTCCGCCGCGATCTCTTCAATGGTGCTCTGCAGGTAGCCATTTGAACCGAGATTGCCGATGATGTTGTCTCCGATGTCCTTCTGCCTGTCATCCAGGCTGGAAAGGGAGAGCTGCCAGTAGAGATGGCTTTCCAGGGAGGGTTTCCGGGAATAAATGTTCTCCAGGGTCCCGGTGAGCTCGGGCACATCCCTTTCCCTGGCATGCCTGGAGGTGCTGGAAAAGACTCCCAGGTAATCATCCCATTCAGCGTTTTTCAGTAAGGTTTTTTCCTGGACGTTTATTCGATGGAACCCATCCGGGCCTTTCTTCTGGGCCTCCGCTTCCTCAGCCTGGGGTTGGGCCTGTTTTTCTTCCAGGAGAGGGTTTTCCAGCAGGGACTGCTGAATGCTTTCCGTCAGCTCAAACTTGGACAACTGCAGCAGCTTGATGGCCTGCTGCAGCTGGGGGGTCATGACCAGTTGTTGTATCAGCTTGAGATTCTGGGTAAATTGGAGGCTCATATACTTACGGTCTTCTCGATATGGATTAATTAATTATATGTCAGACCTGCCAGAGGCAGGGCTGACACGCGAACCTTCTGAACCGGCTTCAAACACGTACTACAGGGTGAATCCTTCGCCCAGATAACACTGCCTGGCCCTGGAATCACGGACGATTTCCTGCGGGGTGCCTTCCAGGATGATCCTGCCCTCGAAGACCAGGTAGACTCGATCGCAAATCTGCATGGTCTCCCGCACATTATGGTCGGAAATCAGGACGCCGATGCCCTTTTGCCTCAATGAATTGACGATACCCTGAATGTCGACGATAGCCAAGGGATCTATACCGGCAAAAGGTTCGTCCAGAAGGATGAATCCCGGATCCTGGATCAGGGATCTGGCTATCTCCAGCCTCCGCCGTTCTCCGCCTGAAAGCAACAGCGCCTTCTGATTCTCGAGCCTGTCTATGCCCAGCTCCCGCAGCAGGCTCCGGGTTTTCTCCTGTTTTTCCTTTCGGCTGAGCCCGGTATATTCAATTATTATTTCAATGTTCTGCCTCACGGTTAACTTCTTGAATACCGAGCTCTCCTGGGGCAGATAGCTCAATCCGTATCTGGCCCTTTTGTGCAGGGGCCAGTCGCTTATCTCTACCTGATCGACGAATATCCGGCCCCTGTTCGGCTTGATGATTCCGACCAGCATGTAAAACGTGGTTGTCTTGCCGGCCCCGTTCGGACCGAGCAGGCCGACCACTTCCCCCTGTTTCAGGCTCAGACCCACCTCGTCGACAACAACCTTGTTGCCGTACTGCTTGCTCAAGTCCTGGGCAGTTACCTGGGACATTATTCCTGGTCCTTTGAAGGGTAAAAGACCGCGTTGACCCTGCCGTCTTCCCCGCTGAATATCTCGGCGCGATTCTCGTTGAGATAGAGGACGACTCGACTCCCCTTGATCTCGTTCATCTCCTCCTTGAGGAGGACGTTGCCTTCCAGGGTAATCACTTCCGATCCTGTCTGATAGACGGCCTTGTCGCTCCAGGACTTGCGGCCGTCGGTCTCTGTCCGGACTTCTCCCCGGGCCACAATCCGTTCGATACCCGGGTTCGTGACCTGCCCTGACTGCTCTTTCCGCCGGTCAGCCAGAAAAACGCTCATCTTCTTGCACCAGAGCTCGAAATCCGGGCGGACCACGTGGACCTGCCCTACAAACTCAACCTCTCTGGAAGCCTGATTGTAAACCAACTTCTGGGCGGATATCCGGGTGGGGTTTTGACCCTTTTGCCCCAGGGAGAACTCTTCAGCCGCAAAAGAGAAACTGGCGGCTCCGAGGACCAAAAGCAGGCCCAGCAATATGGATTTCAGTTTAGTGCCGCTCGTATCGAAAAATAATTTGATCATGATTCTTAAGCCCCTGCTGAAAGAGCACCTCTCATCTCTCCACTCTCTCTCACCACTCACCACTTCTTCCAGCTCCCCGCTCCTCACTCCTCACTCCTCACTCCTCACTCTCTTCTCCTCACTCTCTTCTCCTCACTCTCTTCACCAAGCACGACCTCCACCTCTTTCCAGAGGGTCAGGGTCCTGGATTCAAGGTCGAAGACCCCGTGCCCGCTTCTGGCCTGCATGTCAGGGTACTGGATCTGGACATGACCGGAAAAAACCAATTCTTGGTAAGAGTCGTCGTATTCCATCCTGTCGGCCCGGATCCGTGTCTGTTCGTAGTCGGCCCTGACCCTGGGCCAGAGCTGGATCGTCTCTTTTTCTCTATCCAGCAGTCCGTGCAATGAACTGACCCTGATTACGGCATCGTCCTCGGGTCTGAAAAAAACGAAATTCGGCCTAAAAAGCTTGATTCTTTCTTTTTCCTTTTCGTAGCTGCTCTTTTCCGCCTTGAGCTGCCAGGACTTGCGGCCCTGGCTGCCGTGGACCAGTTCAAAATCCTCCAGCTCCATTTCCACCGGAATATCCCGGGATGTACCTTTTTCTTCCGGCTGCCGGGTGAAGTTCCAGGCAAGAAATCCCAGAACCAGCCCGATCAGTACCGGCAAGAGGAGCTTTTTCCTTCTGTCTACAACGAGAGCCATTCCTGCCGAGCCTGTTCAAGATCACCCCTGGCGCTTAAGATAAAGCTGATGGCTTCCCGGACGGCTCCCCTCCCGCCTTCGAATTTCGAGACCCAGAGGCACATGGCCTGCACATCCGGTTGGGCATTGGCCACCGCCATGGGCAAGCCGACCCTGGACAGCAGGGGGCCGTCCACCCAGTCGTCGCCGAGATAGGCCATTTCTTCCGGAAGCAGCGAGTTTCTGCTGCAGATGCCGGGCAGCAGATCCTTCTTGTTCCTATACCCGGCGTGGTATTCCTCTATCCCCAGCTCTTCCATTCTGGCCTGGACTGCGGTTGAATCCAGGCCGGTGATGACCCCGACCTTGAGGCCGGCTCTTTGGGCCAGCTTGACCCCGAACCCGTCCTGAACATGGAACCGTTTGCAGACCCGGCCCCGGGAGTCGTAGTACAATCCGCCGTCGGTAAACACACCGTCCACATCGCACAGCAGCATCCTGACTCTGCCGGCTCTGCTGAAAACATCCAGCTCTTCTCCCTGACTCATCCCTTGCCGGTCCTCACCCTGCTGATGGCCAGCAGTTCCTGAAACAATTTTCCGACCCCGGACAGGGGCCACATATTGGGTCCGTCGCAGAGCGCCGTATCCGGGTCCGGGTGGGTTTCCATGAAAACCCCGTCGCATCCTGCGGCTGCGGCTGCCCTGGCCAGCAGGGGGACATACTCCCTCTGCCCGCCGGACTGCTTGCCCTGCCCTCCGGGCAGCTGGACCGAATGGGTGGCGTCAAAGACGACCGGAACCCCGAACTCCTTCATGATGGCCAGGGACCTGAAGTCGACCACCAGGTTGTTATACCCGAAAGTCGCCCCTCGCTCGGTGAGCCAGATGGAATCGTTGCCGGTCTGACGGATTTTGCGGACCACTTCCTGCATATCCCAGGGGGCCAGGAATTGCCCTTTTTTCACATTGATAACGGCCCCGGTTCCGGCGGCGGCCACTAGCAAATCGGTCTGCCGGGACAAAAAAGCGGGGATCTGCAGGACATCCGCAATCCGGGCCGCTGCCTCCGCCTGCTCCGGAAGATGGATGTCGGTCAGGATCGGGAGTCCTGTCTCCAGCTTGATCGTTTCCAGCCAGCGAAGCCCCTTTTCCAGGCCCGGTCCGCGAAAACCGTCGATCGACGACCGATTGGCCTTGTCAAAGGAGCTCTTGAAGACTACTACGGCCCCCAGTTCTTCCTTGAGTTCGGCCAGAGACCGCGCAACCTTCATCGCCGGTTCAAGACCCTCCAGGACACAGGGGCCGGCGATAAAGAAAAGCCCGGAGCGGCTTGCGGCGAAAAGGGGATTTGAAGACATATGTTTTGTTGTGTGAGCGGTTCCAGGTTCTTGGTTCACCGTTCACGGTTGCAAGCCAAGGACAGAGAATCAAGATATGAGCCTCAGGGTTCATGAATCAATGGTGTTTTACACGAGCTATCCCTTCTCTGTCATTCTGAGCGAGTCCGCCTGCCCAGTTCAATCTCTGAAGCGGAGCGCATTGAACCGGGGCGAGCGAAGAATCCCTGTTCTTCAGTATGAAACTTCATTTAAAAATGCGGAATAGTTCGAACCGGTCACAGGGCTCTCTTGCGCTTAAACGCTTCCGGCTCTCGGTTTTCAATTGCTTACTTGCCATTATCGGGAAGGCTGTACGAGGTCTGATTCTCCCGGGCGGCCTTGATAAAATCGCGAAACAGAGGATGGGCCTGCATGGGATTCGACTTGAACTCCGGATGAAACTGACAGCCGACGAACCAGGGGTGATCCTCGATCTCGATGATCTCCACCAGGGTTTCATCGGGCGAACAGCCGCTCAGAACCATCCCCGCGGCTTCGAAGCGTTCGGCATAGCTCTTGTTGAATTCATACCTGTGCCTGTGCCTTTCATGGATCAGTTCCCGGCCGTAGGCCGCTCTGGCCCTGCTGCCCTCCTGAAGCACGCAGGGATAGGAGCCGAGCCGCATGGTCCCTCCCTTTTCGGAAGAGGCGTTTCTCGTTTGCAGGCACTGATTGCGGACATCGTACCACTCGGTCATCAGATAAATGACAGGGTCTGGAGAATCCGGCACAAACTCCCCGGAGTTGGCCTCAGGCAGGTCGAGGGCGTTCCTGGCAAACTCGATCACCGCGCTGTGCAGTCCCAGACAGATCCCGAAAAAAGGGATTTTCTCCATCCTGGCATACCCGCTGGCCAGAATCTTGCCCTCGACGCCGCGGTACCCGAAACCGCCCGGCACCAGGATCCCGTCCAGGCCCTTGAGTCTGGCCTCCACATTTTCGGGGCTCAGCTCTTCCGCATTGACGTAGATAAGCTCCACAGCCAGGCGGTTGGCCACCGCGCCGTGGACCAGGGCCTCGTGCAGACTCTTGTAGGCTTCGGTCAAATCGACATACTTGCCCACGATACCGATTCTGACGCTGCCCTCTGCGTTTTCCAGCCGGTGAACCAGGTCCCGCCAGTCGGACAGATCCGGGTTCTTCGCCGGGAGCCGCAGCATGATGGCTATCTTCTGGTCCAGACCTTCCTTGTAGAAAGTCAGGGGCACCTTATAGATATTGTCCACATCCACCGCGGAAAAGACCGCGTCGTGCTCCACGCTGCAGAACAGGGCGATCTTGGCCTTGATGTCCTCGGCCAATTCGACCTCCGAGCGGCAGAGGATGATATCCGGCTGGATGCCTATGCTGCGCAGCTCCTTGACGCTGTGCTGGGTCGGTTTGGTCTTCAATTCACCGGCTGTCCGGATATAGGGCACCAGGGTCAGATGGATGTAGAGCACATTCTCCTTGCCCAGATCGGAACGCAGCTGCCGGATGGCCTCGAGAAAGGGCTGGCCCTCGATGTCTCCGACGGTACCCCCGATTTCGATGATGGCCACGTCCTCGCCCTTTCTGCCCACCTCTCTGACCACTTTCTTTATTTCATCGGTCACATGGGGGATGACCTGGACCGTCCCTCCGAGATAATCCCCTTTCCGCTCCTTGTTGATGACTGTATTGTAGATGCTCCCCGAAGTATAATTATTGTACTGGGCCATGGGCCGGCCCAGATATCTTTCGTAATGGCCGAGATCCAGATCCGTTTCAGCCCCGTCATCCGTGACATAAACCTCGCCATGCTGAAACGGGTTCATGGTCCCCGGATCGACATTGATATAGGGATCCAGTTTCTGGATCGTAACCTGCATGCCCCTGGACTTCAGCAGGGCGGCAATGGAGGCCGCCGCAAGTCCCTTTCCCAGAGAGGACAACACCCCTCCGGTCACAAAAATAAACTTTGTTTTCATAACCTCGATTGCCTAGCCTCATGAAAAGAATGAAAAACTTGTCCATCGACACCAATGGGAAATTGAGGATACTGTGTTCCCCTGAAAAAGTCCATGCTAGACCATCTGCAAAAAATTGAAAAAGGAGCCTGCAGGTTGACGACGGTCCCAGCAGGCCGTATGTTTACCTGGCTGCTACCTCAGATTTGTGTCAAGATACGCCTTGATTGTCAAGATAACCGGAGACGTCGATGCACTCTGTTCATACACTCGTCCTTACAGGACACGGGACGAACTGCGAACGGGAAACCGCCCATGCCTGCAGGACCGCCGGAGCCGATACAGTGACCATTGCCCACTTCGCCGATCTGATTCAAGAAAAGGTCCTGATTGCCGACTTCAATTTCCTGGTGTTTCCAGGAGGATTTTTAGACGGAGACCACCTGGGCGCAGCCCAGGCCGCCGCGGTCAGATACCTCTATTCAGAGACGAAATCAGGGCTGAATCTGGTCCGGCTGATCAAGGGCGTCCACGACAGAGGAGGCCTGATCATGGGGATCTGCAACGGGTTTCAACTCCTGGCCAAATTGGGCCTCTTGCCGGCCTTGAACAACGCCTATTTCCAGCGGCAGATCAGCCTGAGCTACAACGACTCCAGCAGATTCGAAGACCGCTGGGTCAATCTGCGATGCAACCCGGATTCGCCCTGCGTTTTCACCAGAGACACGGACAGCTTCTTTCTCCCGGTCAGAAACGGCGAGGGCAAACTGATCGCCAAGGACGAATCCACTCTACGCTTGCTGGAAACAAAAAATCTCATCTGCCTTCAATACAGCGATCCCGACGGCCGGGCCACCCTGGACTATCCCTGTAATCCCAACGGCTCCCCCCTGGGCATAGCCGGGCTGACCGACCCAAGCGGCCGGATCTTCGGCTTGATGCCGCATCCGGAGGCCTTTAATCACTTCAGCAACCACCCCGGCTGGACCAGAGGGCAAAGAAAGACCCTGGGCACGGTCATGTTTCAAAACGGGATCGACTTCCTCAAACAACCGGTATAACCCGTTTGAAACTTTTTTCAATCGAAGGGCTGGGGAATCATCTCCTGCTTGAACCTTGACTCCCGAACAAGAGACCTATACACTGAATCTGAATCGAAACCAACTTGTTCCCTGGATGGAACTTGCCCTGGAGCAGGCCCGCCTGGCCTATCAGGAAGATGAGGTGCCGGTGGGCGCCGTCCTTGTGGACGCCCGGGGAAGCCTTTTGGCTGCGGCCCACAATCAGCCCCTCGGACTGAACGATCCCTCGGCCCACGCCGAGATCCTGGCCCTTCGCCGGGCGGGTCTGATCAAGAAGAACTACCGCCTGCCGGGAGCAGTTCTTGTCACCACCCTGGAGCCGTGCCTGATGTGCGCCGGAGCCCTGATTCAGGCCAGGATTTCCGGGCTGATCTTTGCAGCCAGAGATGCTAAGGCCGGGGCCATTGTCTCCAGGCTGGGCATCTTCGATGATTATCCCTGGCTGAATCACCGCTTCTGGATTGAGGAAGGGATTCTGGGGGAGGAAAGCAGGGAACTCCTGCGGCAATTCTTTGCCGCCAAAAGGAAATAAAGCAGGCGATCTCCACCTGAATAGCCGGCAGACACACCCTGATCGCGGAGAGGTACCGAAGTCCGGTCGTAACGGGCCCGACTCGAAATCGGGTTGGCGGCCAAAACCGTCACGTGGGTTCGAATCCCACCCTCTCCGCCAAATAACCATCCAACGCCGTTTTTCATAGTCTTAATCACCCCGGAAAGCTCAGGTTTTCCGGGGTTTTTTAGTTTCTTGTTGTCCAGTAAAGTCCATTGACAGCCAGAGCTTGTGGTGGTATTTATGAGGGCATAGAGCAAATACCACCATCTTTTTTAGAAAAAATACCACCAAGCTATATTTAACTCATCGAAAGAAAACATTAAATCGAGGGTAAAAACATGGCCTTGACAGACACGAAAATCAAAAACTTAAAGCCTGCGGACAAGCCTTATCGCCTCGCTGACGCTGAAGGCTTGTATATAGAGGTTTCTCCAACAGGAAGCAAGCTGTGGAGGTTCAAGTATAGATATGGCGGCAAGCAAAAGGTTTTGGCCATAGGCAAATATCCAGTTATTTCCTTGGCAGACGCCCGGGACAGCAGGCTTGATGCCAAACGACTACTCGCAGACGGAGTTGACCCGGGACAGGCCAAAAAAGAAGCGAAACGGGCTCAAGCCCACACATTCAAGGCTTTGGCGGACGAGTGGTGGTATAATCAGCAAGAAGGCTGGAGTGATCACCACAAAAATACCACCTACCGCCGCCTCGAAATGAATATTTTTCCATGGATCGGAGATAGGCCTGTCCGCGAAATATCCTCCAGGGAGCTGCTTGAGGTTTATCGTCGCATTGAGAACCGGGGGGCTCTGGAAGTTGCCAAACGAACAGCAAGGATCTGCAGCCAGATATTTGCTTACGGAGTTGCGGCTGGGATCGTGGAGAACAACCCAGGCGCCGAAATGAGCAAAGCCCTGAAGGTCAGACCTAAGAGAAATTGGCCAGCGCTCACTGATCCGAAGAAACTCAAAAAATTGCTTGAAGCTATTGACACCTTCGATGGAACCTTTCCAGTCCTATGTGCGCTGAAATTTTCCATGCTGACCTTTGCCAGACCCGGTGAAATCCGAAAAGCCGAATGGTCAGAGATTGACCTTGAAAATTCCTTGTGGACCATCCCGGCCTCGAAGATGAAAGCCAAGCGGGAACAGCTTGTGCCTTTGTCCCGGCAGGCCGTTAGTATTTTGAAAGAACTTCAGCCCTTGACAGGTTCCGGTCAATACGTTTTCCCAGCAAACAGAGGGAAGTCCAGGCCGATGAGCGAAAATACAGTGCTGGCCGCCCTCCGTCGCCTTGGCTATGCCCGGGATGAGATGGTGGCCCATTCCTTCAGGTCGATAGCAAGCACCCTACTCCACGAACAGGGCTGGCCGTCACGGGTGATCGAGCTCCAGCTTGCCCACGTTGACCAGAACAAAATCCGGGGCATTTATAACCGGGCAGAGCATATCGATGACCGGACCCGGATGATGCAAGCCTGGGCAGATTATCTCGACGGACTGAAGACAGGGGCAAAGGTTTTGACAATCAACGGAAACAAAGCGATAAATTGATTTCAAATTTACGGGGATAGGGTCGCTCCCGAAAAGCCGGTTCCCTGGCCGGCCTTCCCCGTTCACATCTCCAGGGCAAGCAACAGGGGGCTTGAGATGGCCGACAAAAAATCAAAAAATGGCATTTCAGTTGAGCATTTTTCACAATACGATCCAGAAAGAGATGCTCCTGGAGAGCATGAACTGAATAAACATTTCCTTGAACTTATCCCAGCTTCGACCTTCCATAATTTCAACCGTTTCATATTAAATCATTTATATGTAAAGCTTGGCCCCGAAGAGGGACTTGCTTTTGACCGATTGCTGTCAGAATATCCAATGCTTTTTCGAGACCTGGTCTACATTTATAACGAACCAGATGAAGACTACGAAACCAGAATGAAGATGTTAAGATTTTGGCATGAAGCAGATAAGGTACGAAATGATCTCAAAAATCCCCAAATCCAACAGGATGTCTTCTTGTGCCAAAATCTCTCGAATCATCCGGATATTGTCGATTGTAGCATACTGAAAGAATTCTTGAATGGCCTTGGTGAGGATTTTTCGCTGGTCCTACACAATGATCTACGGAAGCTGAGGGGTCATGAAGCATCTATCCAAGAGCTCCGTGATAATTGGAAAATCGTTCATGAAACCGAAAATGAAAAGATTGTTACAATCGACAATTCCCCTTTTGATAAAGTTGAGTATCGAATTGAAAAGATTACCCAAAAAGCTCAATTCCATCAATACGTTCTTGATGATTCAAACACCGACGATTTCTTTCTACATGCAGATTCATTCATGACTGAATGGCTGCAGCGGCTCCCAGACTGGAAAGAGATTCATTCAATAGACGTGTTTATCTATGGTCCGGACGAAAAGTTGGTTAAGGCTCCGGGTAAGCATACAAACCCATTCCCTTTCAATTTGTTAAAAAAATATGAAGGGCTTATTCAGAGTGCTGCACGAAAGCATGGTCAAATGATAAGCAGATCTGACATAGAGGCATCCACTCCGGATGAAAACATATTTAAAGACAAAGACCACATAAGCCAATCTGATAGTATAATCGCCTTTTTAGAAAAGGTTCTACCGGAATGGAAAGGAGATCTCCCACCTTCAGCTCATTTTTCAGAATATCTTCCCAAAAGGCTCTTAGACAAGTTGAGAGACAGAAAGCAACCGGAAAACATTAGAATGAAAAAATCTCAAACCATTGATGATACAAGTTTTTACGATGAAGAAAATGATGAAATTAGACAAATGGTTATTCCCGGCGCAGGTAAAAACAAAAAAAGATATTGCGATGACTTTCTTTCTGGTGAAGATTTATCCAAATCCGTTGAACCTGAAGAAATCCCTGATATTGATGTCATCCCATTCGATAAGGGTTTAGAAGAACAAGAACAGCATGATATATTGAAACAAGTTGTTCTCGAAGAAGAAAAAGTTGCACAGAACCCACTTAAGCGTCTTATCCTGCAACATATTTCAGAAACCTTTGAGGGAGTACCTGAAATGACCGCACGACAGCTCAGCGACCGTCTTTATCAAGAGGCCAATAAACAAGTCACTGAACAAGCTGTGACAAAAGCAAGACGCAAAATTGAAGAGCGCCTAATACTTAGAGTTAAAGAGTCACTTGACCTTTAAGTAAAGTAAATTTAGGCGTTTCTGGTTATTCTGGAAGCATCATCACCCTCCCAACAATCTCGCACCCCCCTCCCGATAAATATCTTTTTATTTTTTTCTAAAATTTTGGTTGTTTTTTTTGTTCTCGTTTTCGTACTCCCTTATAGGTTTGACAAATCCAAACAAAGGGAGAACAGAAAATGTATCAAATTAACCTTACCCTCACACCAGAAGGCATGACCCGGTGTGACCTCGTAACCCCTAACGCGGAACACCCTGAAGCTGCAAATTTCCTTGCCTTCATCCGGCCACACATCAGAGCCCTACACTGGCTGGCAAGCGAGTTTCAGCCTAATTCACACAAAGCAAAAGCTGATGATCAGGAGGGCCAGCATGAAAACTGAGCCCGATCGCCTCCTTCGACTTCGTCAAGTTTTGCAGCGCGTGCCGGTCAGCAGAAGCGCATGGTATCTTGGGATTCGTAGTGGCCGCTACCCAGCTCCTGTCCGTTTGGGTCCGAGAACCTCTGCTTGGCGAGAAAGCGAGGTACAAAAGGTCGTAAACGGCACTTTCCAGGGGGGGCAATCATGATCATATCACAAGAGACGAAAGACACCCTGCGGAAAATTCAACGGATCGACAGAGCTCGACTACGGCTTTATGAGCGCAGACGAAGCCTTGCAAAACAATTGCCCGGGACTCACGCCACCAGGCCAAAGAAAAACCTCACAAGCCTCCTGCCTCCCCGGGTTGCCGGGTTCTTCTCAAGTATGCTGATCAATCTCCTTGCTTTCTGCGGCTGGCCCTGGTCGGGGCGGCTGTCACTTTTGATCGACAAACTGGATGCTCAGGCAGAAGGAGACAGATGAAATGGCCTCCCCGCAGCTCGAAAA
>JAIPDR010000058.1 GCA_021737615.1 Desulfohalobiaceae bacterium | reverse complement strand
TCAGTCCGGCGTTCAAGTCTGCATCGATGGCCATCTGTTTCCCGGGCATGGCATCCAGGGTGAAACGGGCCGAGACTTCCGCCACCCGGCCGGCTCCCTTGGTGATGACGATAAAATTGATGACCACCAGGATGAGAAAGATCACTATTCCCACCACATAGTTTCCGCCCACCACAAACTGGCCAAAGGACTGGATGACTTTCCCGGCGGCAAACTCGCCGCTGTCGCCATTTAGGAGGATCAGTCTGGTCGAGGCCACATTCAGGGAGAGCCGAAACAAGGTGGTGACCAGGAGAACGGTTGGAAAGATAGAAAATTCCAGGGACTTCTGGACATAGAGGGTGATGATCAGAATCATCAGGGCCACGGTGATGTTCAGGGCCAGAAACATATCAAGGAGCATTGCCGGCATGGGGATGATCATCACCAGGAGGATCACGACCAGGCCTAAAGAGACAAAGACATCGCTTCTCAAGAACAGGCGATCCCATCTCTGCTGCATCATTCGAGCTATCATGAAGCTTCCCCGCTTTTAAGACTATAGACATAGGCCAGGATCTCGGCCACGGCCTTGTACATCTGCTCCGGGATCGTTTCCCCGAGCTCCACTTCATACAGGGCTCTGGCCACCGGCGGATTCTCGACCAGGGGAACCCCATGCTCCTTCCCGATTTCCCTGATCCGTCCGGCCAGATGATCCACTCCCTTGGCCGCCACAAGCGGCGCCTCCATTTCACCCTTTTTGTAGCGGATGGCCACTGCATAACTGGTCGGATTGGTAATGATCACATCTGACTCGGGCACCTCGGCCATCATCCGCTTCCTGGCCATCTCCCTCTGGATGGACCTGACCCTCTGCTTGACCTGCGGATCTCCTTCTGTTTCCTTGTTCTCCTCCTTTAATTCCTGTTTGGTCATCTTCATTTTCTGTTCCATCTCAAAGCGGGAGAACAGGTAATCCGCGACTGCGATGACTATGAGCAGGACGCAGCACCTGGCCAGGATCACGAACATCACCTCGGTCAAAAAAGCGATGACCGTGGACAGCTCCGCCCCGGCCAGTCCCAGGAATTCCTCAAACCTGGTAAAGAGGGTCCAGTAGGCCACCGCGGCCACGAGGAAGACCTTGCCGAAGGACTTGCCCGCTTCGAAAAAGGAACGCTTGGAGACGAACTTAGCCATGCCTTTGATCGGATCGAACTTGTTCAGGTCGGGCTGGAGAGGCTTGACCGTGAACAGCCAGCCTATCTGCAGATAGCTGGACAAAAACCCCAGGACCAGGCCGGTTGCCAGCAGGGGCCAGAGCAGGCCGGCCATTTTTTGCAGCACAAACAGCAGCACTTTTTGCACCGACAGGGAATTGACCGTGTATTCCGAAGACAATCTCCAGAAAAAGGCCAGAAGGGTCCGCAAATCCTCCCAGAAAACAGGGGCGTAAAACGTCCAGAGGATCAGGGTTCCGGTCAGAAGCAGGGCCGTGTTCACTTCCCGGCTCTGGGCCACCTGTCCTTTTTCCCTGAATTCCCGCCGTCTTTTTTCGGTAGGCTCTTCGGTTCGTTCCGCCTGTTGCTCTTCAGCCACTTTTTACCTCAGAGAAGGTGCAGGATACGGATGAGGCGCTCCTGCAATCCTTGAAACTCCTGATCGAGAAGGTTGAGCACCATTTCCAGGCTCAGACCGATAATGATCAGGGCCAGAGAGATGTTTATCGGAAACGAGAGCAAAAAGACCTGCAGTTGGGAAAACACCCTGGACATAATCCCCAGGATGAACATCGAGAGCATGAGCACCACCAACACCGGAGCGATCAACTGCAGCGACAAAACGAACATCTCCCCGGTCAACTCCATGACAAAAGGGATCGCCCCCCTTGAAAAACCCAGGTCTCCCGGCGGCAGGACCCGATAGGAATGGACCATGACCCTGAGGATGTCGTGATGGACATCAAGGACCAGAAAGAGCAGGATCGCAAAGACATTCTGAAATTGCGAAAGCAGCGGAACCTGCTGCTGATGCTGAGGATCCAGGATGTTGGCCGCGGCAAATCCCATCTGGTACCCGACAATGGTGCCTCCGAATTGAACTGCGAAAAAAATGAGCTGTGTCACAAAGCCAAGGATCAGGCCCAGCAGGACCTCCTGGACGATGATCAGCCCGAAGCCTAAAGGCGTGGTCTGTTCTTCCGAAAGCGTGATATCCAGAACCGGAAACAGGAGCAGGGAAATTGTCACCGCCAGCCCGAGCCGCAGACGGAGTGCGGCCCTGGAACTGGTAAATATCGGGAGTGAACCGATCATTGCCGCCATTCTGGCCAGGAGAATCAGGAAAACGTACCATTGTTCCAGGGAAAAGAGTTCAATGTCCACAGCAGCATCTTTGCCTTGAATCGGTTGCCTTCACGGTTGCAGGTTCCAGGTCCATGGTCCAAAAACCATGAACCGACGGTCCTCATTAAAAGAGATTTTTTCATATCCGGTTTACCCTCCCGCCCCAAAAGGGCGGGAGGGTAAACCGGATTTCAGACCACGATCAGGCTTTCAAAGACCTCGCTGGCGAGACCGATCACGATATTCAGTATCCAGGGAGCGGCAATGAGCAGGGCGACAAGGACTGCCACGATTTTGGGAGCAAAGGTCATGGTCTGTTCATTGATCTGGGTTGCCGCCTGAAATATACTGACCAGCAATCCGACCACAAGCCCGGAAAGCATCATGGGCGCGGCAGCCAGGAGTACAGCCCCGACGGCCCGCCTTCCCAGCTCGATAACCATTGCTTCATTCATTTTTTCTCTCCGATACTATTTTATTTATCTCCATATTTCTTCATATATCCATTTTGCCCTTCCCGGACCCAGGGTCCGGGAAGGGCAAAATGGATATCAGTAGAAACCCTGCATCAAGGAGCCGACGATCAGGTTCCAGCCGTCCACCAGCACGAACAAAAGCACCTTAAAGGGCAGGGAGATAATGATCGGGGGCAGCATGAGCATGCCCATGGTCATCAGGACCGAAGCCGTGATCATGTCGATGACCAGAAAAGGGACGAAGATCATGAACCCGATCTGAAAGGCCCGCTGCAATTCCGAAAGCATGAAAGCCGGGATCAGGGTCAAAGTCGAGACCTCCTCCTGGGTCTCTAGAACCTTCTTTCCCGAGATCTCGGCTATGAGTCGAAGGTCTTTTTCCCTGACCTGGGTGAACATGAAATCCCGGAGCGGAATCACGGCCTGCTGCAGGGCCTGTTTTTCATTGATCTGCTCCTGCAGATACGGCTGCAGGGCCTTGTCGTTGATCCGGCTCATGACCGGGGACATGATGAAAAAGGTCAAAAACATGGCCAGTCCGATGATGATCTGGTTGGGGGGCATCTGCTGCGTGCCCATGGCCTGCCGCAGGAAGGAAAGGACCACCACGATGCGGATGAATGAGGTGGTCATCAGGAGAATGGCCGGAGCCATACTCAAGACCGTGAGCAGGATCATGATCTGCAGCACGGTGGAGACCTGTTCCGGGCCCGGGTTCCCGTTCATGTTCAGGGTCAGACCTCCCGCTTCCTGGGCCAGGGCCGGGGCGGCCCAGAAAAGGTAACCTAAAAGCAAAACCAGAAACCACAGGCAGGGAAGCAACCGCTTCATGGTTTTGCCTTTACCCCTTTTTGGAGGTCGTCCTCGAACTGCCTGCTCCCTTTTGATCCGCCGAAATGATACAAAAAATCAATCCTCTCGTTGCCGATACCAACCAGCAGTTCCTGACCCCGGACCTCCACCAGGCACAGGGACTTCCTGCCACCCACCGGACGGGTCTCCAGGATTTTTATGCCTGTAGGACTATTGCCTTTTAGAAATTTTAGCCCCCTTCGCTGCAGGACATGAATGAGCAGCATGATCCCGACGACAATGAGCGTTGCAATGAACAATTTCAGGCCGGAAAAAAAGAAACCTGCCGGTTCCGAACCAGCCGCCCAGAGTCTTGCCGGCTGCAGGCAGATGGGAAAAAACATGAAACGAAGCATCGCTTCTACCTCAATTTCTCGAGCCGTTCCGCAGTACTGACCACATCGATCAAGCGCAGGCCGAACTTCTCGTTGACGACCACCGCCTCCCCCCTGGCTATCAACCTGGAATTGACGTAGAGATCGAGGGGCTCATCAGCCATCTTGTCCAACTCGATTACCCCGCCTTCCTTCATCTGCAAGAAATCCTTGATCAGCATCTTGGCCCGGCCGACCTCTACCGTGACCTGCAAGGGGACATCCAGGAGAAAATCAATACCGGTCGTTTGAGCGGACTGATTCTGCTCGCCTGTCTGCCCGGCCTCCGAGGATCCCTCTGTTCTTTTCTGCCGGCTTTTTTCGCCTGCCTCCCGGCCGTTGTCCTTAACATCAGCTTTGTCGTTCATCTTTCACTCCCCTCTGGGTACCTGTTTCACGATTCGTACCGCTTTTTTTCCGTTGCGCAGTCCGGGCTGTCCCCGAAACTTCGTCTTTCCGTCTGCCAGAACCGTTATCGGGGACTCTTCATCATAATCGAAACTGATGATGTCCCCCTCGCCCAGGCTCAGGATTTCCTGGATCGTCAAGAACAGATCTCCACAGGCGGCGGAAAGCGGTATTTCCAGTTTATCAAGTTCTTTTTCCAGGTGTTTCGACCAATTGCTCTGCTTTGTGCTTTGAGAGAACTGCACCCATTCATTCCTGAGTTTTTCCTTGAAAGGTTCCAGGGAAAAATAGGGGATGACCATCAGCATGTTCCCGGTCAGCGAGCCGGACTGCACGGAAAAACCGACCTGAATGACCTCTGTGTCCGGCGACAGGATGTTGAGCAGCTTCCAGTTCGTCTCGACCCGGGTGATACTGGAATGCAATTCATCCAGGGAGGCAAAGGCTCTGTTGAAACCGTGACAGGCTTCCGCCATGAGAGAGCGAACGATGTTGGCCTCGATTGTAGTCACCTCCCGGTCCAGGACCACAAGTTCGCTTTCAGTCGATGCCCCCAGCATCATTTCCACCAGTCCGAAGCTCAGGGTCCTGTCAAAGACAAACAGGCCCTCCCCTTTTAAAGGCTCCAGGGTGAAAACACCCAGGACCCCGGCGTCGTTTAAACTCACCAGAAATTCTTCAAAAAATTTGGAAACAATTTCCCCTTTCCGAAGAGACACGCTTTGCTGCAGGCTATTGGAAAGTCCTATGGAGTAATACCTGGCAAAGGAATTGAAAACGATGTCCAGGTTGGCGATTCTCCACTTGCTGTAGTTCTGGCCTTTGGTCAGATCAATGCTGACGGCATCTTTCTCCTTGGAAACAGTGCCCAAAGACGGTTCCCGGCCGCCGGGACTCAGTCCGGCCTCGATCCCTCCATCATCAAAAGCGGACAGCAGCTCGTCTATCTCTTCCTGGCTTAAGATCCGTTCCACCTTTCACTCCTGTTACTGAACCACGAAGTCCGTGAAAAAGAGGTTGACCACGTCACCGTTTCCGGCCAGTTCCTTGATCCGGGCCAGCAAATCGGCTTTAAGCTGCATTTTGCCCTGCAGGTCCTTGATCTCATCAAAGCGTTTGTTGCCGACATGAAGCAGGACCGCATCGGTGATCTGGGGCATCCGATTTGTAACGGCCTCTTTGCTTTCCTTGCCTTCGACCTCCAGAGTGATGCCCATCTTGAGGAAACGGGTCGAGTCTTTGTGCATGATATTGACCACGAAATCCTCCATCTTGACCAGCGGACCCAATTTTTTCTTGGCTGCTTTTTCCGGCAATCCTCCTGTTTCCGAAGAAGCCTTGCTGTTGAAGGCGCCCAGGAAATAAGCCCCTGCTCCTCCTCCAATGATCAACAGCACCAGCAAGGGCAGCCCAATAAGAAAGATCTTGTTCCTGGATTTTTTCTTGGGTTCCTGGGTCTCTTTTTCCTTGGCCATTTCCGGTCTTCCTCCTGTCTTTGATTATAGGCTGATGAACTTCCCGGCACTCTTGCCGGCTTCGCCCTGCCCTGGAATCATATCGCTGGAAACTTAAATCCGCACTAAAACGGCAGCTGCTCGCTGGAATCGATGAGATAGGGCAGGGCTTCCCGATAATCCCCGCTGTTTTCCAACACAAACTCCACCCTTCGGTTCAAGGACCTGTTTTCTTTTGAGTCGTTCGGAAGCAGCGGCCTTTGATCGCCAAAACCCACAGCCGAAAGCCGATCCAGGGAGAGCAGCTCGTGTTCGACATAGTACCTTAAGACCGTGATCGCCCGCTGCACCGACAAATCCCAGTTCGTCTGCCCCTGCACTCCATACGGGGTATCGTCCGTATGTCCTTCGATGCGTATCTCGAAAGGCAGGGGCGAAATCAGATCAGCCACCTTGTGAAGGACTGCCCCTGCCCCTTGTTTCAGGCTGGTTGAACCCGGGGCGAACAGGATCTTTTCCTTGACCCGGAGCACCATGGCCCCCCGATCCGTGACCAATTCGATGTCCCTGTTTAGATCCAGCTTTTTTATTTTCGTTAACAGCTGATCGTAGAGTCGCTGCACCATGTCGTAGGGAATGACGCCCACAGTGGGCAGGACCACATCGGACTTGGGGTCGTTGACCGGATCGCTCTTCATGATGCCGAAGGCCCCTTTCAGGGAACCCACGGCCTTTTGAAACTTGATCTTGTCCATTTCAGCCATAGACAGCATGAGCACGAAAAAGGTCAAGAGCAGGGTGACCATATCGCTGTAGGTGACCATCCAGGCCGGGGCTGAAGGCCCGTTTTTCTTCAGTGTTTTTCTCTTTTGCCTCGCCATTCCGGCCTGACCTTTTGTCGCCTTTTTTTTAAAATACCTTCTTTGATGCTCGGCTTACAGGCTGAAGCCTGCCTTGTAAGCCAACTGTTACTATTTCTTGAACACGCTCTGCCGGTCCTTGGGCTGGAGATAGGCGTGCAGCTTCTGTTCCATGATCCTGGGATTCTCTCCGGCCAGAATGGAGTTCATGCCTTCGACGATGAGTTCCTTTTTCAAAAGCTCAGACTGGGACCTGGCTTTGAGTTTCCCGGACATGGGCAGAAAGAGGACATTGGCGGCGACAGAGCCGTAAAACGTGGTCAAAAGGGCGATGGCCATGGCCGGACCGATTGTCGAAGGATCGTCCATGGTCTGCAGCATCTGCACCAGCCCGATCAGGGTCCCGACCATGCCGATGGCCGGAGCATACGTTCCCAGGGAAGCGAAGATCTCTGCGCCGCTCTCGTGCCGTTCCCTGATATAGTCTATCTCCCGGATCATCATCCTCTCCAGGGCTTCCGGCTCATGCCCGTCGGCGGCCATCTGCAGTCCCTTGACCAGAAAAGGATCCTCCACGTTCTTGGCGATGGACTGCAGGGACAGGAGTCCTTCTTTCCTGGCCTTGCCGGCAAATTCGGTGAGCTGACCGATGAGCCGGGTCGGAGGCAGCTCCTTGAAAAAAAAAGTCTTCCTGGCCACGGAAAAGGCCCGGAGAACTTCCTTGAAGGGATAATGCACCAAAAGGGCCCCGGCGGTTCCCCCGCCGACTATCATCATGGATTGCGGCTCGATAAAAACCATCAGGCCGCTGCCGCTCATAATCGCCAGAAGCATGAGTCCAAAGGCGGCCACGATACCCAGAATGGTTGATAAATCCATAGACCGATCCTCCTCTGCGAATCTGCATTGCAAACGACATACCAAAAAGGCCTTTTCCTGTTTTCTCCGGACAGAGCATGGGCAGGACGGGGGTGCCCGGTAAAACCGAGGCTATGTGCCCGGACCAAAAAAGAGGCCGGTCCTGACGAACCGGCCTCTACTGAGCCAATTTTTTGACTCGTTCCCTGTTCGGCTAGAAGAGCCGAACAGGGAAAAGGAAATTTTTGATCTTTAAAAGCATATTCATCAATTAGCGCTTGAGATTGATGACCTCGTTCAGCATCTCGTCGGTGGTGGTGATCGTCTTGGAGTTGGCCTGAAATGAACGCTGGGTGGTGATCATTTTCGTGAACTCCTCGGCGATATCCACTGTGGACTGCTCAAGTGAATTCGAATAGATCTTGCCGACACCCGAACCGGCCGTGCCCACATCCGGAGGACCGGACAGGTTCGTGGCCTGAAAGAGGTTCTTCCCGATCTTGGCCAGCCCGTTATTATTGGAAAATTTCCCCAGGGCCAGTCTGGCCAGGTCCCTCATCTCTCCGTTTGAATAGATTCCGGTGATTGTCCCTTCACTGTCGACTGAAATATCGGACAGATTACCTGAAGAGTAGCCGTTTGCTTCCTGGGTCACCACCCTTGAATCGGTGGCAAACTGGGTGAGGTTCAACTCGTAATCCACACTCTGGTCCTGATCAGCTCCATTGGCCCAGTCCAGGTTCTCTGCGGCAATCGTGACCCGCGGCCAGGCAGCGTCTTCCGCGGTGATCGTGCTGCCGCCATCAGTGGTGATCTGGCTCAATAGACCCTGGGAATCGAAGCTGAAGCTGCCGCTGGCCACCTCGACCATGGTCGGTTCGAACAAACCCGTGGCCCCGTCGGTAAAACCGGCCTTGGCCTCGTTGTTTCCACCGAGGACGATGTCCGCGCTGCTGCTGAGCTCTATGGAACCGTAGGTGGTTCCATCAGCCAGGCCGGAGTTGGCGTCATCGGCTACATTTTGTATATCCAGGTTTGCAATCTCGATGTTGCTCCCGTCGCTGCTGGTCAGGGTAATGCCTGTTCCCGAAAGACCGGCCGTTCCCGCAGCAAATTGATTATCGATTGCAGCGGCAATGTCGGCAGCGGTTATGCCGTCGCCGTCATTGGCCGCATCAAAGGTTACCGTATTGGTCGTTCCGTCCAGGGTGAGGTCAAAGGAAATATGGGACAAATTGGTATCAGCCCCGTCGTTGTCGGCTAAACTGTCCTCATTTATGTTCAAGGTCACCGAATTGGAGGCCGCGGCGCTCACGGAAGCGTCTGCGGTCCCGATTGCAGCGGCAATGGCGGCCGCGTCCTGGCTGCCCACTGCGCCGACATCGTTCCCGTTGACGATAAGATCGCCTGCGGCCAGCGTTCCCGTTACTTCAGTGCCGGAAATTCGGGCCAGTCCATCGGTCGGGTTGCCGCCGGAATTCCCGATCTCTTCGGCTGGAACCGTTTGATGGTACTCCCAGGTGTTGTCCCCTGTCTTATTGAAATAGCTGGTTATCAAATGGGTGTTGCCCAATGAATCGTAGACCTCGGTCGTGGTTGCAAAATTCGAGGTCGTCACCGGATCGTTGAGATCCCAGGCCGAAGTCTCGGACTGGGCATTGAGGTTCGTGGTCAGGGCAACCTCTGAAGAAGCCTGAGCCGGTACAAAAGATCTGGTATTGATATGCACGTCATTGATCAAATCCGAAAAAGACCCGTCTGCTTGTCTTTCAAAGCCTTGGACCACAAAGCCCTCTGGATTTGTCAGATCCCCCCCCTGATCCAGACGGAAGGTGCCGGCCCGGGTAAAATAAGTGGCCTGGCTGTCCGGATTCCGAACCATGAAGAAACCGGGACCTTCAATGGCTAGATCGGTGTTGGAGCTCGTGCTTTCTATCGAACCCTGGGTGAAGATGTTATCCACTCTGGACAGGGTCGATCCCCGTCCGATCTGGTTTGTCCCACCGGTACCGGTCACGTTGTCCGGTATCAGGTCCGCGAACAGTGTCCGGCTGGACTTAAAACCGGTGGTGTTCGTATTGGCCAGATTGTTTCCGATAACGCTCATGGCGTTGGAAAAGGATTGCAGGCCAGAAATGCCGCTGTTCATTGCCCCGCCTAAACCCATAATCGATCCTCCTGTCTCTTATCTGAAGATGTTTCTTTCGATGGATACCTGCTTACTAGGCATCGTCGTCTTGTGTCGGATTGTTGACTTTAGCAACCTCAGCCAGTTCGACCGACCCGTTGGTTGTCAGCAGGGTATGGTCCGCCCCTGAAAAATCAACACCGGTGATCCGGCTTGCCGTCAGGGGCGTGCCTGCTGTTTCCTGACCCTCGGCCGTGGTCCCGGTCACATCAAGACTATAGGTTCCCTCCGGAAGATCCCGGCCCTCCTGATCCGTGCCGTCCCACTGCAGGAAGCGATCCCCGGAGCAGGGTTCGGCGATCTCGATCTGGTCCACGAGCCGGCCGTTTTCATTCCAGATGGAGACAACCGCCCCTTGGACCTGATCTTCAAAGCGAAACCCCATTTCCACAGGCCGCCCTTCGTATCTAAAACTCCCTGACTCTGCAATCACCTCTTTGCCGATCATGGACAGAGCCGAGAGGCGCCCGAAGCCGTCCTGCATGGTCTGCAGTCCCTGCAGGCTGTCATTGATATTGTACAGCTGCTCCAGAGAACTGTACTGGGCCAGTTGGGCGGTGAACTCAGTGGGGTCGCTCGGATTGAGCGGATCCTGGTTTTTCAGCTGGGTGACGAGCAGGTTCAAAAAATCGTCTTTCCCCAGGGTATCTGCCTGATTGCCTGTTTTGGCCTTTGTTTCGGCGGCCACGGCCTGCAAGCCTCCAACACCGTCCATTTCAGCATCCTCCTCTGATCTTATACCCTCAGGCTCAAGCCCTGGCTCTGCCCGGACCAGGCCTGGTACTGATCCGAAATCCCGGGGCTGTCGTCTTCCTCGACCGGTCCGGGATGCCCCTTTTTTCCTGCTGTTTCCAGGAAGCCCTGATCTTCGAAACCCGGTTTATCCTGTTCTCCCGAATCCACGCCGACCTGGAGGCCTGAAAGGGAAATTCCCTGATCCTGGAGGGATTGCTGCAGTGTGGGCAGATGCTTCTCCAGGACCCCCGCAACCTGTTGATTCTGAGAGTGCAGGTGCACATTCAGGCCGCTTTTGTCTGAAATCAGTCTGATTTTGACCTTCCCGAGCTCGGGAGGATGCATATTAATGGTCATACTCCCCGAACCCTGCCGAAGACCGGAGAAAAGACGGACAAAGACCTGACCGACGACCTTGTTCTCCATGGTCTGGAGATTCTTGTCGAAAGACGTTGCAGAATCCGGCCGCACCTGCAAAACAGGACTGTCCGGTTTTCCGGATCCGCCGGATGGCGGCTGGAACTGCACAATGGAGTCAGACTCAGGCTGGTTGCCCGGATATTTGATCTGAGAATCGGCCTGGCCCGTTGCAGAATGGATACTTTGCATCAGCTGGTTGATATTCTTCATTTTCCCCTGCTGATCCTGATATCCGGCCAAAACGATATCCTTTTTCTCCAGACCGGCCTCGAGACTGTTCTTCGATTCCGCGGCCAGTGCATTCAGAAGCTGTCGGAGTCTTGGATCCACCCCGGCCTCTGCCGGTTGGGGCGCTTCTTCCAAACGGACAGAAACCCGGGCGCTCTCCAGGGCTTGCTGCATTTGTTTAAGCAGGACCGGATGCTTATGACCGGGATTGGTCCCCCCCGGGAACACGGATGCAACTGCTTTAGCCGCAAGTTCATCTGCGGCTGCCCTGTTTTCCCGGGCCGCCCCCTGTGATTCAAAAATCCTCTGCATCCGCTCCAGAAGGGCCTGATGCTTATGACCGGGATCCATCTCCGGCCAAGAGGACAACTGTGTCCCTGCTTCCGCGATCTCTTCCGAAAATCCGTTGGCGACTCCCCTGGCCTCCCGGGCCGGACCCGAAGAGGATTCAAGAATCTGCTGCATCCGCTCCAGAAAACGGCTTAGTTCCTGCCCCCTATCAGTCCATGCTTCGGACAATCCGCCTGTCTGCGAGCCGAACCCCCCGGACTGAATCCGGGATTGTCCGGCATCAAAAGATTCCAGCAGCCGCATCAGCCGGCCCCGGAGGTTCTCTTTGCCCGCAGTCGCAGGAAAAATTTCCAGGCCGTTTGTTTCCGCCTTGTTCGCCCCCTGAAGGGCCTCTAAACCGAGCGGCTCTTCAACGCTGTTCACATCCCGGGCCAAAAAGAGCAACTCTTGCCTGACCGCTGCTTCCTGCCCTGATGTTAATCCATTTTTGTCTGCACCAAGAAATTGAAGCAATTCGAGCCGCAGCGAGTCGATTTTCCCAAGGTCCCCCGAAAAATGATCCCTATCGTCCGTTTTGAGTTCGGCCAGGATTAAATCGAGGCTATCTCTTGGCTCCTGTTTTGTTGTAATCGGCAATTCATTATCTGCTTTCCCGGATTGCCCTGAAACACTGTCCTTTCCCGCGGCTTGAGCCAGCGATTTCCCGAATGTTTCGCCATCGCTTTCTTTATCCGGAAAAAGGATCCGGCTCCTTTTTGCGGTCTTGGCCGCTTGCTGAGCCTCGGGAGGTGTCACCCGGCTCTTGAAGCCTATGAGATCCTGAGCTGAAATCATCTTTCGTCCACCCTTTGTTCTGCCGGCCTCATCCGCAGCCGCCGCAGGTTTTGGCCTAATTCTGCAAGCGTCCCAGGGACGTACTGTATTCCACTGCCTTTTCCCTGTCCATGTTATCCAGTATCTCGCCGGCATACTTGTCGCGCATCAGGGAGAGGATCGAAACCGCCAGTTTTTTTTCCATCGAGGCCAAAGTAGCCGCGGCCCCGGCCGGGTCACGTTTTTGATAGATTTTGCTCAATTTTTTCACCTTTGCGCTTTCCCTTTCCTTCTTTTCAGCCAGGAGTTCCTTGAGTTCCTCCTGAAGCCCTGTCAACCGCTTGAGTTTCTTATCGACCTCCTGCTGCAAAATCTTTAATTCGTTTTCCCGCCTGTCCAGAAACTGTTTCTGTTTTTCGAATCTGCGCCTTTCCTCTTTGAGATTCGAGAGGACCCGCCGGGCCTCGACTCCGATATCCTCACACTCAAAGATAACTGTTGCATTCTGGGCAGTCCCCTTTCCCTGCGGAAGCAACAACGAAAAAAAAACAAACAGCAGCAGGCAGGCATACCTGGTTTTCCGGGATTTCATCGTCTCTCTCCATAACCAAGGACGGCAATCTCGTCCAAGAGGGCGTTCTCCAGGTCTCTCTGTTCTTTCCTTTCCTCTTCTTCCCTCTTTTCCTTGAGGAGCTCCAGAACCTTCTTTTCCTGTCGGGCCCGGACAAGGGCCTGGTTCTTCTGCTCGACTCTTACATTCAGGATGCTGATTTTTTGATCTAATTCCAGGATATCCTTTTTTTGGGCCGCGATATATTCCTCATAGAGCATGACTTCCGGGAGCAAAACATTATTTGCCCTGGCCTCCTGGAGCTCCAGTTGCAGCCTGTAGACCTCGTCTTCTTTCTGCTCTTTGTGGGCCAGGCAGGCCTTTTGTTCTTCGAGGCAGAGCCAAAATGACCTCCGGGCCTCGTTCTCCAGCCCTTCCCTATAATCGAGCACCGACTGCAGTCGAAAGGGTCTCATCCCGCCTCATCCTGAAAAAGATTGTGCATATCCTGCCTGGCCTGTTCCAAGGTTGCTTTCTCGGTCAGGTCCTGGCGGAGAAACCGGTTCACAGCTTCGATGTATTTCATGGCCTTGTCGATTTTCGGGTTGGCTCCCTGCTTATAGGCCCCGATATTGATCAGGTCTTCCTGTTGCGAGTACACGGCCAGGGTTTCCCTGATACGCCCGCTCAAGCGCAGGTGCTCCGGATCAACGAGCCGCTGCATGACCCGGCTGTTGGAATAGAGGACATCTATGGCCGGATAATGATATTTTGCCGCCAGGTCACGGGACAGGACGATATGTCCATCCAGAATGGAACGAACCGCGTCTCCCACCGGTTCGTTCATATCATCGCCTTCGACCAGGACCGTGAACAGACCGGTGATGCTGCCTGTGCCGTTGAAACTGCCGGCCCGTTCCAGTAACTTCGGCAGTTTGGAAAAAACCGAAGGGGGATAGCCCTTGGTTCCCGGCGGTTCTCCCGCAGCCAGGCCGATTTCCCGCATGGCCATGGCGAAACGGGTTACCGAGTCCATCATCAGCAAGACATCTTTGCCTTTTGCACAGAAATATTCAGCCACGGCCATGGCCATGAAGGCCCCGCGCATCCTGATAAGGGGAGACTGATCCGAGGTCGCGGTCACCACCACTGAACGGGACAAACCGGCCTCGCCCAGATCGTTCTCGATAAATTCCCTGACTTCCCGTCCCCTTTCCCCGATCATAGCGATGACATTGACGTCGGCCGCGGTGTTTCTGGCCATCATGCTCAACAAGACGCTCTTGCCCACCCCGGAACCGGACATGATGCCCATTCTCTGCCCCCGGCCGCAGGTCAGCAGCCCGTTGATGGACCTGACCCCGAGATCAAGGATTTCGGTAATCTGGCTGCGATCCATGGGACTCGGCGGTAGATCATACAAATGCCGTGTTTCTGAGCAAAAAACCGCGCCCTTGCCGTCCAGCGGTCTTCCCAGGGCGTCGACCACACGCCCCAGCAACGCAGAACCCACCTCTATATGCGGGCTCGTATCCAGGACGCGGATGAGGCTGCCCACCCCGAGTCCGTACATCTCTCCCAAGGGCATGAGAAGGGCCATGTTTCGCCGGAACCCAACCACCTCTGCCCGGATGGGCGGTCCGCCATGCAGGGGGGTCACTTCACAGAGAGAACCCAGGCTGGCCAGTGGGCAATAGCCTTCGATGATCAGACCGACGATCTTGGTCACCTTGCCCCGGACACGCAGCGGATTAACCTCCTTCAGGCTATGTAAGATCTGTTCCATGCGGATCAGCAATTATTTCCCTGCAAAGATGTTCATGCATCTCTTTTAATTGAGTCTCGATGGTGGCATCGACGTCACCGCTATGGGATTCCGCCAGACAGCCGCCTCTGGAGACAGACTCATCGCCCCGGAAATGGATATTCTGCAGGCCTTTCATGCCTGCCAGAAGCAGGGGCTCCTTTTCGGTGACCAACTTCAGGTCCTCAGGATGGACCGTGATGGTGTATTCATCGGATTGAACCGCGGCTTCCAGGGCCCTGGTCACTGTCTGCAGGATGATTTCCTTCTTTTCCATTACTTCGGCCTGGATGACCTGCCTGGTCACCCCCATGACCAGGCGGACCATATCCTCCCTGCTCTTTGTGAGCAGGGACTCCCGCAGACGGCTGATCTGTTCGAGCCCTTCGGCCAGAGCCTGGGAAGCGGTATGCAGTTTTTCCTCGGCCTCCAGGTAGCCGGCCTTTTTGCCCTTTGTATAGGCCTCCTTTTTGATGGCCTCCAGATCGACTTTTGGTTCTTGAGCCGGCTCTTTCTTTTTTGGCGCAGATTCTCCGGCTTTTTCAGCAGGTTTTTCCTTGTCCAGACTCTTATTCACCTGGGATTTGGAGACGAAAAACGAGTCCTTGCCGCCTGGCTTGGACTCGAGATCAAGAAAAGTGACGTTCACAAACTGGACTCCGCTGCCGGAAGGAAATATCTTAGACAAGGGTTTCCTGACCTCCACCGGGCATGATGATCTGGCCCTCTTCTTCGAGCCTCAAGGCAATCTTGACGATACTCTGCTGGGCCTGCTCGACCTCCGACAGTCTGACCGGGCCGAGTGCCTCCAGGTCTTCGCTAATGATATCCGCGGCCCTTTCACTGATATTTTTGAATATCTTTTCCCTTACGACTTCAGGCGCGGTCTTTAGAGCCAGGATCAAGGTCTCGTTCTTGACTTCCCTTAAGATCTTCTGCATGCCTGCGTTATCGATGAGGGCAAAATCATCGAAGGTGAACATCAAGTTTTTGATCTTCTCGGCGGTCTCGGCATCCATTTCTTCGATCCCGGCCAGAATATTCTCCTCAACCCCCCGCTCCATCCTGGTCAAAATCTCGACCACCTTGTCCACTCCACCGACATGGTGTTGCTCCTTTTTGACAAACCCCCCGATCTCCCGCTGCAGGGCCTCTTCAATCTGATGGATGACTTCCGGAGAGACCTTTTCTATCCTGGCTATCCTGTAGACCACATCCGCTCTTAAATCTTCGGGGAGATAAAAGAGGACATTGCCGGTGTGATCGGCTTTCTGGGTGGACAAGATCAAAGCCACGGTCTGGGGATGCTCGTTTTGCAGCAAACCAGCCACCATTCTCGGCTCCATCATGGAGATGGTCTCCAGGGGCTTTCCGCCGAACTCTGAATTCAGATCCTCCAGAATGGACTCCACCCGCTTGTTGTCCCCGGTGGAGGTCAGGGCGTTGCTCACAAATTCCCCCCCATCAATGAACAATCCGGCATACTCCTGCCTGGTCTTGCGGTACTTCTCCTCCACCTGTCTGGCCAGGTCGGCCGGCACATGTTCCACCCCTTTCATATAACTGCTGATCCATCTGACTTCATCGTCCTTCAACTCCTTAAAGACCTCTGTGGTGGCCTCCTCTCCGAGGCACAACAAAAGATAGGCCGCTTTTTCCGCACCGTTCATCTTGGTGAAATCTTTTTTCATAACTGTTACACGCTACGATCTGTCTCTTTGCCTGCTTAAAAATATCATAATTTCATCTTGGATTCGCAATACATTCAGCCTTCTTTGAGCCAGGTCTTGATGACCTGGGTGGGGGTCACCGAGCTGTTGGCCAACTCCCGGCGCAACCTGGCCGGAGAGTCAAGGGCCGGCTGCTCTGACGCGAATTCGTCCTCAAGCTCGGTAACGGTCTTTGTGTAGTAGCCTGCCGACTCTACCCGCAGGGTTTTCACCAGGGGGCGGATGAGGACGAAATAGAGCAGGACCGCCAGAAACAGCAGGAGGGCGTACTTGGCATAGGGGATATAATCATAGGCTGCAGGGCCGGCTAGTTCTCCGGCCTTGCCTTCCAGCATCTTTTTTTCAAAAGGCATGGAAACGACTTCGATCCGATCCCCCCGGTCCAGGTCGAGGCCAATGGCGCTGACGACCATTCTCCGGATCGATTCGATCTTTTCAGGGGTCAGGGGAACAGGGGATCCCGGTTCTCCATTCGCACCCGGCTTGATTTTTTCCGCCACCAGAACGGCTGCCGATATTTTCTCGACCTGTCCTACCGGACTATTGATTCTTTTCACGGTCTTGTTGATTTCATAATTGACGATTTCCGAGCTTTTCCTGCTGGGAATCGGACCGGAATTTGAGGAGCTTCCGCCCCCGAGATTCGACTCCACTCCCGGAATCCCTCCGGAGCGGCCGCTCCCGGATTCACTCTCGGTGAGCTGCTCGCTTCTGGGAACCAGGCTGTCCGGGTCATACTCTTCCCTGGTAATTGCTTCCCGGGTAAAATCGAGTTCAGCCGTGACCCTGACCACCGAACTGCCCTGCCCCAGGGCCCGGTCTAAAAGTGACTGGGCTCGGTTTTCCAGACGGTTTTCCAGGATGGTCTTAAATTTGAGCTTATCCGGGAACATGATTTGGCCCTGCTCTTGCCCGCTGTTTTGGCTCAAGGTCCGCCCGCTGGTGTCGACCACCGTCACCTGGCCCTTATTCAGCCCCTCGATGCTCCCGGCCACCAGATGTATGATTCCCTGGGTCCGGGTCATATCCAGAGCCCGTCCTTCTGCCAGATCGATTACCACCGAGGCCTTGGCCTGTTCCTGCTGATCCTGCAGCAGACGTTCTTCAGGGAGCACCAAATGAACCCTGGCCGACTTGACCGCGTCAAGGGCGGTGATTGTCCTGGCCAGCTCGCCCTGCAGGGCCCGCTGGTAATTGATCTTCTGCGTGAATTTGGTCACGCCGAAACTCTGCTGGTCAAAGATCTCAAAGCCCATTCCCCCCTGCTTTGGAAGTCCGGCCCCGGCCAGGTTCAATCTGGTCTCATAAACCATGCCGGCCGGGACATAAATCGCCTGACCATTATCCTTCAGGTCATAAGGGACCCCCTGTTCTTTCAGCCATCCGGTCACGGAAGCGGCTTCCTGCCGGGCAAGCCCGGTATAAAGGGGTCTGTATTCAGCCTTGTTGGCCTGAAGGATAATGAGCAGAAAAAAAACAAGGGACAAAAGGGCCACTCCTGCCAGGGCCAATTTTCTGGAGAGAGGCCAGTCCTTAATGTTCGCGATGAGGGTTCTGAAGGGGGATTCGGCCATTTTCTTTTTCCATCCTGATTTGTAATACAGTACCTAAAGACTGCTGAGCTATTGAGCAGCCTCGATATAAGTCAGATTTGCCTCTGGCAAATCTGACTTATAATTAATTAATTTAAATAAGAATATGGGGCCAAATTGTTGTTCAATTGGGTTAAAATCCACAACTGCCAGTTTGATCAATAAAGAAACTCCAGTTTTGAGCATTTGCACCCTCTTTTCGAACCGGGCGACAGGGTT
>JAIPDR010000057.1 GCA_021737615.1 Desulfohalobiaceae bacterium | reverse complement strand
CAGTCTTATGGTTTAAAGCCGTAGGCGCGGTCCGGTTTCCCCCATTTCGCGAGCCTAAGAAAACCTGAGAACCTCTAAGCGAGGTCGCGCAAGAAAACCCTGTTGCCCGATTCGCAAAGAGGTGCCAATGCTCAAAACTTGAGTTTCTTCTCTATTGATCAAACTGGCAGCAATCGAAATCAACAACATGAGTTAAAAGTCTAGCAGTTATTTTTATAAATATTAAATAGTTATATATCAGGCCTGCCAGAGGCAGGGCTGCCCACTGCCCACTGTCCACCGACTACTACCCACCGACCAGGCTACGGCTCCCAGGCCGCATCGATCCCCTCGGGCTCCTCGTCGGCGTCGCTCTGATTGATGAAGAAGTTGGCCACATAGTCCCCGACCTCCCAGATCTTCTGGGATTCGAGGTCGCGCTTGAAGAAGGGCATGGCCGTTCCGGTGATGCCGTTCATGATCTGATAGTAGAGGATCCCGCCCGAGATCTCCCTTCCTTTCAGGACCGTGAAATTCAGCGGAGGGGGGTGGAGCCAGGGCTGGGCCGGTCCCATGCCGTCGCCGATGGGACCGTGGCAGCCGATGCAGAATTGCTGGTAGATTTTCTTCCCCCTCTGGAGAGCGGCTTCACTGGTCGGATAGGGATTCGGGAGGCCGCGCCAGCCCTTGGGCACTATCTGGCTCAGCCAGCGGACGTTTTCCTCCGGTCCCTGTTCGTAGGCCTGGATGGCCTTTTCTTTCCAAAAATCCTGGCGCTTCAGGCGATTATCCGCGTCTTTCAGGCCCAGGCTCTGGATGTACCGGGTCAGGGTCTGGAGTTTTTTAATATCCATCCAGGCAAACGGGGGCATGACAGAGCCGGGGCGGGTGAAACGGGGATTGATAAAATGGGCGATATGCCAGTCGTCCGGATGTATCCCGCCTTCCTGGGACAGGTCGACCCCGGTGCGCTGCGATCCGAGGGCCACCGGCTCGTCGGCCAGGTAATCCCCGGACTGGGCGATGCGCATGGCTCCGTGGCCCCAGTCAAAGGCCCGGATGGACTGGCTGTGGCAGTAGACGCAGCCGTTGTCCAGATAGATCTCACGGCCGGCGGCCTCCTCCGCAGTCCTGGTGCGGAAGATCCGGGAGGGGGTCCTGTCCCGTTCGGCATACGGCCAGTAGACCACGACCAGGGAAATGGCGGTCAAAAGGCTCAACAGACCAATGATAATAACAGCCGGGGTCATCTTCATGACGATCCTCCAGGCCGGGAATACAGCGTTCGAATGATGTTGTACAGGCCGAGATAGGCCCCGGTCACGATCAGCACGCCCAGACCGGCCCGCAGGATATAGTAGGGCTGAATTTCAGGCAGGGTCCGGTAGACGGTTTCACCGTTGTACCAGGCGTTGCCCTGGATCAGGCCGACGACGGTCAGGACCACGGCGAAACCGGCAATCCCGATGAGCACCAGCCAGTACTGCAGATCGGCCAGGAAGCGGCTGTGCAGATCCCGGCCGCAGATTCGAGGCAGAAGGAAGTACAGCCCGCCCAGGGTGGTCACCCCGGCAAAGCCGAGCACGCCGATGTGGGCATGGCCCACGACCCAGTTGTTGAAGTGGGTGATCCGCTGGACCACCGGCAGGGCCATCATGGAGCCTTGGATGTTGACGAAGAAATAGAAGATGGTCCCGGTGAAGACGAATTTGGCCCCGATATCGGCGTGGATGGCCCCCAGCTTGCCTTTGACCGTGTACCACAGGTTGATCAGGACCACCATGACCGGGATGACCATGGCCACGCTGTCCACGACCGAGATCGTTTTCAGCCAGGTGGGCACCGGAACCTGCAGAAGGTGATGGGTTCCGATATGAGTGTAGACGATGATCAGGGACCAGAAGCCGAGCAGGGACAGGGTGTGGCTGTACAGCGGGCTGCGGGTGGCGATGGGCAGAACGTAATAGGCCACGGCCAGGCCCAGAGGGGTCAAGAGGAGGCCGAAGATGTTATGCCCGTAAAACCAGAGGATGATGGCGTCCGGCATCCCGGCCAGGGCCCCGGTGTCCGGCTTCCAGATGACGTTGCCCAGACAATAGGTGCCGGCAGTCAGGATGGTGGCCGCCAGGACGTACCAGATGGAGACGTAGAGAATGGGTTCCTTCCGCCTGACAATGGTCATCAGCAGGTTGTAGATGATCAGGATAAAACCGATGACCAGCATGACATCCACTATCCAGGGCAGCTCGGCGTACTCCCGGGCCTGGGTGTAGCCCAGGGAGATCCCGATGATTCCGGCTCCAACGGTCACATTCCAGTACAGGGCGGTGAAGACACCCAGTTTCTGACTGTAGAGCTCCACCCGGAGCAGCCTGGGCAGGAAGTAAAAGGCAGCAGCCAAGAGGCCCGGGGCCACGAAGCCGAAGAGGACCCCGTTGGTATGCATGGGCCGGATCCGTCCGAAATGGATGTATTCGATGTTGGCCATGAAATCCGGGGCGATCAGATACCAGGCCCCGATCAAACCGAAGGTGGTGGCCAGGGCGAACCAGACCGCCGAGGTCAGGACAAAGGCGATCGCGGTTGGATTGGTGGTCGTCTTCGCCGGGCTTGTTTCAGTCAAGAAACGTCTCCTTATGTACTGATCCAATTCGATTTATCGACAGGTACGCTTGCCAGGCATCAGCTGTGGCAGGCCAGCCAGCAGTCGATGTTGGCATCCATTTTTTTGTGGCAGTTCAAGCACTCCCCCATGCGCCAGGTCTTTCGTTTCAGCCGATGCTGGTCCTGGACCCGGCCGTGACATTCCCGGCAGGAGAGGTCGCTGTTGATGTGCCGCTGATGATTGAAAACCACGTGTTCCGGCATATAATTGACCTTTTTCCAGGGGGTGGAGCTGTTGGTCTCGAAATAGTCATGCTCCTTCTTGATCCAGGGATGCTCGGCAATGATATAGTTATGGCAGTGCAGGCATTTCTCCACCGGGGGCAGTCCCGGAAAATTCGAGTAGGCCGCATAGGGGTGGCAGTACTGGCACTGGATCCGTTTGATCCCGCTGTGGACATTGTGGCTGAAGGGGATCGGCTGCTCCGGCCTGATGGAAGCCGAGGGCGAGGCGAAATACAAAAACAGCAGCAGGCCGGTCAAGACCAGGCCGGCCAGGGAAATAAGCAGAGCGGCTTTATTGGGTATCACCGATTGCCCTCCCCGGCTTGTTGAGCAGTGATGGCCGCGTTTTCCGGAAACATTCGCGAAAAAATCTCTATCGAACAGGCCAGGAGCCCGAAGAAGCCGAGGAAGATCAGAACCTCGGAAATGCCAAGGGGCAGGGGCCCGCTTTCCGCGGTCAGGGCCGGACCCAGCAGCATGAGGTGCTCCAGCCAGATAGCGATGATGGTCAGGGAGCAGAGGACGATCATGATCAGCGGTCTGGCCTTGACCCTTCGATTCAGGAGGACCACAAAAGGAATAATGAATCCCAGGATGAAGACGGTCCAGGTCACGGTTTGCCATGGTTCGTGGCTGACCCTGGTGATGACGTAAGAAGTTTCTTCCGGGATGTTGCCATACCAGATGACGACCAGCTGAGCGTAGAGGAAATCGGCCCAGACCAGACAAAAGGCGAAGAAGAGCTTCCCGATGTCGATGAACTGGGACTGGGTCAGGCCCGAAGCCTCGCCCCGGCGCAAGCGGCGGACGCAGGCCAGGATGATCAGAGCTCCGAGGCCGGTGTAGAAGGCCTTGATAAAGGTGTACCCGCCGAAGAGGGTCGAGAGCCAGTGCGGATTGGCGGCCATGACCAGGTCGAAGCCGATCAGGGACAGGACCAGGGCAAAAGCCAGGGTGTACAGGCCTGCCCAGAGGGTCGTGCGCTGCCTGAGATAATCTGGACTAAAGGAGGCTTTTTGGCGGCCGCGATGGAGCAGACGGCGCAGGCCGGAGGGAGGTCTTTCCTGGTCGAGCCTGGTCTGCAGGGCGTAAAAGAGATAAATGAATCCGGCCGTATAAAGGACAAACAAGCCCAGGCCGTCCCGGGCGGCCAGAAAGGGGATGTTCAGCCAGACCTCCTTGCCGTGCAGGTCTTGACCCAGCCAGGGGAAGACATGGGTCCGGCCGAAGAAAAGCAGCAGGAAGAGGATAAAGGACAAGGGAAAAAAACCGGCAAAGCTTTCGGCCAAACCGGACAGGGGGCCGCTCCAGCGGGCCTTGACCAGGTGCATGACCGCCGAGAACAGGACGGCCCCCTGGGCGATCCCGGACCAGAGCAAAAAGTTGATCAGGTAGGCCAGCCACATCCGTTCCGGATTCGCGCCCAGCAGACCGGCCAGAAAAGCGATGCCGCCGGCCACTACCAAAGCCGGAAAGAACAGATTTTTGCCGGGGATGGCCCTGTAGAGGCTGTGGGGTCTGTGTTCGCCGGTCATGATGGTATTTTGGAACCCGGTTCAAAGGTTTTGGTGTCAGCCCCCTGCTGCCGGAAAAAATCCAGAAGAGCTTCGGTCTGCTCTGCCGGACAGCCGGCCAGAACACCGAAGCGTTCACCTGAACAGCGCGGGTCGTAGTGCTCCAAGCCCTTTAAATCCGGCAGCCGGGCCAGGGTCAGCAGGCCGATGATGTTGCCGAAAACGGCAAAGAGGATGGTGAACTCGAAGCCGACGATAAGAAAAGGGATAAGGGCCGCCACGGGTTTGCCGCCGACGATGAGTTCCCAGCGGGTGGCGGTGAAGAGGGCCAGGCCGTATCCGCTGAAAAAACCGATGATCCCCCCGATAAGGGTGAAGAGCCCCACCCTGCTTGTCTTCAGCCCGAGGGCCTGAAGGATTTTGGAACTGGGAAACGGGCTGTAGGCCCGTAAAAAGGTATAGGACGAGTCCTTCAGGGACTTGACGGCTTGCACGGCCTGATCTTCTTTCTCGAAAAGACCCATGATGCAGGTGCTCTGGGTATGCATGGTACAGTGACTTTACCTTACATTTAAGTTCCGAGGTCTTTACGGCTATCAGCTGGATAAATTCGAAGCACGAAATTCGAAACAAATTCGAATGACAAAAATTTTAAATTCTAAACGTAAGAGGGTGAGTTAGGCATTAACAATTTTATTTTTTTTCACAAGTTTTTTAATCTGCAACCGTGAACCGTGAACCCGGAACCTGTCCTTACACCTTAGAGCGACTCCTTCATTTCAGTCATGGATATGGAAGGCAGATGCTTGGCAAAGAGCAGGAACAGGAAGAAGAACAGGCAGAAACTGCCCAGCAGGATTCCGTATTCGATAAGGGTCGGTGCGTACAAATCCCAGGCATGCGGGGGGAAGCCCCTGGCCACCCCGCCGATAATGATCATGAAACGTTCGAACCACATGCCCAGGTTGACGACCAGAGAGATCGCAAACAGGGCCAGGATGGATGTCCTGACCTTTTTAAACAAAAACAGCAGGGGAAACAGGAAGTTGCAGACGACCATGATGTAGAATCCCAGACGGTATTCTCCCGCTGCCCGCCAGCGGAACTGTTCGATTTCCACGCTGTTCCGGCTGTACCAGGCGATGAAGAACTCGGTTCCGTAGGCCAGTCCGACGATGAGGCCGGTGAAGACGATGGTCTTGGCCACGTTTTCCAGGATGTCGATGCTGATAAGCCTCTCATAGTTAAAGAGGAAGCGCATGGGGATCATCAGGGTCAGGACCATGGCCAGCCCGGAATGGATGGCCCCGGCCACGAAGTAGGGGGCGAAAATGGTGGAGTGCCAGCCGGGAACGTTGCCCAGGGCGAAATCCCAGGAGACGATGCTGTGCACCGAGATGACCAGGGGGGTGGCCAGGGCTGCGAAAAAAAGATAACCGCGGCCGTGGTGGTGCCATTGCCGCTGGCTCCCGGTCCAGCCCAGGGAAAGGTACTTGAAGATGGTCTGCCTGAGTCCGGTGGAGCGGTCCCTGACCAGGGCCAGGTCGGGGAGCAGTCCGGTATACCAGAAGAGAAGGCTGACGATCAGATAGGTGCTGATGGCCACCACATCGAACATGAGAGGAGACTGGAAATTCGGCCAGAGGAGACGCTGGTTCGGATAAGGCAGCATGTAATAGACCTGCCAGACCCGTCCCAGATGGATAAAGGGGAAGAGCCCGGCGATACAGACCGCAAAGACGGTCATGGTCTCCGCGGCCCTGGCGATGGGGTTGCGCCAGCCGGCCCTAAACAGATGGAGGATGGCCGAGATCAGGGTCCCGGAGTGGGCGATTCCGACCCAGAACACGAAGTTGATCAGGTAGGTGCCCCAGGCCACCGGGATGTTCTGGCCGCCGACGCCGATCCCGACAAAGATCTGGTAGATCCAGCAGGCGGCCCCGATGAAGACCCCCAGAAAAAGCAGGAAGACGATCAACCAGTACCTCCTGCCCGGAGGACCCAGGGTCCTTAGAATGGTCTGATCGATTTCTTTGAAAGTCAGCCGGTTCATATCGTCTGCACAACCTTTTTCAAGTAGATGACCGCCGGTTTGGTGTTTAGATAGCCCATAAGCTGATAGGCCCTGGGGTCGTCGACCATGATCCGGACCCGGCTCTTGCGGTCCATCAGGTTGCCGAAGACCAAGGCCTCGGTGGGACAGGTCTGGACGCAGGCCGGTATGACCTCCTGATCCCGGATGGTCCGTTTCTCGTTCTTAGCCAGGCTGTGGGCTTGCTTGATCCGCTGGATGCAGAAGGAGCATTTCTCCATGACCCCTTTGCTGCGGACGGTGACATCAGGGTTGAGCTGCAGGTTCAGAGGATCCGGCCAGTCCCAGTCGAACCAGTTGAAGCGGCGGACCTTGTAGGGGCAGTTCTGGGAGCAGAAGCGGGTACCGATGCAGCGGTTGTAAATCTGGTTGTTCAGGCCTTCCTTGGAGTGATGGGGGGCGTAGACCGGGCAGACGGGTTCGCAGGGGGCGTTGTCGCAGTGCTGGCAGGGCATGGGCAGAAACAGGACCCGGGTCGGCTGCTGGTCGTCGAAATAGCGCTCCACGCCGAGCCAGGCCATCTCCCGGCCCAGGACCATCTGTTTCTCGCCGACCACGCCCAGGTTGTTTTCGGCATAACAGGCGGCTGTACAGGCCCCGCAGCCGATACAGCGGTCGAGATCCACGACCATGGCCCAGCGGTAGGTGTCATGTTCGTGGGCGGGATAGAAATCATGTTTGGGGTCGTAGCCCTCAGGCAGGGGCAGGGCCAGGGGAAAGTCCTTCATGCCCAGGCCTTTCCTGGCAGGGAATTCTCCAGCCTTGACCGCGGTAAGTTCGATGTTCAGGGCAAAGGGTCGGTTGTGCTGGGTATCGCTGCCGGCCGTCCTGGCCAGCCTGGGGCCGGGTCCTGATCTCTGCACCCCGGACAGCCCTGTCTGGCAGTCAGTGCCGCCGGTGGTCTGATCAAGGTTTGCGGGAATAAGGACCAGGGGATCGACTCCCCGGTTTTGGGCGTAACGGCCGAGCGAGGTGTGTCCCTGTCCGATTTGCAGGGTCAGCACACCGGGAATGATCAGGTTTGAGCTTATAACCGGGGCTTCAAGGCTGCCAGCTCCGGAACTGACCCGGGCCAGGTCTCCGTCTTTCAAGCCAAGAGATCCGGCCGTCTGGGGATGCATCTGCAGCGGGGTCTGCCAGGCCACCTTGGACAGGGGGTCTGGGATTTCATTCAGCCAGGGTCTGTTGGCCCCCCGGCCGTCGAAATAGCGGATCGAGGGACAGGCCAGGAAGGTCAGATCCGCTGATCCGGACTGACTGCCTGTCGAAAACGTCCTTTGGACAAGGTCCTGGTCGATGTCCAAAGAAGGCGGTCCGGGCCGAGGCGAGCTAGGGAAGATTCCTCCCCTGCTGACCATCTCCACCCACTGCTCTTGGCCGGTAAAATTATTGGCCCTGGAAAGATGACGGAACAAATAGGCTTCATAGTTTTTGGCCGGCTTTTGTCTGGAAAATCCAATATCCAAGAACAGGTTTCCAAGGCTTGGAGCCCGGGTCAGCCGGCCCATGGCCGGCTGCAGCGTCGAAGTCAGGGCCTGCCGGCCGCTGTATTCATCCCAGGTTTCCAGGGGCAGGCTCAGAGGCAGGACCAGATCGGCCAGTTCTGCGGTTTCGTCCATGAAATTGCTGAGACAGACTGCATAGGCCCGGCTTTTAGCCAGAACTTCCCTGATCCGGTCTGCTCCCGGCAGGTTGAAGGCCGGATTGACGTTGTTCAGTATCAGGAGATCGCTGTTGCCTTCACTGAGCCCGAGAAGGGCCGTACGGATGTCTTCAGTCCGGCTGGCCAGTTCCACCCGGTGCCGGTCGTGAGCGTCGATCAGGGACAATTGGGGATCGAGGAGGCTGTTCAGCAGATTGGCGGCCAGGTTTGTCTGCAGGCCTCTTTGGCCTGATTCAAGGGCAGAACTACCGAAAATGAGCGGCTTGCGGGCCTTGAGAAGCCGCTTAGACAGCTTCTGAAACAGGGATGGCGCGAGGCCGGTCAGGTCCTGAATCCGTCTGGAGTCAATGTCCGCGGAGATTGCCCGGAGTGTCTCCAGGACTCCGGGAGAAAGACCCCGGCCTTTTCCAGCCTTCAAGGCTTTACGGATCAGACCGAGGGCGACCACGGCTTGGCCGCCCGGCCTGCAGGCCAGCCAGTGATCGGCATTGGCCCCGGTCAGGGACCGGCTGGGGCCGACCTGAAAGAAGACTCCCTTTGAGTGGTTGTCGATGGCGTGCATGGCCTTGAACTTGCGGGCATACTCCACCGGAGAAAGCCAGGTCTCCAGGAATTCGGCTCCAAAGGACAACAAAACGTCTGCCTCGTCCAGGCGGTAGGAGACAAGACCGTCAATGCCGAAAACAGCCTTATTGGCCAGCTTCAAGGCTTCATAGGCAAAAGGTTCGTAGATAAGGGGCGGGGAGGAATTCCAGTTGTCCAGGACGCGGGTCAAAAGGGTCAGCTGGGCGCTGCCGAGGATCTCGCTGATCAGGGTCACCCGGTCTGAGCCTTTGGCCGCGGCTGCTTCAGCCTTGTCCCTGAGAATGGACCTGGCCTCTTGGTACCGGATGTCCTGCCAGCCGTTTTTGTCTCGAACACGGGGAACCTGGAGCCGGTCGGGGTGATAGACCGCCTGCAGTGCGGCCTGGCCGCGCATGCAGAGTGTGCCCCGGCTTACCGGATGAAAGGGGTTGCCCTCAAGCTTGATGGCCCGTCCCTCCCGGTTTTTTGCGATCAGGCCGCAGCCGGCCGGGCATTCGCGGCAGGTGGAGGCATAGCCGGTGGCTTCCCCGGTGACCATGTCTTCCTGCGTCCGGGACAGGGAGTAGAGGGTCTTTTCCGGTTCAGAACCGCAGGCCGCTGTCAGAGAAATGCTGCCCAGGCCGGTGAACTTGAGAAAGGTTCGTCGATTTAAGGGCATAGTGTTATTTCGACAAGAGCCGCTGATTCCTCGGCTTCAGGTCTTCTTAATCAAAAATTCAAGTCAGTTCAGTATATAATAAAAAAAAGGACTTGCAAAGTCAATGGCCGGGAGGTCGGGAGGACCTTGTCCGCTTTTGCTCTTCTCGGAAAATCAGGCTGTCTTCGTCCCAAGCTGCTCTTTCCGGTAAAACAGGGTATTTCAGTGTAGTTTAAGAGCGCTCGAAAACCAAAGGTGAGAAAACGGGTATATTCGCTTTCGGCCCTGGAACCAATTCCGGGGTTCGAAAGCAAAGAAAAGATGCGATTCCAGCCCTCAAGCCTTGACAATTGGCATATACGTTGCATTATACCAGAAGTTGGCAAAAATTGCGCTTATATCTGCCGGCGATGAAAACCTCCCTCAATTTATGACGAGCGTAAGTATAAAGTACGAGACTGTATCCGATGAAAGGAGGTAGTGATGATGACCCTGGAGCAAATTCGAAAAGACAGAAACCTGATCGATGACATCGACTGGGAGATGACCCCGGAAGAGGCGGTCAGGCTCTATCTGGAGTGGGGCAACAACTGGGCCGGAGGATCGTATGTCATTCGTTCCCCCCGGGATGTGTCCCATTATTTTGTCTTGAATACCTGGGGTGAACGGCCGATCGTTTACCTTATCCGCCGCAGTTCGGAAGAGGCCGTGGAACTGGCTGAATTTCACCTGCCGGATGAGCTGGAAAGGCGCTGTAATAAGGAGTATAAAGGACTGAAAGGGGTCTTTGCCCTGGAAGGTGAATACAGGGACTGGCTCGAGTCGGAGCTGCGAAACTGACATCTGGTCTCTCCCCGGAGGTTACCTCCGGGGAGAGACCAGAATAACACTCAAGATAAAACTCAAGTTATTTTTTAGTCTTCTTTTTCGAACTCATCCTTGGAGGCTCCGCACACAGGGCACTCCCAGTCATCGGGGATATCTTCGAATTTGGTCCCGGGCTCTACGCCGCCGTCCGGGTCTCCGGCTTCCGGGTCATACACATATCCGCACACAGTGCAAACGTACCTGTCCATAATCTCCTCCTGTTGTATTGGGTTTAAAATGCGGTCATAAAGCCTGGTTTTCTGCAGCCTCGGAACCGGGACCGGCCAGGGGCTTGAACATTTTCTTGCCTGCCCCGCAGATCGGGCATTTCCAGTCTTCGGGCAGGTCTTCGAACCTGGTCCCCTTGGGAATTTTCCCTTTTCGATCTCCCTTGTCCGGGTTGTAGATATAGCCGCAGTTTACGGTCTGACATTGAAACATTTCTTCGGGTCGGGCCACAAAATACCTCCAATAATTCGGTGAATCAGTCTACCAGTCAGTTGCCATGATCGCGTTTTTGAATCAGAGAGTCAAGGAAGCGATCAAAATGCTTTCAGGCAGCCGGCAGGCTCACCCGCTGAAGATCGAATCAGTAACTCTCTTCGTAGGCCAGATCCTCGGCCGTGACCTTGCCTTTGAACAGGTTGTAGGTCCAGATCTGGTACAAGAGGACGATCGGAATAAAAATCATAACAACAACGAGCATGATTTTCAAGGTCAAAGGGCTCGAAGAGGCATTGAAGGCAGTCAGGCTGAATGCCGGATCGAGGCTGGACGGGAAGAGATTCGGGAACAGGCCGATGATTCCGAAGAAAGTGCAGAGGAAAATCGTGGCCGCAGAAGCGAACCAGGCCTTGAAAAAAGCCCGCTTGACCAGGAAGTACTTGATCCCGGACAGGGCCAGGACATTTAAAAGGATAACCACGAACAGGACCGGGTTGGCCGCATAATTGGCGTAGAGGTTGGTTGAGAAGGCCGTAGCCAGGAGGAAGATCACGGCCAGGACAAGGAATGCGGTCCAGATTCTGTTGGCGGCGGATTCGGCCCTGGCCTGAAGATCTCCTTCGGTCTTGATGGTCAGCCAGATGGCCCCATGGACCAGGAAGAAGCTCAAGAACAAGAGGCCTCCCAGGATCCCGTAAGGGTTGAGGAGCGTGAAGAGGGTCCCGTGGTACAAGCCCTCCTGATCAAAGGGAATACCCCTGAAGATATTGGCAAAGGCCACTCCGAAGAGCAGGGCCGGCAGGAAGCTGCCCACGAAGATGCAGGCGTCCCAGATCCTTTTCCAGGCCGGGGATTCGACTTTCCCCCTGAACTCGAAGGAGACGCCGCGCAGGATGAGGGCGAAGAGGATGAGCATCAGGGCCGTGTACAAAGAGGAAAACATGGTGGCATAGACCAGGGGGAAAGCAGCAAAGGTCACCCCCCCGGCCGTGATCAGCCAGACTTCGTTTCCGTCCCAGAGGGGACCCAGGGAGTTGATCATGACCCGCTTGTCGGTTTCGGTCTTTCCGAGAAAGGGATACAGGGTGCCTATACCGAAATCGAAGCCGTCTGTTATGAAGAAGACCGCCCAGAGAAGCCCCCACAGGAAAAACCAGGTCGCTTGTAAATCCATTTCCGTCCTCCTTTATCCAAGATCCAAAAATCCTTGGGGATTTTTGGATCTAAACTTATGAAATAATATTAATTGAAGCGAAAGAGAACTCTGTGATCGGTTCGTGGCATCAGCTGAAGTTTCATACGAGTATTATTTCGGTTCCCTTGCGGCGGTCTTGAAAATCAGATAGCCGCTTACCCCGCCGATGAGGCTGTAGACAAGGACAAAGGCGATGAACGAAGTCAGGACCTGGGAAACGGCCAGGGGCGAGGCCGCGTCCGAGGTGCGCATGACGTTGTAGACGATCCAGGGCTGCCGGCCGACCTCGGCCAGGATCCATCCCAGTTGAATGGCGATATAGGGCAAGGGAACGGCCCAGAGCATGGTTTTCAAGTAGGTCCGGCTTTGTAGTAGACGATTCCGCTTGAACCATCCCATGACGGTCAGGACGATGAAGATGAGGCCCAGGGCGACCATGGTCCGGAAGGAAAAGAGGTTGATCAAAACAGGCGGCTGTTCGTCCCTGGGAAAATCCTGCAGGCCCTTGACCTCGGCGCTTGTGTCGTGATGCCCGAGCCAGCTCAGGACCCCTGGTATCTTGATGAATTCAAAGCGGTTTCTTTGATTCTCCGGATCCGGGAGGGGAAAGAGGATGATCGGAGCCTGAGTCGAGGTTTCCCAGTGGGACTCCATGGCCGCCAGTTTAGTGGGCTGGGTCTCGGCCACGTGCCGGGCATGCAGATCGCCCTGCACGGCCACAAAGATGGAAAAAATCAAGCCCATGGCCAGCCCGGACCTGAAGGAGCGGGTGAAGAAATCCACCTGCTGCCGTTTCAAGAGGTGATAGGCGCTGATGCCCATGACCACGAAAGCGGTCAGGATATAGGCGGCTGGCAGGGTGTGCAGGATTTGCAGGATGCTGAACTTATTGAGAAGAACAGCCCAGAAATCCGTCAGCTCGGCCCGGCCGTTTCTGATGGTGTAGCCGACGGGCTGCTGCATCCAGCCGTTGGCGGTCAGAATCCAGACCGCGGAGATATTGCTGGCTCCGGCCACCAGCCACATGACCAGGGCATGGACCCCGGGAGAGAGTTTGTTCCAGCCGAAGATCCAGATACCGATGAAGGTGGATTCCAGGAAAAAGGCCGCAGAGGCCTCGATGGCCAGAAGGGAACCGAAGATGTCCCCCACGTAGGCGGAGTAGCGGGACCAGTTGGTGCCGAACTGGAATTCAAGGGTGATTCCGGTGACGATGCCGATCGCGAAATTGATCAAGAAAATTTTACCCCAGAATTTGGTCATCCGCAGATAGGTTTCGTCCCCGGTCCGGGCATACCTGGTCTCCATGATGGCCACCAGGATGGAGAGACCGAGGGTCAAGGGGACGAAAAGAAAATGAAACATGGTGGCGGCCGCGAATTGCAGGCGCGAGAGAAAGACGACATCCATAAAGCCTCCTTATGTGTTCAATCCCCGGAGGGTTTATTCAGGGAAAAAATATCATGATACCGGCTTGCTCCACCAGCCCTTCGCGATATGGGCTCTTTTTTCTTTCTCAGCCAGTTTCCGGATGCGGTAGGCGGAGTCCAGGAGCACACCGTACAATATGCCGCAGCCGCTGTCCTCGCGGTCTTCGTCTCCCTGGTTGGCCAGATCGATCATGCTTTGGGCCAGGTCCAGGGTCTTCTGGATATTTTTATCGCAGGCCTTCATTGGACACCGTTGTCAGATTTGCCTCTGGCAAATCTGACATATAACTATTTATTTTTATTAGAATACACAACAACACTATGAAATTATAGATATAGAATCTACGACTGCCAGTTTGATCAATGAGAAGAAACTCCAGTTTTGAGCATTGGCACCTCTTTGCGAATCGGGCAACAGGGTTTTCTTGCGCGACCTCACTTAGAGGTTCTCAGGTTTTCTTAGGCTCGCGAAATGGGGGAAACCGGACCGCGCCTACGGCTTTAAATCATAAGACTGCTGAAGATTCTCGTTCAGGCAGCATCAAAGTTTATAGCAGAGTCTAAGAGTCCAGAGGGGGCAGGGATCCCCCAGGAGCGAGCCTTAGAAAACCGAGAGCCGGAAGCGTTTAAGCGCAAGAGAGCCCTGTGACCGGTTCGCATTCTTGGATGAAGTTTCATACCAGCGCGGCCGCCGGCCGCACTGACATACCTGATTTTGATTTTAAGAAGGCTGAGGTTTTGACCTATTCAATGGGTAAGGATTAGCAAGATATGTGCCAGTTTCGGGAGAGGAAAGGAAAGCGGGGATAAGGGAGTCAGAGAGTGAGGGAGGAAGGGGGAGTCAGACCGGCAACGCTGAATCCTCTTCGAAATTCGTATCAGGTTCTTGGGTGAGACACGAGGTTTATTGAGACAGAGACAGTGAGGAGTGAGGAGTGAGGAGTGAGGAGTTAGGAGGTATTAGAGCATTTCCACCTTCAGTTTTCTGGCCTCCGTCCTCTTCTCCATGCTCTCTGCTCTATGCTCCATGCTTCTTATCCCAGCCTCCCGCCTTTATTTATCATCTTTCATCCTGTCCAGGTAGCGGTAGAGGGTTGCCCGGCCGACGCCGAGCAGCCTGGCTGCCCTGACCTTGTTGCCGTCTGTTTCGGCCAGAACGGCTTGCACCCGTTCCGGGTCGAGCTTTTGGGCCGGACCGCGTTTTTTAGGAGATAAATGGCGTCTCGTAAGTTCGAAGGGCAGGTCCTCGGGCTCGATGGTCCTGCCTTTGGCCTTGACCAGGGCGAACTGGACGGTGTTTTCCAGCTCCCGGACATTTCCGGGCCAGGAATAATCCATCATGCTGGACAGGGCTGGATCGGAAATCGTAACCAGCCCCTTTTTTTTGACGGAGTTGAACCGGCCCAGGAAATGATCGGCTAACAGCGGGATGTCGTTTTTCCTCTTTCGAAGCGGGGGAAGAGAGATAGGGATGACATTCAAGCGGTAGAAGAGGTCTTCCCGGAAGGCCCCGGTTTTGATTTCCTGTTTCAGGTCCTTGTTGGTCGCACTGATGACACGGGCTTTGACCCCCAGGGTCTTCTCACCGCCCACCCTGCTGAAGGTTCCGGACTGCAGGAACCTGAGCAGCTTCACCTGGAGGTGCCTGGGCAGCTCGCCCACCTCGTCCAGAAAGATGGTTCCGTTGTGGGCCAGTTCGAAGCGGCCCTTTTTGTCGCGGACCGCCCCGGAAAAGGCCCCTTTGACATGGCCGAAGAGTTCGCTCTCGATGAGCCCCTCGGGAAGGGCGCCGCAATTGATGGGCACGAAAGGGGCGGCTTCGCCCCTGGATTCATTGTGGATGGCCTCGGCCACCAGTTCTTTCCCGGTCCCGGTTTCTCCGTAAATGTGGACTGGAAATTCGTATTCGGACACGTCCCGGATCTGCTTGAAGATTTCTATCATCCGAGAGTCTTGTCCGATGATGTTGTGGAATCCGGTCAATTCCCTGACCTTGAACTGCAGGTTCAAGAGGTCGGTGATGTCCCGGAGAGTGGCCAGAATTCCGACGGCCCGGCCCGCGTCATCCCGCATCATCAACACGGACATCTCGATCCGCCTTGTTTCCCCTGACTTGGTGACGATGTTGATCCTGTATTCAGAGACTTCAAACTGCGGGGGCTCGGCCTTGCAGAAGGAGCATCGCTCCCCGCAGAAGGGCCTCTCAAAGACCTGATGGCAGTCCCGGCCCAGGACCTCTTCTCTGCTGTAGCCGGTTATTTCTTCTGCCCGGCGGTTGAAGAAAAAGATATTTCGCTGTAAATCATGGGCAATGACTCCGTCTTTTAAATGGTCCAGGACGAGTTCCAGGTTCCTGGGATCAGCCAGCAGGTTTTCCAGAAGCGGTTGATTCATGGGGATCTATTTTTCGGGCGCGCCTCGAGAACCTGGTTCTTGGGGTGCGCAAACCGGATTGTGGTATTAAAGAATGCTCTCCTGTACTGCTCCAACCTGCATTTTCTGTGAACGAGGAGCGTGCCCATAAGCAGGCATGACCAGGCGAATTTAGGCCAATTGCCGGGATAAGTCAATTCTTCTGACGTCTTGAGCCGACAGAGCTGTTGACAGGAGTCGGGTCTTTCTGTATGTTGCTTCAGCGGTAACAACATGTACCGAGTTCGAATTTGATTTTTCAGACTCAGCCAAAGACTATGCCTTCATTTCGGCTGCTGTTTTCGGCAGCAGTCAGGTTGGATCGGTTGGGCCAGTTCAATAAACTCGAGGACAACTTTTATGGATGATGTTCCGCATCAGGCCAGGCCCAAGATAACAGTCCTGACCAGGGACCAGGTGCAGGCAGTGCACCGAAAATCGCTCGACATCCTGTCTTCGGTCGGCATCAGGGTCGACTCCTCCAGGGCCGGGGCCGTTTTTGAAGACATTTCCGGGATCCTGAGGCAGGACGATCTGGTCCGTTTCAGCCCTGAGATCATAGACTGGGCTCTATCTGTCGCCCCCAGGGACATCACCGTCTATGACCGTGCTGGCAACCAGGCCTTTAGTCTTTGCACTTCCGGAGCAGGGGAGACCTCTTTCGGCATCGGGGTCACCAATCTCTTCTACCAGGTAGCGGGAACAGACGATGTCCGGCCTTTTCTCAGACAGGACATGGTCCAGGGGGTCAGGCTCGGCGACTCCCTTTCCCAGTTCAGCCTGATATCCACCCTGGGCATACCCCACGATCTGCCCGAATATGCGGCTGATCTGTATTCGGGCCTGGACATGCTGGCCAATACCCAAAAGCCCCTGGTGCTTCTGGTCTCTAAAGACGAGGCCTTTGAGCCCCTCCTCGATCTCTTCGAACACCTGCAGGGAGATCTCGGCTCGAAACCCTTTATCCTGCCCTATTTCAACCCCATCACCCCCTTGGTCCTGAACGAGGGCACGGCCTTGAAGATCATGGCCGCCGTCGAAAGAGGGCTGCCCTTTATCTATAACAACTACGGCATGTCCGGGGCTTCGACCCCCATCACCCCGTTCGGGACTCTGGCCCTGCTCAACGCCGAACTTTTGGCCGGTCTGGTTTTTTCCCAGCTGCTCCGGGAAGGGACCCCGGTCATTCTGGGCAGTCTTCCGGCCGGCTTCGACATGCGTTCCATGATCAGCACCTACACCCCGAAAACCATGCTCCTCAATCTGGCCTGTGCCGAGATGATGGATTTCTACCGTCTTCCCCACTCAGGGACCTCCGGCAGCTGCAACGGCTGGGGGCCTGACCTCTCGGCCTCGGGAACCCTGTGGATGAATCATCTGAGCAGCTGCCTGGGCAAAGTCGGCCTGGCCCCGTTTGTGGGCGGGAACTTCGATTCCATGACCTTTTCCCCGGCCACAGTGGTCTATGCCAACGAAATCATCCGCCAGGCGCGGAGCTTTGCCAAGGGGTTCTCCTTTGCGGAGCAGGAGCAGGACATCGAGGATATCAGGCGGGCAGGACCGGGCGGAGATTTCTTGTATTCGGAAAGGACCTTTGCCCTGTGCCGCGAACTGGACGAAGGGCTGCCGCTCTGGCCCAATCTCAGCCTGGAGGCCTGGCAGGAAAAGGGGAGCCCGGCTGCGGGCAGTTGGCTCAGGGCACGGACCAAAGAATTGCTGGCCCGGGCCCGGGGACCGGAGGACCGGGCTGAAATCACAGCCAGGGGCGAGGCCTATGTAAAAAACGTTCTTGGTCCTTAGTTCCTGGTTCCAGGTTCTGATTATTGCTGCACTCCGGGGGTTTGGTAGTCAGCCCTGCCAGAGGCAGGGCTCATATGAAACTTCATTTAAGAATGCAGAATAATACGAACCGGTCACAGGGCACTCTTTTCGCTTAAACGCTTCCGGCTCTCGGTTTTCTAAGGCTCGCTCATGGGGGATCCCTGCCCCCTCCGGACTCTCGGGCTCTGCTGTAACCTTTAATATTGCATGAATGACAATTTTCTGCAGTCTTATGGTTTGAAGCCCTAGACGCGGTCCGGTTTCCCCCATTTCGCGAGCCTAAGAAAACCTGAGAACCTCCCAGTGAGGTCGCGCAAGAGAACCCTGTCGCCCGGTTCGTAAAGAGAGTGCCAGTAACTCAAATTGAAGTTTCTTCCTCGATCAAACTGGCAGCTGTTGACTTGAGCTTTATTGTAACAGCATGCCCATATATATTGTAATAAATATTCGATAATTCGAAGCGCGAAATTCGAAACAAACTTCAAAAGACAAAAAATCAAAATTCAAAACCAAGAAAAATAAGATCGACAACTAGTTGCTTTTATTCGTTATTTTTTTAATCTTTGTTTTTGTCATTCGAGAATTTGAATTTAGTGCTTGTTTCGGATTTCGAATTTCGTGCTTCGAATTTATCCAAAAAGAGACACTTGTCCAAATAATGTTCCAAATTTTAGAAAACGGCAAAGAGCTCTGTAATTAAAGTGTCCAAAATGTAACCATAAAGGAGGACAAGCATGCGAAAGAACATTTGGAAAAAAAGTCTTGGGGTGAGTCTGGTTTTGTTGATGATCGGTCTCCTGGGGGTGGCCTCGAATGCGGCGGCTGAAAAACCCTTTGCCGGTCAGTCCATAACCGTGACCTGCTGGACCAGCGGGTTTGCCGAGAAAC
>JAIPDR010000056.1 GCA_021737615.1 Desulfohalobiaceae bacterium | reverse complement strand
ACAATTATGCTTCGGCTTCCCTCTCATAAATCCGGCACAGGGGCTGGAGGGCGCAGTTGCGGCAGCTCTTCTGCCTGGACAGGGGCATCACCCCGGCCCATCCCTGTTTAAACTCTCCGGCCAGATCTTCCAACTGCTGCTTCCAGCAGGCCAGCAACTCCTTCCAGGACCCGTAATCTGCACATATTTTGCTGGCATCGAAGCCGTGGGTTCCGGGAATCAGGCCTTCGCTCTCACCGATTCCAATAAAGCGGCAGCCGCCCTTACGGACCAGACCGAAATAGACTCCGGCCGGTTCCTGTTCGCCGATGAGACTGTAGATCGGGACCTGGGGCTCGGCCGGGCGCTCACCCAGCCAGTCATTGACCGTGTTCTGTCCGCTCTTGTAGTCCACCACCAAAACTTTCCCGTCTTCCAGGCGATCGATGCGATCGACCACCGTATTAAACTGCAGGCCGTTGATGGTGACGCTGCGCCGCTGTTCGTGGCCGATGACCGTAAACAAGGGACGCTCTTTCTCCTGCTCCAGCCATTCCAGAAGCAGTGCGGTCAGCCGCTCGGTCTCAATTGCGGTAAAGCGACGGGTAAAACTCAGGCCGTGTTCCGTCCGCACCCGCTTGATGGCTTCAGCAACCGCTCTTCTCACTGTCGACAGGAGGGCCTTTGCATCCAGGTCTAGAAGTTGCTGCTGATGTTTGACCTCTTCCCAGAAAGACTCAAGCCCGGCATGAATCAGGATGCCGCGTTCAGCCGGCCCCAAACCGGAAACAGGCTCCTCGGGCTCCTCGGCTCCAAGACGGTAGCGGGCAAAGGCCTGAAAGGGACACAGGGACTGGGCCTTCAGGACCCCGGTTCCGCCCCGGACCGGGGTTCCATCCCTTAAGGCCGGTCCATACTCGTCGCTGTAGAGCTCGAGGTCCCTGGAGTCATGGACCGCCTGCCAGTAGGAGGGAAGTTGAGCAAGAAGCGGCTCCCGACCGTCAATCTCGGGCAGATGGGAAATCAACGGGCTCGGGAAGAGTTCACGGTCCTGTTCCTGTTCAGGATAGCTGACGATTACCCTGGGCGCGGACGCCAGGAGCCGGCCGGTGATCAGTGAGCAATAGGCGAGTTCCCGCTTTGCACTGGAATGCGGCAGCCCCAGTCTCTGCTGCAGGGCAACCGGCAGAAGCGGATGGGGCCTGGCTGCCCGGGGCCAGGTTTCATCAGTCAAGCCCATGATCCAGAGCCGATCAAAGATTTCGCTGGCCGCCTCAAGCTGGCCGAGAACCTGGATTGCCGCTTCCTCCTGTTCCGGTTGAAAGACACTCGAAGCCAGAAGATGCTCCAGGTGATGAACAGCCTTTTCAAAACCGTATTCCCGGCCCAGGGGATCCAAAGCGGCAAACTGCTGCAGCCCCTTGAACCAGGCTGAAACACACTGGTACTCTTCGCTGTTCAAAGAGCGCTCCCCGGGCCAGCCCAGGGCCTTCAACAGGAAGCTGAACGTTTCTGCCCAACCGGACAGGGTCTGTTTGCACCGGGCCGAGGCCAGGAGTTCCTGGAACTCTTTGAAACAGGCGGCCAGTTCAGGGCAGAGTAAAGCGGACTCCTGTTCAAGACCCTGATGATCAAAGTGCATCAGCTCCAGGAAGACATCCCGGGGAACATATCTCTCCCGGGACCGCCTGAGGCTGTTCTCCAGACGGCAGCGGCCTTCTGCTTCCCGCTCGGCCCCCTTTATAAACGGGGAGCGAAGCATCTGGCTCATAAGGGAAAAAGGCAGGGGGTCGAGCCGGAGACCCAGGGCGTTCATGGCCGCCCTGATCACCGGGTAGTCAAGCAGGGATTGCCCCAGGGAGAGATTGTAGGACCTGTCCCCCCCTGTCCCGGACAGAATACCCTGCTCCGGATGGAGGACCTCTTGCAGGATGCGGCTCAGCTCCTCCTTCCTCGAAGCCAGATCCGGAACGATGATCCCGACCCTGGTACCGGGCTTGTCCTGCACGGCCCGGCCGGCCCAGAGGGCTGCCTGCTGCATTTCCTCCCTGGCATCGGTAAATCCCGCCCGGCCGGCCCTGCTTTCATATTCCGGAAGCTTGAGGATATAGAGGCGGCAATGGGCCGAAGCCAGGCTGTTGAACATGTCGAGTTCCTGCGGAGTAAACTCGTCAAAACCTGCCAGGATGACAGTTTCGGGCACAGGGAGCCCTCCCCGGGAGAACTCTTCAGCCACCATATCCGGCAGATAGCCCCTGTCCAGCCAGCCCTGCTCGCCCAATCGCTTTTCAAACTCAAGGGACCACTCCCAGAAGGCTTGATAATCAGGGACATCCCAGTCACAAAGCTCCCGGCGATCAATCCGAAAGGCCCTGGTCAGCTCCCAGGCACCGGCAGCCAGGGAAGCCGTTTCCCTGGTCCTTAAAAGCCCCCTGGCCGTCCCGGATTCCAGGATGATTTCCTCCCAGAGCAAAAGTTCCTGCTCAGGGCTCAAGAGCTCCGGAAATGGGGCGCTTTCCGGAGAATCCATTGCAAAGACCAGCTCCTGAAACAGGTGCTCCAGCCAGGCCTTCACGGTAAATATCCGCGGGGTTTCAAAGACGGTGCTCCCGGAGGCGGCCTGATTCCTTGCGTACTGAAGGCTCAAGGTTCTTGCCGAGCGGCTGTTCACGGTCAACAGGACACCGCCCCTTTCTAATTCGGCCCAGGCCTCTTGCAGGGAGATAAAAGAAAATTCGGGCATGGCTGGGATGCTTCCCAAGCAGTTTTATCCGGAAGGATAATGGATTTTTAATGGTATATTTATTCCAGAGGGTTTCCAAGATTTGGAAATATTTAGTGCTTGGACGAAAACTCACCCATCTACTTCGTCACGGCAAAATTTTGAAACCCTCATGTATTTGAATACACAGCGGTTTCAAAATTTATTGTTCCTCGTATCTGGGCAAGTTTACGTCCAATCACCGTTTTCGTTCAGACACTATTTAGAATGAAACCCTACCTCCGTCACCTGCAACTTTTTGCTACCTTAAAAGACAGGGCCGGATCCAGTCAATCAAAATCCTTTGAATCTTCGATCCATCTTCCTTGACAACGCCCCCCCCCGGTCTGTTAGGCTTTAGTTCTCTGCGTGAGACCATTATTTTTTTTTAACCCTGTAAGGAGTATCCATGAGACAGTCATTTACTGCGGTCAAAGTCCAACCCGCTTGGATCAGGCTTTTCATTGCAGCCCTTTTCATCAGCGGCTGCCTTCTGCTCGTTCCGACCCCGGGTCCTGCAGAATCCCAGGATCCTGCAAAGGAGAGCGCCAATAAACAATCCGCTAAGGACATGCAGAACTCCCTGGCCCGGGCCAAGGAGCTCCAGGCCGAACTCAAGGAGATCCAGGCCAAGGCCATAGAGAACAACGAGGAATTGGCCGCCATGCTTAAGGACCTCAAGCAGACCTTCAACGAAAAATTCAAAGAAAACCTGGCCGAGGCCGAAGTGGATGTTCAGCGACTTCAGGAGATCGGTACAAAAGTAAAAAACCAGGAAGTTCCCGCGGAAAAAAAGAAGGAGCTGCAGAAAGAATTCCAGAGCCTGTACACCGGCTACCAGGAGGCAAAGGTCAAGACCCTGGAAAACGAAGAAATTCAAAAGCAGAACAAAGCCTTCAGCAATAAGCTCGAAGTGGCCATGAATGAAGAAAACCCGGAAGCCAAGGCCATGCTCGAGGAACTCGAAGGCTTGAGAGCCCGAATGAAAGGGGCCATGGGCAGGACAGCCAATTAGCTCTTCAGCCGAGGATCAGCATCTTTTTTAGAAGCAATGTTTAAGGTCTTTGCTTTGCCCCTTCAGCCTTTCGGTCTAAAGGGGCAAAGCAAGGACAGGCCTGTCATTTACCGCGATCAAGCAAAGCCCCCCGCTTCAATCCTCGCTCCCCGAACCTGTCCCGGATTAGATCCATGACTCTGTCCAGCTCCTCCTGTTTTCCGAGCTCTGGATCAGGAAGCAGTTCCAGCTGGCGAGGGCTGTTTTCAAAATTGGAGACGCTGACCCCTGTCAAGCGGACCGGTTTTTGCAGGTTGACTTCAAGCAGGAGCCTGCAGGCGGTCTGAAAGATGACCTTGGTCGTGCTTGTCGGCTTTTCAAGGGTGCAGCTTCTGGTTATGACTTTGAAATCATCAAATTTTATCTTGAGGGAAACGGTTTTGCCCTTGCATCCCAAACGCCTCAGATGCTGCCCCGCGCGTTCCGACTGCTGCAGGAGCCCGATTTTGATTTGTTCCAGGGAGGTCAGATCCCGGCTGAAGGTGTTTTCAGCCCCGCAGGATTTCCGCTTGCGCACGGTTCTGACCGGAGAATCATCGAGACCCAGGCCCTTGTGAAAGAGATCGAGACCCTTTTTACCCAATTTTCGTTCCCAGAACTCCAGGGGCAGGCCTGGCACCTCCCCGGCGGTTTCGATGCCGATTTCCCGCAGAACGGCCTGAGTCCTGCCCCCGACCCCGGGGATCTTCCCCACCGGCAGCCGGTTGAGAAATTCCCGGACCTGATCCGGAGCGATCAGGGTCAATCCGTCCGGTTTGTCCCAGTCAGAGGCGATCTTGGCCAGGAATTTGTTCGGGGCCAGGCCGATGGAGGCGGTCAAGCCCTCTTCGGTCTGAATCCTTTCCTTTATCCGGAGGCAGACTTCCCTGGCCGGCCCGAACAAGCGTTTTGTGCCGGTCAGGTCCAGGTAGGCCTCGTCTATGGAAATCGGCTCAACCAGTGGGGAATAATCCCGCAACAGGTCCATGATGCGATCAGAAATCTCTTTGTAGCGGGACATCCTGCCCCGCAGAAAGACCCCGTGCGGGCAGAAGCGCCTGGCCGTGACCACCGGCAAGGCCGATTTGATCCCATAGACCCTGGCTTCATAGGAAGCCGCGGAGACCACGCCCCGATCGGAGATCCCACCGACGATCACCGGTTTGCCCCGGAGTCTCGGGTTGTCCAACTGTTCCACGGAAGCAAAAAAGGCGTCCATGTCCAGATGGGCAATTAGACGCGGCGCTGAAGTCGAGCTGCGGTTCATAGGGGCTTTAATAACTTTTTATTTATTGACTTTTAATCTGCCTGAAATTTAAAATAGATCAATTCCACTTCTAAGGAGAAAAAATCTATGCGGAAATCATGTCAGCTGCTCGTCTTCCTCTTGGTATTGTTGTTCTTTCCCGTCTCGGGGCACGCCTTCGATGCCTACAGCCTGAGTCTCGGAAACTCGTCTCACGGCTCGATGATAGCCGTCAACGCAGGGGTCCGCAAGATCCTCATCCCCAGGATCTTCGAAACCGCGAACGGGGCCGGTTCATTATCCCTCGAAGGCGCCGTGGGCTGGTGGCACGACAACGACTACGGCAATGACTTTTTCAACGTCTCCCTGGTCCCCTTGGCCATGTACACCTTTGACAAGGTCTTTTCCGGATGGGCGCCCTATATCGAGTATGGAGTCGGGCCGGTGCTGGTCAGCGACACCCAGGTCGAGGACAGGGAGCTCGGCTCCAGCCTCCTGTTCATGAACAAATTCGGGGCAGGGCTGATTTTCGGAATAGACAGTCAATACAAGCTCGGAATCAGGTATCACCATCTGTCCAATGCCGATTTAGCCGATAAAAACGCCGGCGTCGACATCGGCTTTCTCATGCTGGAGTACAGGCTCTGAATAAGATTCAAGCAGTGCAGACAGCGGCGCTCAGCCATTAGCCGTCAGCAGCTCAACTTATTTCCTCTCTTCGCCTGAACAGGCTGCCAGCAGCCCGGAAAGCCTTCAGGGGATGGCTGACCGAATCCAGGACCGCCGAAGGCTCGAATCCGCAGTGGACCATACAGTCCCGGCAGCGCTCATCCCGGTCGTTACCAAAGCTTTCCCAGGAAGTGGCCTGCATGAGTTCTTGAAAGCTTTTTGCGTATCCGTCGGGCAGCAGGTAACAGGGCCGCTGCCAGCCGAAGATATTGCGGGTCGGAGTCCCCCAGGGGCTGCAGCGGTAATTGTCCTCCCCGGCCAGAAACCGCAGATACAGGCTGCTGTGATTGAAGCGCCAGCCCCGGCCCCGGGCCAGAGAAAACAAGCGGCTGAAGAACTCCCGGCTATCCTGCCGCTGCAGAAATTGATCAGCTGCAGAAGCCGCTTCATAGTTGAATCCCGGGGAGACGGTCAGACCCTCGACCCCGAGCTCGGTCAAGAAATCGAACAGACGGGCTACTTCACCTAGATCGACTCCGGCATAAAGGGTGGTGTTGGTGGTCACCCGGAACTCTTGGGCCAGAAGCAGGCGGATCGAGGACATGGCCCTCTCGAAGGCCCCGGGACAGTCGACCAGGCTGTCGTGCCTCTTCTGCAGGCCGTCTATGTGAAAATTGAAGGTCAAATAGGCAGAGGGATTGAAGAGATGCATTTTTTGGGGCACCAGCAAACCATTGGTGCAGAGATAGACGAACCTGCGCCTCTTGATGATCCCGGCGACGATGTCCTGGATGTGCGGGTGCAGCAGAGGTTCTCCCCCTGGGATGGACACGATCGGTGCCCCGCACTCCTCGACAGCCCCCAGGCAGTCCTCGAGGCTCATCTCGGTGTTCAGGACCCCCTGCGACTGAGCGATCTTGCCGCAGCCCGGGCAGTTCAGATTACACCGAAACAGCGGCTCAAGCATCAGCACCAGGGGAAAGCGGCGGCGTCCCCTGATGATCTGTCCGAGAATAAAACTGCCGACTCTCATCTTCTGGATCAGGGGGAGGCTCATGCTGTCAGTCTCCAAGGCTGTGCGCAAATCATTGATTGATTCCGTGCCGGTATAGATCTGGCGCGAGACCCCGGCCTGTTTGGCCGCCTTTAACACGTTTTCGGTTCCCTGCCTGTTGATCCTGTCGAAATCTTTTGCGTCACGGCGCCACAGATAGGCGATCCCGGCCAGGTGAAAAACCGTATCACAGCCCCGCAGGCTGTCCTTTGGCAGGCCGTAATCAGACAGGTCACCGCGAATAAACTCATGCGGCTGCTCCGATTCGTCTTCCGGATAAGGGGCCCGGTCGAACACCCGGACCTTCTCCCCCCTGAACAGGGCCTCCCGGACCAGATGGGAACCGATGAATCCGCTGCCGCCGATGACCGGTATCATGAATTGCGCCGCAGTGAAGGCGGTTAGTGTTTCAAAAAGGTGCTGACTGGTCTCCGGCCTAAAATCTTGTCTCCAGGGAGCGGAAGGCGATTTTCTGAAGCAGGAGACCATCCCGGCCGGATTCGTTCAGCAAAAGGCCAGCCCGTTCTAAGGCCATCAGGGGGAAGTAGTGGCAATACATGTGGTATTTGATCATGAACCCGCGGCTGAGCTCGGTTCCTTGTCCGAACTCATCCGAGATAAGATCCGTGGACCTGAAAATCTTGGCCCCGACTCCATATCCCGGAAAACCGGTGCCCGTATACTGCGGCTCGTTCCAGGTCCCGTTTTTATTTCTGGAAATGAGGAAATCGATCCCTTTTTGAACGGCCGGGAGGTATGCTTTGCCGACCGCAGTCAAGCCCAGGATGGCCCAGCCGGTCTGAGAGGGCGTACTCCGACCTCTGCCTCTGAAACCATCAGCCATGTATGACTCGCAGCTCTCGCCCCAGCCTCCGTCCGGGTTCTGCCTGTCCACCAGCCAGTCCGCGGCCCTTCGGACATAGTCCGCGGTCATGTCCTCGCCGACTGCCTGAAGCGCGGGAAGTACGGCCCCGGTTCCGTAGATGTAATTCACCCCCCAGCGGCCGAACCAGCAGCCGTCCGGCTCCTGTTCCTTCCGGATGAACTCCACCCCCCTGCCGACGGCTGGATGAGACCTGTCCGGATCCAGGTGACCCAGGGCCTCCAGGACATGGGCGGTCACGTCGACACTGGGCGGATCCAGGACTTCCCCGAAGTCGCAAAAAGGTATCTTCGTCAAGAAATTAGATGTATTGTCCTTGTCAAAAGCGGCCCATCCGCCGTTTCTGGACTGCATGGCCAAGATCCAGTCCCTTCCCCGCTTGATGGCCCGCTCCAGTCTCTCCGGGTCATGATATCCGATTTTGCGGACCCTGGACAAGACCAGAAGGGCCACTGCGGTGTCGTCGATATCCGGGTAATTGAGGTTGGAGTGCTCAAAGGCCCATCCCCCGGGTTCAATCCCCCTGACCTTGACCTGCCAGTCTCCAGGTTCAAGGATCTGCTGCTCCAGCAGCCAGTCCACCCCGGAGCTGATATTCGAAGGGCTGCAGAAGCCGGCTCTTCCTTCGGTCAGGGCCATCAAGCTCAACACGGTGTCCCAGACCGGGGAGTTGCAGGCCTGGATGTGAATAGAATCACCTGATTCATAGGACCAGTAGCCTTTCAAGGCCTCGGTTCCCTGACTAAGGACAGGCTGGGAAAGGTGATAGCCCTCCACATTCAAAGCCAGGAGGCTGTAGATCCATGGCGGCTGGATCCCGGCCCAGGCGCCGTCTCCTTCCTGGTGCCGGAGTACCCACTCCAGGCAGAGCTTGATGGCCGTCTCCCGCCCTGGAGTGACATTCAGTCTCTGGTAGTGGCGCAGAATGGAATCGGCCAGATGGAAAAAGCCCTCCCAGGAGAAAAGACCGTTTCTCCGCTGAAGAGAAAAGAACCGGGAATCTGCATCATGATCGGCAAATAGTTCCCGGGGGCGGCGTCTTTCTGGCAAAGGCCGAACCGGCTGTCTGGCCGAAAGAATGCTCAGGGGCAGAATGGTCGCCCTGGCCCAGCTGGCGAAGTTGTAGATGCTCAAGGGAAACCAGTCCGGAAAGAAAATCATCTCCGGTGGAACGACCGGGATGCTGCTCCAGGGCCATTCACCGATCAGGGCCAGCCAGTAGCGGGTGAAGACCCTTACCTTGGAGGGGCCGCCGTTATTCTCAATCCACTGCCTGGCCCTGGACAGGACCTCGCTGTCCGGATCCAGGCCTGCAGCCCGCAGGGCCACATAGGACTCAACCGTTGTGTTGATATCCCCGTGAGAGGCCTTTTTATAAGTCTCCCAGGCTCCGTCGGCTCGCTGCTCCTGCAGGATCCCCCTGGCCAGTTTCCCGAGGTCGAGGACCTCCTGCAAACCAAGGAAATGCATGGCCAGTATCCATTCTGCCTCCATGCAGGAATTCGATTCCAGCCTGCCCATCCAGTATCCGTGGGAGGACTGTTTGCTTTCCAGCCATTGGACCGCCTTGCTGATCGTGTTGGAGAGCTCCATCGGCAATTCCTGTCACAACATGAAATCCTGAGTGCTGTGGCTTATGTGCCTCAAGGTCCATTGCTCAGATGGAGCCTTTTGCCTTTGCGCAAAACAGTCATCTCGATCCGGTTGTCCGAATTGAAGCCTCCTACAATATTGCTCACAGTGCAAATATTACTGGGTAAAGACTTAACCGCGAGGCCCTGAATCTCCAGGATGATATCTCCGCCTAAGAGGATCTCCTTCCCTCCGACGGAGACCTGAATCCGGCCCGGTTGCAGCCCCATGCCGAAAGCGGGTGAATTCCGGGCCACCTTTTGGACCAGCAGCCCCGAATCCTGCGGCACGTTCAAGGCCGCGGCCATATCACCGCTGATCAGGGTGGCCTCGAAACCGATCCAGCTCGATTCGCCCTCCAGAAGAAGCTTTTTGTCGGAAAACAGTGCCCAGCGATTGGTCCTGAGCCCTGGCCTGTCCGCCGTCGTTGCCGCCAAGAATGCAGCCGCAGATCAGGAAGAGCAGACTGACCAACAATAGTCTTCTGGACATGGCGTACCCTGTTCGGTATCTCGATTCACGATTGACAGTTGCACCACCGCCTACATTTTCATGATGGTCTCTAGGATATTCATTCCGGTCCCTTTCTGTTTCACGGCCAGAATCGGAACATGCGCCTTGCGGATCAAGCCTTCGGTAACGCTGCCAAGCAACATGGAGGCTCCGGCGGTCCTGCCGTGAGCTCCGAGCACCGCCAGATCGGCGCCTTGCTCCGCTATGGTCTCCCTGACGCCCTGGACCGTATTGTTGTGCAGACGGAAAACCGGATTGACGGTTAAGCCCCGGAGATCGATGTCTTTGATGAATTCTGCAAAGGCCTTTCTGGCGTTCTTCTCCATAATTTCCTGGAACTGTTCCTTTGTTTTTCCTGTCTTGTAATATCCCTGGGGCAGTTTGTAGATGTGGGCGCAGGTAATCTCCTGCAGCCCTGCGGCCAGGCCGAAGGCCGCCGCCGTCTCCAAGGCCTGGGCGCAGGTACCGGAAAACTCGACCGGAACAAGGATCTTGGAGATCTTGGCCCGGGTGTGCACCGGCAGGATCAAGACCGAACAGGGAGCCTTCCTGGTCAGCTTTTCCGCTATCTTGCTGGTGGTGTCTGTCTCCGACTGCTGCCCCACTATGGTCAGATCAACATCCAGGTCCTTGATAAAACGCAGCATTTCATGAAGAATACTGCCTTCCAGCACTTCGCAGCGAATCTTTGTCCGGTCATCCCCGGCAAATATTTCATCGACCTCGTTCTTTAATCGGATCTGAAGGTCTTCCAGGGGTTCTCCGTACAGTTCAGGGAAGTCGTGTTTCAGTTCAAGCGGCAGATCAAGCTCCTTTCTGACATGGCAGAAAACGATCTCCTCGGACCTGGCCATCCTGGATATCAAAGAGCTGTAAGCGATCTGGGAGGCGTCCTTTTCCGTCAGATCAAGACCCACGAATAATCTCTTGTAACGATACATCGGCTCACTCCTGGAAGAAATTAAAGAAATAGGTATCCGGTTTGAGCCTCCGGATATCCGGAGGCTCAAACCGGATACAGGATACCAGCCAATATAGCTGTCAGCAACCCTTAATCAACAAAAAAGCTGATGGGTTGCATTTGACAACGGTGTACAATTCTAAGATAATACCTTATACTGCGGGCCGGGATTGGTAAAGCCCTGGACCGGCCAGGCCGTATTCAACCCCTTCATCCGTACGGAGACTGCCGGCACCTCTTGTTCGTGCCCGATCCATCAGGAGTAATCATGGATACCCAATTCTTACTGTATATCTTTCTCATGCTTTTCACGGCCTGGCTGTTCGGGGCTTTTTTCATCCGGCTGGGGATGCCCGGTTTTCTCGGCCATCTCCTGGCCGGCATCCTTCTCGGCCCGACTGTGCTCGGAGTTGTCGAGCTCAGCCATTCCATAGAGCTTTTGGCTGAACTGGGCATCTTTTTCGTGATGTTCCATACCGGTATGGAATTGGATCCCAAGGAGCTGCTCGGTCACTTCTGGCCTTCCATGTCCGTGGCCCTGGGGGGATTCATTCTGCCTTTCGCCCTGGGATTCCTGGTGGCCTGGATCTTCGGCGGAACCCTCTATCAATCCCTGTTTATGGGCATGGGCATTTCCATCACCGCCATAGCCGTCCAGGCGGTAATCCTCCAGGAAATGCGCATTCACAAAAGCGAAATCGGACACGTGATCATCGGCGCGGCTCTGGTCGATGACATCCTGGCTCTGATCAGCCTGTCCGCCCTGATCGGCCTGGCCCGCACCGGAGAAGTGTCCCTGCCGGCACTCGGCCTTATCCTGGGCAAAACCATTCTATTCTTCGGGGGGGTCATCCTGGTGGGACACTTCATTATGCCCAGGATCACCCTGCGCTTACAGGATCTCGGCAGCAAGACCTTCATGTTCGCCATCACCACGGCCATCTTTCTGGCCTATCTGGCCGAACTGGCCGGGCTGCACATGATCATCGGGGCCTTCCTGGCCGGGCAGTTCGTACGCAAGGAAGCCCTGAACGATCGCATTTTCAAAAACCTGAACAACACCTTCTTTGCAGTCAGCTACGGATTCCTCGTGCCTATCTTTTTCGCCAGCCTGGCCTTTCATCTCCAGTTGAGCTGGAACCTGCAGTTCCTGTTCTTCAATCTCATCATCATTGCAGCCGCGATTGCCGGCAAGCTGGTCGGCTGCGGCATCGGGGCGGCCTTCTTCGGCTACAACTTAAGGGAAAACGCCATCATCGGCTTCGGTATGAACGGCAGAGGTGCCGTGGAAATGGTGGTGGCCACGGTGGTCTTAAACCTGAGTGACTCCCTTCTTTCCGAAGGGATCATCGATGCCCCCCTGCTGACCAAGGATCAATTCTCGGGGCTGGTGACCATGGCCTTCGTGACCACCCTGATGGCCCCGATCTTTTTGAAGCGGTACGTGGAAAAGGCCTGCCAGCCCGGAGAACGGGCCGCTTTCTGCGATCTGTGGGACGAGGAGAGGAAGCCGCGGTAATTTTTAGGATTTGCAGTCCTTGTCGTATAAGGTTCACGGTTCACGGTTTGAAGAGGAAGAAGTTAAGAAAAAACTGGATAGGTCAGAGGGCTATTCTCTTTTTTCTTAACCGTGAACGGTGAACCTGGAACCTTTTGGGTTGCGGGCGAAGCCCGCTTTAGCTTTCTAATGTATCCTGGCCCATATCACAGACCCGTCCCCTGGTGATTTCCACCAGCTGATCGAATCGGATCGGGACCCCTGAGGCGTCGTTGCCGGCGGCAGGATAGATCAGATCGTACTTTTGTAAGCCGCGGTCAATATAGATTTCGATGCCCTCCAGAGCGAAAGGGCAGACCCCGCCGACTCGAAAACCGGTCTGTTCCAGGGTCTCCTCTCCGCCGGCCATCCGGTGTTTGACCCCGGTGATTCTTTTGAACCTGGCCGAAGAAATTTTCCGGTCCCCGGGCATAACCGCCAGTCGGAACCGCTTGTCCTTGCCGCACAAGAGGATGGACTTGGCGATCTGACCCACCCGGACCCCGATCCTGGCTGCGGCCGCCTCCGAAGTCGGCGTGCTGCCGGCTTCGAACTCCAGGGGGGTCAAGCCGTGCCTGTCCAGGACCTGCCTGACTTTTTCCGGAATCATGGCTTCTCTCTTTTCACTTCAGAGCTGAATATTTTTTTCATTTCCTGACAGAGCTCTTCCGGCAGAAGTGTCTTGTCAAGAGGTGTTCAAACACTTTCCATGAACAAGCCCCCCTGTCAATCATTTGGCGGTTGACTTTTCCGGTTCGCAGTTTGTATACCAGCAACTGGGGTACATTTTAATAGCCAGTTTCGGTTTCCGGGCCCGGGGTCCGGAAACCAAAAATGGATCAAGGAGACACTATGCAATATGATACCGCCTTTGAGATGGCCAGTTCCAATATCCGTTTCGGTCAAGGCACCACCCGGGAGATAGGAATGGATTTGTCGGAGTTGGGGGTGAAAAGAGTCATGGTCCTGACGGATCCCCACATGAGCGAACTGGCTCCGGTTCAAAACGTCCTGGAGTCGCTTGCAGCTGAAAAGATCGAAGTCGAACTCTTTTCCAGGGTTCGGGTCGAACCGACCGACACCTCCCTGCGGGATGCCGCCGCCTTTGCCTCTGCAGGGGATTTCGACGCCTTTGTGGCCGTTGGCGGCGGCTCGGTCATGGATACGGCCAAGGCCGCCAATCTCTATTCCAGCCATCCGCCAACCGATTTTCTCGACTATGTCAATGCCCCAATCGGGAAAGGAATGCCCGTACCGGGCGCTCTCAAACCCCTCTTTGCCGTTCCGACCACGGCCGGAACAGGGAGCGAGACCACCGGAGTGGTCATTTTCGACCTGGAAGAAATGCACGCCAAGACAGGCATCGCCCATCGGCGTCTGAAGCCGACCCTGGGCATCGTCGATCCGGAGAACACCCGGACCATGCCGCCGATCATCGCCGCCTCCACCGGGCTGGACGTCCTGACCCACGCCGTGGAATCCTACACCGCCCTGCCCTTTGACCGGCGGCCCAAACCGGAAAAGCCTATCCTGAGGCCGGCCTATCAGGGCTCCAATCCGGTCAGCGATCTCTGGGCCCTGCAGGCCATGCGGATCATGGATGAGAATTTCATCAGGGCAGTGGAAGACCCTGAGGACGAAACGGCCAGGGGCATGATGCTCCTGGCGGCCTCCTTCGCCGGCATAGGTTTCGGAAACGCCGGGGTCACCCTGCCTCACGGCATGTCCTACCCGGTCTCCGGAAATGTCAAAACTTATCATCCGGACGGGTACCCCGGGGAACATCCCTTGATTCCGCACGGGATGGCCGTTGTCTTGAACGCTCCGGCCGCCTTTCGTTTCACCGCCCCGGCCTGTCCGGAAAAGCATCTCCAGGCGGCCGAAGCCCTGGGAGCGGATATATCCGGGGCAGGCCTTGGTGACGCCGGTGAAGTCCTGGCCGAGCGGATCCAATACTTCATGCAACGCTTGAACATCCCCAACGGCCTGTCCGCAGTGGGCTACTCCGAAGAAGACGTCCCGGCTCTGGTCGAAGGGACCCTGCCCCAGCACCGGGTCATCAAGCTGGCCCCCCGGGAGGTCGGGCGAGAGGAGCTCACAGAAATATTCAAGAACGCCCTGAATTACTGGTGAAGTGGAGAAACTGTGGTCGGTGGTCGGTGGCCGGTAATCATAGGTCAGATTTGCCTTTAGCAAATCTGACCTATAACTATTTATTTTTATTAGTATACACAACAACACTATGAAATTATAGATATAGAATCTACGACTGCCAGTTTGATCAAAGAAGAAACTCCAGTTTTGAGCATTGGCACCTCTTTGCGAATCGGGCAACAGGGTTTTCTTGCGCGACCTCGCTTAGAGAACGGGTCGGCCTGCCCTGATAATCATCTTTAAGCGAAGCGCATTCAACCAGGGCGAGTGAAGAATCCCTTTTCTTCATAGGACGAAGTTTCTCAAGAACCTTCAGGAACGGGCCATGAAACCTTGGTTTCACCCTAACTTGGAGCCGTTTACTACCTCTCGTTCGGGAACCGCCAGGACCACGCTGCCGTCCTGGCGGTAAAAACCGGTGATCAGGCATTCCGAGCGCATCGGGCCGATCTGCTTGGGCGGGAAGTTGACCACGGCGATCACCTGCCGGCCGAGCAGCTCTTCTTTAGCGTAGAGGTCTTTTATCCGGGCGCCGGACTTTCTGGTCCCGATATCTGGCCCGAAGTCCACCTTGACCTTGTAGGCAGGTTTTCTGGCTTCCGGAAAATCCAGGACCTCGATAATGGTCCCGGCCCGGAGTTCAACCGCTTCAAAATCCTGCCAGGCAATCTCTTTCATTTCCATATCCTTATTTCCTTTGTTTTTTCTATCCGATTCGCATGGAGTAATCTTCTATACCAAAAAATGCAGCCTGTCATCCTGGCCTAAACGAAAAAAGCCGCTTGAACAGAAAGCAGGTTTCAGATTAGAATTCCTTATTACAGCAACCGACAGGGAGGGTCTATGTCCGGCTATGAAAAAACCGTCCTGCTCACAGGAGCGACAGGCTTTATCGGCGGCAGGCTGCTGTTAAGGCTGCTAGATCAGGGCATCAAAGTCAGATGCCTGGTCCGATCCGCGAAAAAATTCGAGGCCATGTTTCCCGGCCTGGACGGGGTCGAGGTCATGGAAGGCGATCCAGCCAGGGGCAGCGGTCTGAGCGAAGCCATGCAGGGGGTGGAAGTCGCCTACTATCTGATCCATTCCATGGGCTCTGCCAGACAAAAAGGCAGAGGGTTCATCGAACAGGACAGGAAGGCCGCGGAAAACTTCCGAATTGCCGGGGAAAAGGCCGGGATCGAACGCGTGATCTACTTAAGCGGGCTGGGTGAACATCAAAAAGAGCTCTCCAAGCACCTCTCAAGCAGACAGGAAGTGGGCAAGATCCTGGCCTCAGGGAGCATCCGGACCACCGAACTCAGGGCCGGGGTCATCATCGGTTCCGGGGGAGCCGGCTTCGAGATCATCCGCTACCTGGTGGAACGCCTGCCGCTGATGATCGCCCCTATGTGGGTCAACACCCGCTGTCAGCCCATTGCCGTGAGCAATGTCATGGACTACCTTCTGGGCTGCCTGACGACCCCTGAAACCGCCGGCCGGATCCTGGAGATCTGCGGTCCTGAAGTGCTCAGCTATCGGGAGCTCATCCTATGCTATGCCAATATCCGGCGTTTGAAGCGGGCGATTCTTTCCGTGCCTGTTCTGACCCCCAAACTTTCCGCCTACTGGGTTCAACTGATCACCCCGGTCCCCAACGGGGTAGTCCGACCGCTCATCGAAGGTCTGAAAAATGAAGTGGTCTGCCGGGACAATAGCATCCGGGAACTTATCCCTGTTGAGCTGATCCCGATGAAGGAAGCTATCTGCACGGCTCTGACCGAGGTGGAGAAAGGACCGGGCGGGATCCCGTCAAGACAGTCCTGCTTTCTGCATTCCCTGACTTGATATCCAATCTGAGTCATTGATGCTTCGTAAAAGAACCGGCCAGCATTGATCTCCATGCCGAGACGGCCGGGAGACGCTTCCAATAATCCTGCCCCTTGGTTTTTCCGGCCTTTTTGGTCTTGACTGCAAAATAGGATTTCTGTATCTTCTGCGTGACACGAAAAATAAAAACGTAACACGAATGTCTTTTTCCTTGAACCGCAGATCGGGTCCCGGGAGGATTTATGCGCCTATCCAGGCCTCTCTTTGTTTTTTCGCTTTTACTGGCCGGACTCCTGGCCTGCCCTTCGATCCAGGCCGCCAGGACCATCACCGACGCTGCCGGCCGGGCTGTCTCCATTCCGGATAGAGTCGAGCGGGTCATCTGTTCCGGACCCGGCTGCCTGCGTTTGCTGACCTACCTCCAGGCCGCGGATACGGCCGTGGCCGTGGACGATATCGAGACCAGGCGCCGCGGCTTCGACGCCCGCCCCTATGCCCTGGCCCACCCTGAGTTCAGATCCAGGCCTGTCTTCGGTGAATTCCGGGGCCATGACAACCCGGAGCTTATCCTGGCCCTGGACCCCCAGCCCCAGGTCATCTTCAAGACCTACCCGGGCCTGGGCCACGACCCCGAAGAACTCCAGGCCAAGACCTCCATCCCGGTGATCATCCTGAACTACGGCAACTTGGCTGAACTGCGGCCGGAACTGGAGGCCTCCCTGCGGATCATGGGCCTGGTCCTTGATAAGTCCAGGCGGGCCAAGGAGGTCATCGCGTACTTCAACTCATGTATTGCAGACCTTAAGGAGCGCAGCGGCAACATCCCCCCTGCGGACAGACCAGGGGTCTTCATCGGCGGGGTCGCCTTCAAGGGGGCCCACGGCTACCGCTCTACAGAACCCGGCTACCCGCCCTTTACCTTTGTCAACGCCGACAACGTTGCCCGCGACGCCGGTCCCGGCGGCAAGACGCCCAGCCAGGCCGATATCGGCAAGGAACAGATCCTGGTCTGGGATCCGGACATCCTCTTTCTGGACCTGGCCACCCTGCAGCTCGGCAGCCAGGCCGGCGGCCTGTTCCAACTGCAAAACGATCCGGCTTACCAGGCCCTGAGCGCTGTTCAAAAAGGCCGGGCCTACGGTCTGCTTCCCTACAACTGGTACAGCAAAAACTACGGTTCCATTTTAGCCAACGCCTATTTTATCGGAAAGCTTCTCTATCCCAAGCGTTTCGAAGACATCAAACCCGAAGCCCGGGCCGACTCCATCTATACCTTTCTCCTGGGAGAGCCGGTCTTCAAGGATCTGAACCGGATGTTTCAAGGCCTGGCCTTTAAGAGGATTCCCCTGGAATAAGGATCACCTTTTGTCTGCGAGGTCTGGCATGCATTTTGACGACGGTCGAATCCCTGAAGAATACACCCGCTACATCGGGCGCAAGAGCGTGTTTGTCCTTTTCCTGTCCCTGGCCATGCTGGCTCTAGTCCTGGCCGCTGTCTCCCTGGGCTCGGCGGACATCCCGTTTTTGACCGTGCTCAAAAGCTTTTTCCGGAACTCGGGCAACGCCCGCCTGGAGATCATCGTCTGGAACATCAGGCTGCCCCAGGCCCTGGCTGCGGTCACGGCCGGGGCCGGCCTGGCCGTGTCCGGAGCCGTCATGCAGTCGATTTTGAGAAACCCCCTGGGTTCCCCCTTTACCCTGGGCATCTCCCACGCCGCCGCCTTTGGGGCCGCCTTTTCCGTGATGATCCTCGGTTCAGGAATCATGTCCGGCACACAAGCCGGAGATCCGGCCGTGACCAACATCTACCTGACCACCCTGTCCGCTTTTTGCTTCAGCCTGGCCGCAGCCGGAGTGATCATGGGGGTCTCCAGGATACGGGGAGCCAGCCCCGAGGTCATGATCCTGACCGGAGTGGCCCTCGGGGCCCTGTTCACGGCCGGGACCATGTTCCTGCAGTACTTTGCCGACGATGTCCAGCTTGCAGCCATGGTCTTCTGGACCTTCGGCGACACCGCCCGGGCAAGCTGGTTCGAGCTCGGCCTGATCACAGGCCTGACTGTCCTGGTCGCGGCCTACTTCATGGCCAACAGCTGGAACTACAATGCCATCGATGCCGGGGACGAGACCGCCAGGGGGCTGGGAGTCCATGTCCAGAGGGTCAGGCTGCTGGGGATGCTGGCGGCCACCCTGCTGACTGCGGTCATCAT